>JBKJIA010000308.1:0-4432 GCA_046598735.1 Polyangiales bacterium
GCCAAAAGTGTGCGCGTGTCTTCTTCGCGCACGCCGGCCGCGAGTGCGCGCAGTAACGCCGCCTTCGCGCGCTCACGCGAGCCGAGCTTGTTCTCGGTCAGGTCGGCCAGTTGATGCGCGATCGAGACTAGCTCCTCGCCGCTGACTTGCCCGATCAGACGCTCCAGGATGGCAGCGCCGCGCTCGGCATCGTCTTGCGCGACATAGAGCTTGGCGAGCGCCCGTAGAGCGCCGACATGTTCAGGCTCACTTTCGAGCACGCGCTCGTAGCATTCGGCAGCACGTTCGGTGTTGCCGAGTCTGTCGGCGAGCACTTCGCCGAGACGTACGAGCGCGGCCTTCTCCGCTGCGCTGTCGCCGAGATCACGAGCGCGGTCCGCACGCCGTTCCAGCTGCGCCACTAGGTCGTCGTTGCGGCCGTCTTTCTCGAGCAAACGCTCGAGTGCTTCGCTCGCACCGAGATGATCGGGCGTCTCCGCAAGGAGCTCTGTAAGTTGTTCGATGGCCTGCGCCGTGTGTCCGAGCTTTTGCTCGGCGATCAGCGCGAGCTGAACTCGAACACCCACGCGTAGCTCGGGACTGTCTGCGATGTCGAGCAAGCGCGCCAGAATCGACATCAAGTCATCCCAACGCTCTGCCTTTTCGTAGAGACGCTGCAACGCCTGCAAGGCATCGCGATCGTTCGGCTCGTCATCGAGATTGCCGAGATACAGACGCATGGCGCCGTCTTGATCGTCGAGCGCTGTACGCAACATAGCGGCCTGGTTGCGCAGCCGACGCCTGACGTCAGGGTCCGTCTCTGCCTGGATGCGTCTGTCAAGGAGCTTGACGACCTTACCGTGGCGCGATGCGGCGTCATGAATGCGAATCAGCTGATCGAGGGCCTCTATCTGGTCGCCGTCCAGCTCCAGAATGCGTTCGTAACAACGAATCGCACGCTCTTGATCGTTTGCTGGGCCCTCTGCGATCTGCGCCGCTTCTTGCAAGCGACCCACCGCAACGAAGTTGTCGCTCTCGCGACCCGCCCACGTCGTGAGCGCAGTGACCAAATCTGCATGCCGTCCCGCGTCGCGCAGTTGCTGCGTCAGATCCTCGTGGGCAGGCTCGTGATCGGGATCGACTTCGAGCGCATGCATGAGCGCGCGCTCGGATTCCGCGCTGTCCCGAAGATGCTCGCGATAGAGGCGAGCCGCACGCATCCATAGGTCGCGACGATCGTTACGCGGTACATCGCTGGATGTGGCGGCGGCTTCGACCAGGCCGCGCAACACGTCGAAGTCGCCACCGGCTACGGCTACGCGTTCGATCTCGTCCAGCAGACTGAAATCGGAATGGTCGAGCTCGAACGCGCGACGCAGGGCGTGGGCTGCCTTGGGGAAATTGCCAAGGTCGCGCTCCCACACGCCCGCCAGCTCCGTGAGCAGGCCAACGCGCTCAGGCGCGGTCTCAGCCAGCTTGATGCGATGCTCGATGAGCTCCGCAACGCGGGTCATTTCGCCTGATTGCCGGTAGATGCCGTCGAGCACTTCGATGACGTCGGCAGACAGCTCTGGATCGTTGAGCAGTCTTTCGAACGCGGCCACCGCGCGCGGCTCGAGGGGCTCGCGCTCGATAACCTCACGAAACGCCGACAGCGCGCCGCGTCGATCGTTGAACTTTTGCTCGCGCAGATCGCCCAAACGAACGAGCAGCGCCGCAGCCTGGTGGTTGTCATCTGCGAGCGCGACGCGACGTTCGAGTATTTCAGCAAGGTCCTGATCGCTGCCCGTGGCCACGTACAACCGATCGAGCTCTGCGAGCAGCGACTCCTCATCGCCGCCGCGTTCTACGGCGCGCACGAGGTCTTGAATTGCGCGTTCCTCATCCTTGAGCTCGACTTCGGCGATGCGCGACGCGCGACGATACAAGTCGCGCGAGACGTAGGCGTCGGACGCCGCACCGGCGCGCTTCTCGAAAGCGTCCGCTGCGGATTCCCAGGCAGAGACCAGTCCCGCAACGCGTTCGACCTCAGCGTAGAGGCCCTCGTCGTCCGTATCCTGCGCGACCGCTTCCGTGAGCGCCTGGAATGCCGCGTTCGGATCGCGCAGGCCCTGTTCGTAAACCTCCGCCACGCGCACGAGCCGAATCTGACGGTCTACTGGATCGACGATCGCGGCAACGCTGCGACTCATCACCGTTGCGAGCTCGGCCCAACGGGAATGGGCGCGCAACACCGGCTCGAGCACCTCTTCGATGCGCGTGCGCCACTCGGCGTGCTCCCCGATGCGCAGCAACGCCTTGATGCTCTGCTCGTGCGTGGGTGCTCCTATGAGCACGGCGCTGTAGCTATCGATGGCTTCTTCGGCCTCACCAAGCTTCTCTTCGAGCACGCTGCCGATGCGATGCTGAAGCTCGATGCGTAAGGTTTCGTCTTCAGTAAGCTCTAGGCGACGCTTCAGATTGTCGAGTAGGTCAGCCCACATCGATTCCGATTCGTAGAGTTGACCAAGGGCCTCGACGGCTTCGATACGAGTCGGCTCATCGTCGAGCACGCTGCGCAAGGCATCGATCGCCTCCGAACGACGGCCAAGCTTGTTTGCAAGCACATCGCCGAGACGAATGTTCGCATCAACGCGATCCTCTGGGGTTACGCCGACCTCAGCCAAGCGTCTCAGCACATCGGCAAGGGACGAATGATCGCCCGTGCGCTGGTACAAGCCATCGAGGGCCTGCAGGCTCAGCGCATCGTCCTCGACTTCGCCCAGGGCAGAACGGTAAGCACCGATGGCGCCTTCCACGTCGGACAGTAAGTCGTCGAGCACGGAGCCCGCTCGGCGCCATAGCTCGGCACGTTCGATTTCGTCGCTGGCGCGTTCGACTTTGCGGCCCAATAGGCTCACGAGTCCGCGCCAATCACCTACCATCGTGAGCAGGGATTCCAGCTGCTCGAATGCGGCCGGATCATCGGACTCGATCTGAATCAAACGTTCGTAGGCAGTGATGGCCGCTCGCGGATCACCGCGGCGCTCGTCGTGCGTGCGCGCAATCGCAGACAGTAAGGTAGCCTTGGTATCATTTTCATTCGCGGCAACCAGGGCGGCTTCATACGCATTGACCAAGGCGTCCCAGTCGCTGAGGTCCGTCGCAAGACGCTCGATCTCGAGCCTTGCTTGGTCATCACGCGGGTCCACGACCAGCGCGCGACGAAATGCGTTGAGTGCTTCGCGCGGCGCTTGGCCACGCGACTCGTACAGCTGCGCGATTTCGACTAGCAAACGAGAACGCTCGACAAGGTCGGTTTCGATCCCGAACAATTGCTCGTTCAAGCCGATCTGTTTTTGCCATTCGCCCGACTTTTCGTAGAGCGGCGCGAGGATCTCCGCGACGCGTCGAATCAGCTCAGGCTTTTCTGACAGACGCTCGAGCGATGCGCGCGCGCCTTGATTTTTCGGATCGATGCGCAGCACTTCTTCGAGCACATCAATGGCCGAGGTCACGTCATCGAGGCGCTGTTCGTGCAGCTCCGCGAGGCGCAACTTGAGCGGCAGCTCGGTAGGCGTGCCGATGGCGACATCGATCTGCGCTTGCAAGTGTTCCGCTTGATCGGACCACCGTTGCGCTGCAGCCAGCAAACGGTCTAGCGCTTCGATCGCCACCGCGTCGGTGGGCATGATTTCCAGTATTTCCTGGTACACGCGCACGGCCGCTTCGCCCTCTTTCAGGTCGCGTTCGAGCAACGCTGCGAGCTTGTGCAAGAGGAGCAGACGGCGCGTCTCGTGCTCGGCCGCATCTGCTTGCGCACGATAGAAGGAGCGTAAGTCATCGTGCGCATTTTGACGCACCAACGTGCCTTCGAGGGCGTCTGCAATCTTGCGCGCGCTGGGATCGAAATCGAGCGCGCGCTGATAGAGCGTCGCTGCTCGCGCAAGGTCCGAATCATAGTGATCGCGCAGCTGAGCCGCCGCGACCGCGAGCTTGACGCTCACGTCATCGTGAACACCTACTTCGTCGAGGTACGCTTCGTACACCTCTGCAATGCGCCGCTGACGACCCTGCACGCGCGCCAGACGCGTCATGGCTTCCCAGGTGTGAGCATCCGACGGATCCACGCGGAAAAGACGAGCGAACGTCTCGAGCGCCGCGTCGAGATCCTCGAGCTGCACTTCATGAAGCTGCGCGAGGCGTGACAGCAAATCCTTACGCACTTCCACGCTGGCTTCGGATTCGAACTGCGCTTCGAGCGCACGCGTCAGCTCAGGCCAGGCTGACTTGCGCAAATAGAGCGGTTCGAGCAGCGCAGCGGCGCGCGGCTTGAGGCTTTGCTCGTCGAGCATCGCTTCGAGCGACGCTTGCGTAGGCTCGTGCAAGGGCGACCGTTCAAGCACGTCAGCAAAGAGATCGAGCGCGCGTTCGGGTTCGTTCAAATGGTTGCGATATAAGTCGCCGAGCTTGT
>JBKJIA010000187.1:0-8567 GCA_046598735.1 Polyangiales bacterium
TACGCAGCTGCCGTCGCATCACGCCACGTTGTCCTTGGCCATGCCCGTCGTCCCGCCGCTGCGCGATCTCTCGCCCGATGAGCTCGACGTGCTGCAGCTCGTGATCAACTACGGCACGGTCGAAACGATTCTCAACAAGAGCCTAGCCAGCGATCTCGAGACGAGCGAAGTGTTGCTCAAGCTTGTCAAGTCCGGCTACCTACGCGCCGTCACGTAGTTGGTGAACCGTAAGGTTCGCAGCCGCGGGTACGGGTGTGTGCACGTTGGTCGACGAGCTAGCGGCCCTCCCGTAGGATGTGTCCTTTATGGCAGATCGCATCCCCGCTCAGCTTCACTTCATCTGGATCGGTGCGCGTCTTCCCTGGTTTGCCAAGCTCGCGGTCGAGAGCGCTCTGCACAACGTCACGCAAGCGCGGGTGACGCTCTGGGCTTCACACGACCTAGAGCGCGATGAGCATGTTCGCGCGTTCCGGAGCAATCAGGCCTTTTGCTTGGCCCGGCTCGATGAGCGTAGCTTGTTCGCGGACGCCGAGGCTTCGCTTCCGCTCGATCTGCTGGCACGCCTGTTCGCCAGCTTGGAGCAGCCCGCAGCGCGTGCAAATCTCGCGCGGTTGCTAGTGCTCTTGCGCTTCGGCGGCATCTACCTCGACACCGACACCGTGACATTGCGGGACTTATCACCTCTGTACGATTTGGGCGCTTTCTGCGGCCTCGAGCATGTGGTTTGGCCCCTAGACAAGCGCCATGGCGTACATCCCTATCGCGTGTTGGGTGGTCCGCTGCGTGGGCTCTTGCGAAAGGCTTGTGCGAGGTTGCCAGGCGGCGAGCGCGCCTTCCCGTGGCTGGCACGCTGGTATCACACCGCCGCGAACAACGCGGTGCTCGGTTTTCGCGCTGGCCATCCATTCTTGCTGCGTACGTTGTCTCGCGTGGCCGAGCTTTCGGAGCCAGAGCGCCTGCGCCGCTATCGCCTCGGCACGCACCTGCTGCAAGAAATGCTGACCCGCTGCGGGCGCGAGCTTGGCGTTTATCAACTACCACCGCGCGCGTTCTATCCACTCGGACCCGAGCTCTCGCGCCAGTACTTTCGGAAGCGCGCCGATGCGGCGAGCGCAGCGGCTTTCATCCTGCAGTCCGACCCGTACGTCATCCACTGGTACGCGTCGGTGTCGGAGCTTGCTTCGTACGATGAAGCTCGCGTACGCGCCGAGCGCAGCGAGACCGTGTTCGCGCAGATCGCCGCCAGCCTGCTCGATGGTCGTCAGTGATCCGCGAAAGGCGCCGGCCAGTCTGCCATCGGCTCGCCCGTGAGCGCACGCCGCACGACTGCTACTAGTCTTGGTCGCACTATTTCCGGCGTCCCATACTCCCGGAACCGCTCGCGTGCGCGCTCCCCGAGTTGCGTTCGCCGCGGTGGATCTGCTAGCAGCTCGTCGATCGCACCGCCCAGAGCATGTACGTCGCCTGGGGGCACCACGACTCCTGCGCCATCGGCGAGCCAGCGTGGTATGTCGCCCACCGCTGTGGACACGATGGCCTTCCCGACCGACATTGCATCGAGCAGCTTCGCAGGTAGCTGGCCGCGGCTCGCGGGGCTATCGCTCTGCGGGATTACGATGACGTCCGCGCTGGCCAAGATCCCGAACAGAGCGTCCATCGGCACAGGTGGCTCGATACTGATGCGTGGGTTTTTCCGAGCTGCGACCTGCTCGACCAACGAAGGGTCGAGCGTGCCGCCGATGATCCGTAACTGCGCCGGCCGCTTTAGTGCGTCGAATGCCGCGAGCAGATCGCGCAGTCCCTTATGACGACGCGGCGTGCCTGCGAATACGACGGTCGGCAACCCGTGCGAGGACACGGTCGCTAGCGCGGGATGTTCTGCGCGGGCGTGAGGAATCCATGCACCCCCATAGCGCTCGTACAGAAAGGTATTGCTGACGGTCACCGCATCGGCGCGCCTGACCGCCGCACTCATCCGCCTGGTATGCAACGCGCTGGCTGCCGACAACAGCGCCCAGGGAGCGAGGGCGATGTCGCGCGAGAGAGAGCTGAAGCCGAGCTCCCAGTCGTCGACGTCGGCGATCAAAGGCCGACCCAAGACCCGGCGCGCCGTAAGCCCAAGCCCGAGAGAGCTGAGGTGCGGTTTCACGGCGTAGATCACCTCGCCGCCGACGAGCGTACGCGCAATGCTCGGCGCGTGAGCCAGATACCCCGGATACGACCAAGGCGTCCAGCGCCGGATTGGAAACTCGCAGCGACCGCGGACCGGCGCCCACACCAAGTCGCCGGGCCGACAAGCGGCAACGATCTCCACATCGAAATCATCGCGCAGCAGCTGCGCCAAGACGTGGGCCCGCCCAAAGGCATTCCCCGACAGCGTGTGGCACAAGATACTCACCGAATGCGGCACAGCCGTAAGAGATACACCGAACTGGGCGGCTCGCACAGGGCGGCGCCGCGGGCATGAACGAAGAGCGGCGTAATCTCGCGCGCGGCCTGCTGTGGCTCGGCTCGGCCACCGCGGTCGCACGTATTCTCGATGCGTTGGCGATGGTGCTGGTATTGCGCTTCTTGACGCGCGAGCAGATAGGCTTGGCCACCCTGGCCTGGTCCGTGACCGTCTTCGTCGAGTGCTTCAATGGCTTGGGCATCGGCACGGCGACCCTGCAGCAGCCCGAGCTGACAGATACACAGACCTCTAGCGCGTTCTGGTACGCGAGCGGGATAGCTTGCATCCTTGCGCTCGGGGTGGCGCTAGCCGCGCCGTGGATCGCGCGCCTGTATGGCGCTCCCGAGCTCACTTCGATGATCCGCGTCTCTGCTTCCAAGCTGCTGTTCGTAGGGGGTGCTGCGGTGCCGCTGGCGCTGCTGGCGCGGGAGATGCGTTACAAGGCACTGGGCTCGGTCACCACGATCGCTACCTTACTGTCAGGTCTGACGACGCTCTCACTTGCGGCAGCAGGCAAGGGCGCTTGGGCACCGCTTATAGGCAACATCGTGAGTGGTGCGGCGCAGCTGCTCGGCGCGACTGCGCTGTGCCGAGCCTACTCGCGGCGCGTGTTCGAGTGGCGCGCGATTCGCCCGATGGCGCGCATTGGATTGCACATTTCAGGCTCGGTGGCAGTCGTGCAGCTCAGCAGAAACCTCGACTATCTCCTACTCGGCCGACTCGTCTCGACCGCCGCACTCGGCGGCTATCGCGTCGCGTTCGATTTGGCCATGGCGCCGAGCATCGCCATCTTACAAGTCGGCAATCGCACGGCGCTGCCGGTCTATGCGCGCGTTGGGCGCGAGCTCGAAAAGCTCCGCTCGGCATGGTTGTGGACGGTTCGCACGGTCACACTCATGACCATCCCGGTCATGGCGCTCGTTTTCATCGATGGCGAACGTATCTTAGCGCTGCTCGGGAAAAGCGGCTGGCCCCACGCGGGTGCGGCCATCCGACTCCTTACGTTTTCCGCGTTTCTGCGCGGCATCGTCGAGACCATACCGTCTGTCTACGTAGCTGCAGGCAAATCGCAGCTGTCCCTCCTGCACTCCATGCTCAACCTTGTCTTAGTCGGGCTCTCGATGGTGCTCGGCCTGCATTGGTTCGCGAGCGACGATCCTGTGCTGGTGACCGCTGGGGCGTGGGCAGTGGCGACTCTCTTGCTCGTGCTCGCGTCGCTGCTGATCTCTCGCCGCGCCGTCGGACTCTCACCCCGCGCGCTCACCCTCGCGCTCGTGAAGCCGTGCGTGGTGTTCACGATGGTGGCGGTCGGACTCCTGCTCGTGCGACCGCTTGCACCGGACAGTCCCGCCCTTGCCCTTCTGGTCGACCTGCTCGTCACGCTGGCTATCTACGCTGCATCGCTGCGGCTCGTGGTGGGGGTCAAGCTCCGGAACCTGCTGAACGCGGACAACGGCGAGACATCCTAAGTGGCACTGCCCTCCACCTCCTTTGCGGTCGTCACCGCACCGGAATATTTTCGCCAGCCATCTTTGTCGCGCGATCGTCCTCGGGTAGTCTCTCGGCCGTAGATGAAGTTGGCATCCTCTCTGCAAACAGACTTAAGTGGCCGTACAGTCGTCTGCGCGGGTGCACTCCTAACGACGTTGCTACTCGTGCTGCTGGACTTGGCCCGGCTGCGCCTGTACGCCCCGCGCGTTTCCTCGGCTACGAGCGCGCTGTCATTCTTGGCCGTGGGGTGGGCTGTCGGCAGTCTGCTCGCCTGTACGGTCCTGCTCGCGCGGGCGGAGCTCGCGCGACGCTTGCTGCGCTTTGGACTTGGCGGCATGGCCCTGGTCGGCGCCTGCGACGCCACGGTGCTCCTCCTATTGGTCTTCTTCGCCCAAGACCCGCGCAGGGTCGGCCCCAACTTGCGGGTCGCGCTCTCGATCGTCGCCATTGTCGGCCTGGCAGGCGCGCACGGCTTTTGGTTCGCACGTGGCGGGCAGCTCCATCGCTCGGTCCGGCCGATCAGCGCCTTCGTCGGTGCATCTATCTGTGCCTTCCTACTCAGTAAGCTGCGCTGGAATGGCGAGGACTGGTTCCGTCTCGCCATCCAGCTGATTCTCGCAGTCTGCATCGCCGACCTGATCCGCATTCGAGCGCAGCGCCTTGCTACGCGCTGGGTAGGCGCGGCCCTGGCGCTCGCCGCGGTCTTGTTAGCTTGCGCGGGCCCTCTGCTGCGGGCTTTTCCTGAGACGCGCTTGGCGATCCACCATCGCACCAGCCACGTGCGCACCTGGGTGCACGCGCTCGAGTACATGTTCGATCGCAATGGTGACGGCAGCATCGCCATGTTAGGCGGCGCATTCAGCGAGCCAGCCTCCGATCTCGCGCTGGACAGCGTCGAGCCGGCGGAATTGCACTTCGCAGCCGGGCACGCTGAGGAGGGCGACGCGCCGATCGCAGGAGCCGACGACTTGACTGTTCGCGCTAGCGTCGGGATGGCCGCCGGTAGGGACGTCTTGCTGCTGTCGATCGACTCGCTGCGCTGGGACGCGGTGGAGCACCTTGCCCCATTGCGTGACGCGCTGGGACCTCACCTGCAGTTCACGTCCGCAGTCAGCCCGGCGGCCGCCACCAAAGAGTCTCTGTCCAGCACCCTGCGTGGCAGACCCGTCAGCAAACTGAACTTCGAGTCTTCAGACGAGACAGGCGGTCTGGTGCTGTGGCGCGATCCCAACCCGACGCTTGGCCATGCACTGCAACGCGCTGGCTATCGCGCGATCACCGTTCCAACGAGTCACGTCGGCGACCCGCGTACCGGCGTACAATCCGGCTTCGAGTCGATCTGGGTCGCCAACTACGACGCACGCATGCGTGAGCCCACAAGACCCCCGCACACGCAAACGTACGTGTCCGCGGGGGAGGTCTTACCGGTGGTGCTCGAAGCTGCGCGCGACACGAAGACGCCGCTCTGCGCTTGGGTTCACCTCATGGAGCCGCATGCGCCCTATCGGCTCCGCGATCCCGCTCAGTGTGACCGCACAAAGCCCTCCCAGTGCTACGCCGCTGCGGTGCGCCAAAGCGCGCAAACCCTCGCGCACTTCCTGCGCACGTTTACGCGGATCCGCGGACGCGCTCCGCTGGTCGCGGTGTTCGGTGACCACGGTGAAGAGTTCGGCGAGCACGGCGGCGACTTTCACGGCAGTTCAGTTCATGCGGAGCAGGTGCGCGTCGGGTTTCTGCTGGCGGTACCCGGTCTGTCCCCAGCACGCATCGACGCTCCAGTCTCCACCGCCTCACTGCCAGCTACCGTACTCGAGCTACTCGGCCTCGAGGTCCCCCGCACGATGACCGAACCGAGCTTGGTAGGGAGTCTTGCGGGTACTTATGCATGGCCAGACGTAGCGGCGAGCGAATTGCGCATCGGCCCCCGTTTCATGACCGCCTACACGGGCCGCACCCACCGCTATTTGCACGACCCGGCACATGGCGTGGAGCTGCTGTTTGACATCGCGCGCGACCCACACGAGCAGACCGACGTGAAGCACGACGCGCTCGCACTCGATCGCATGCGCAAGCTGGCGCGCCGCTGGGACGCTGCCAACGCGGGCCCGCCGAAAAATCGCTCATCGTTCGCACCTCGTGAGCGGTGAGCTCAGCGACATGACTGTTCAAGCCCGGCTGGCTCTCGCCGGAGCGCGCTATTCGTCGCGTGCGACTGGGCTCTGCGCCGTCAGCAAGCGCGAGATCAAACGCTGTGAGTATTCGTTGAGCTCGGTGAACACCACACCCATGCCCGGCGGATCGGTCTCCACGCGTACGACCTTACCGGTGCCTTCGATGCTCTCGACCTCGTCCATGATCACGGTGAACTTCAGGTTCACTTCGGTGCCGATGGCGAGTGGCGTTTGCGAACGCACGAACGCGCCCGTGCGCGAGACGTTGGTCACGTACTCATGCACGAAGGCGTCGAACGACTCGAACTCTTTGTTGATCGTCGTGCGCGCCTCGCGGCGCTGTTTTTCCCCGTCGCTCATGTGGGTCGCAGCATACCACGGGGCGAAACAGGGCGCGCACACGAGAAATCAGGGGCAGGCGTCCCCTTCAAGAGCTTGTTAAGTCGAACTGTTCCAAATGATATTCACGC
This sequence comes from Polyangiales bacterium, assembly GCA_046598735.1. Lineage (GTDB taxonomy): Bacteria > Myxococcota_A > Polyangia > Polyangiales > DASUME01 > DASUME01. The sequence continues at coordinate 6,582 of JBKJIA010000187.1, forward strand.
CTTGGAGTGAGCACGACTTGGCGTCGCACGCGATTGCTCGCCTGCTCCATATGGCCGCGCTGTTCGCGCTGCAGCATGTCGCAGATGGCCGGATGCGCGTTGATGATGATCTTGTAACCAGGTAACTGGTCTTTCTCGCGCTGTAATTGCCGCAAGATCTCGTGACAGATTGTGGTCTTACTTTGCAGCACGCCCGTGCCATCACAGTAGAAGCACGGCTCATGCACCGTACGCCCCAGTGACTCACGCGTACGCTTGCGCGTCATCTCCACGAGCCCCAGCTCCGACACGCGCACGGCCGTGGTCTTGGCCTTGTCACGTTTCAAGACCTCAAGCAGCGCCCGATACACCTTATCCCGGTGCGACGAACGCTCCATGTCGATGAAGTCGAGCACGATCAAACCGCCAATGTTGCGGAAGCGCAGCTGGTAGCCGATCTCTTTCACGGCTTCGAGATTCGTCTGCAGGATCGTCTCTTCCAGATCCTTGCCGCGCCCCGTAAAACGGCCGGTGTTCACATCGATGGCCGTTAATGCTTCAGCCTGATCGATGATCAAATAGCCGCCCGAAGGCAGCGGCACCTTACGCGCGAGCGCGCGCGAGATCTCGTCTTCGATCCCGTACTCATCGAACACCGGCGCATCGCCCTGATAGAGCTGAACGTCGTCCGCTCGCTCGGGCATGAACGCAGATACGAACTCGACCAAGCGCTCGTGCTCTTTCGGATCGTCGATGATGATCTTCTTCACGTCTTCGGTGAACAGATCACGCGCTGCACGCAGCACGATATCGAGATCCGTATACAAACAGGCCGGTGCCCGCTTGATCGACTGACGCTTTTTTGCCGCGCGTTCCCAGGCTTTCACGAGGTAACCCACGTCGGCTTTGAGCTCGCGCTTGGTCAGCCCTTGCGCGACCGTGCGCACAATCAGGCCCCCTTGCGCAGGCTTGAACGCATCGATCGCTTCACGCAGACGCTTACGCTCCTTGTCGTTGCCGATGCGCTTGGAAATCCCGACGTGATCGACCGTGGGCATGTACACGACGTACCGCCCCGGCATCGCCACGTGACTGGTCACACGCGCGCCTTTGGTGCTGATCGGACCCTTCGACACCTGAACGACGATGTCTTGGCCCTCTTTCAACACGTCCCGAATCGGCGTCTTGCGCGAGATGCGTTTGGATTTTGCGGCGGGGTCGTCCTCGGACTCTTCCCCTTCAGCCTCGCCATTGAGAAGCTGTTCGAGATCTTCTTCGGGCACCACGTCTTCCACGTGCAAGAAGGCCGCGCGATCGAGACCGATGTCTACGAACGCCGCCTGCATGCCTGGAAGCACACGCGTGACCTTACCGAGATAAATATTGCCGACAGGGCTGCGATCTTGCTCGCGCTCTAAATAAAGCTCTGCCAGCACGCCCTCTTCGATCAGGGCGACTCGGGTCTCTCCGATGTCAACATTGATGACCAACGTGTTCTGCATGGGCGAACAACAGGCATCGGCAGACTCCGTTGGCGGCCGCAACGCCCACGCGACCTTGTGTCTCGTGGGTGTTGGTCAAGGTCGCGGACGTCGTGCACGACGCGGCTTGCAGGCCTTAAAAGGCCTGGAATTCTTGGGTAAATGGACTTCACGCCGAGCTGTCCGCGTGTTGTGAAAACGCGTCTCATTTCGGCATCGCCATCCGCATGACAGTCGCGAGTAGTACCAGGCTCACCGCCAGGACAGCTGGTACTAGTGCGGCTCGTTTTCTTTGTTCGCCCCCAAGGGCGAGCATGGCATCAGCGCCAATCCAACCGGACCAGACACTCGATGCCGCCCCCGCTATCGCGAGGAGAAAAGTGAGAGGAAACAACGGCACGATGTTGAAGATGCCGCTCAGAGCCACCGGCAACACCGCTCCCGAAGCGTAACGCGCTACGAGATCGGGTGGGGTAGTCACACCTCTAATGAACACAGGAGTCACCAGCACCGCAAGCGAAGTTCC
>JBKJIA010000190.1:0-4400 GCA_046598735.1 Polyangiales bacterium
GCACATCGCCGATGCGACGTAGCACCTCAGTGATGTCGACTTGCTCGGGTTTGGTCTCCTCGCGGATCTTCTCGGATAGCGTGCTCACCGTGGCCATGCGCAGCGCGAACTCCGAGGCGCGCTTGTGGGGCTTGATGGCCGTGTACAGGCGCTCGGCCAGGCGTGCTTGCGCGAGAAACGCTTTGCGGCGCTCATCCGACCCGAGCAACGTGTTCGCGGCTTCGCCCACGAGCGTGAGCCGATCGAGCGCTTTTGCGCAGCCTTCGATCGCCGCAAGATCCACCTCAACCGACGCGCAGAAGACATCGAGATCGGCCAGCGTCTTGCGCAGCTCCTCTACGAGCGCGTCCTTGTCGCGCACGGGTGTCTGCGTCGTGCCCGCTGTGCCGTAGAGAGCGAGCGCCTTCTCCAGCGACTCGAAGACGTTGGCGTAGTCCACGATCACACCGCTGTGCTTGCCGGGATACACGCGGTTGGCGCGTGCGATGGTCTGCATCAGCGTGTGGTTGCGCATGGGTTTGTCGAGGTAGACCGTCGAGCAGCTCGGCGCGTCGAAGCCGGTCAGCCACATGGCGCACACGAACACGAGCGAGAGCGGGTCGCTTGGATCCTTGAAGCGCTCGTCGAGCGGTGGCCGTGACTCGAGCATGCGTTTGCGGTGGGGCACGATGTCGAGGCCGAGCTTGCGCATCTCCTCGATCTCGTTCTGGCCGGGCGACACGATCACGGCCATGTCCACCGCTTCGAGGCGACGCAGCCGTTCGAGCAGAGGCGCACGCTCGGCATCCGTTTGCTCGTAAGTGATAGAAGCCTTCACGCGCACGCGCTCAGCCTCCCACTCGCGGCGAACCTTTTCGTAGGTGCGCAGCGCGGTGGCCTTGTCGATCGAGACCACCATCGCCTTACCTTGAAAGCCGCGGCCCAGGAAGTGCTGCACGATGTCCAACGCAATCGTGTCGAGTCGGTCGTCGCGCGTAATCAGGTGATAGCGCTGGCCCAGCAGCTTTTGCAGGCGCGCCTCGCTCTCAGCATCGAGGTCCGCTTCGTCGATCACGTCGTAGATGTCGTCGTTCAGGTTCGGGTTGGTAAGGTTCAGCTCGGGGGTGCGATTCTCGTAGAAGAGCGGCACCGTCGCGCCGTCCTCGATCGACTGCTGAAAGTCGTACACGCTCACGTAGTCGCCGAAGACCTCTCGCGTGCGCTCTTCGCCTGCGATCAGCGGCGTGCCTGTGAAGGCCACGAACAACGCGTTGGGCAGCGCCGCACGCATATTCATCGCGAGTTGATCGTATTGCGAACGGTGGGCCTCGTCGGCGATCACGATCACGTCGCGCCGCTCGTTGAGCACCTCGTTCGTTTGAAACTTGTGGATCAACGTGAAGACGTAGCGATGATTGCCCGCTAGCAGCTCGCGCAGATGGGCGCCGCTCGACGCGTGGCACTTGGTCGTGTCTTCCACGGCGCCGCACGCCGCGAACGTCTTGGCGATCTGATCGTCCAGCTCGACGCGGTCGGTGATGATCACGAACGTCCAGTTGCCCGGCACGGTGCGCAGAATCTTCTGCGCGTAGAACACCATCGAGAAGCTTTTGCCGGAGCCCTGAGTCTGCCAGAATACGCCCGCACGACCGTGGCCTGCATCGCGCGCGGCAAGCGTCGCCCGGATCGCGTTGCTCACGCCGAGAAATTGGTGGTTCTGCCCTAAGATCTTAGTCAGACCACTCTTATGCTCGGAGAAGAGCGAGAAGTTCTGAACTAAGTCGAGCAGGCGCGCCTTGTCGCAGGTGCCGCGCACCAATACTTCGAGCGACACGCGCCGTGGCTCGTCTTCGCTTTCGATGCGTTTCCAGTCGAAGAAGCGCTCCCAGTCCGCCGTCAGCGAGCCCACCTTGGCGTCTGTGCCGTTCGAGGCGATCAAGAGCGCGTTGTGCGCGAAGAGCTGCGGCACGCCGTTTTGGGCATGTTTGTAACTAGTAAGGTTCTCGTCGAACGCTTGCCGCACGGCCACGCCGGGGCGCTTCAGTTCGATCACGACCCAAGGCAGGCCATTCACGAACAGCAGCACGTCCGGGATGCAGGTATAGAGCGGCCCCTTCAGCGAGAGCTGCGAGACGGCCAGAAAATCGTTTTCGACGGGGTGCTCCCAGTCGATGACACGCAACGTGCGCGGCTCCGCCTTGCCGGTGCGCTCATCTTTGACCGTGACCTTCACACCGTCGGTGAGCATACGGTGCAACTCGCGGTTGGCGGCAGCCGGGCCCATGGCCACGCGATCACGCAGCAGCTCGTCGATAGTAAGGTCGATCGCGACGGCCGGCGCCTCGGGGTTCAACTTCGTCAGCGCTGCACGAAGTCTCGCCGCGAGGGCAACCTCGCGTGGCGACTCGCGCCTGAGTGTTCCGCGCGGGCCGAAGGTCTCTTGCGCCGCGGACACCGTGGTCCAGCCGAGCGAAGCGAGGACTTCCAACGTCGCCTGCTCGACTAGTGCTTTTTCGGTGTACGAGTGCGCGGTCATGCGGGGGCCTCCACATTGAGTTCGCCAGACAGTAAGCGTGGGAGGAGCAGGTCGCGGCCCTTACGGAAGTTCTCTGCAGACCGCTGAAGCAGTCGTTTATGCCGCATCCACGAGTCCGCGTGCCGCTGGAAATGGATCTGTAGGGCGCGAGGCGGGATCAGCACATCAAGACCGTGCACATCGTTGCGGTTCAGGGTCGGCACAGCCGCACCCACGTTGAATTGCGCGAGATTGAGCCCAGCGAGCACAAAGTACGCAAACAGGGGCTCCGATTTTGGAAACTCTTTGACCCATAGGCTGGTGTTCAACGGCCAGAAGTCTTCTTGGACGTAGAGCACGTGACCGATCGAGCCAGATCGCCCGGTAACCACCCCTGGCCCCTTAACCTTCGCGACCGAGTGAAAGCCGTTCACGCCCGTCGCCGCGATGATCGGTACAGTGCCCTCCTCGCGCTGCCCCTTCGGCAAGTCGAAACCACGCTGCAACACCAGAAGGTCTTCCAAATGACCGCACTCCCACCCCTTCGGAATCCGCCCGAGCGCCGAATCCACGAGCGGCACCTTCTCGTGGCCGGGGTAGCGGAAGAGCACGAACCACTCGCGGTACAGGGCGCGCGCCATCTCATCGAGCACGCGGATGCGCCGCTCGCAGTTCTCGATCAAGTCGTCGTAGGCCGAGAGGGTTTCTGCGATGCGGCGCTGCACAGTAGGCGTCGGGACGCGCACGTCCATCGCGTGCAGATGGTTGCGGTTGACCCCCGGCACCGCGCCTGCTGCGTTCTGGTTGCCGAAGTTGAGTCCCCGCAGGAAGTAAGACACGAAGCGCGGATCGTTACCCTTGAAGTCGCGAACATAGAGGGCCGTGTTTAACGGCCAGAACTCGCCCTCCACAAAGAACACCTCGCCCAGCGTGCCGTATCGGCCGGTGACGACACCTGGACCTTGGACCTTGGCCTCGGCGTGGTGGTCGGTCACACCAGAAGAAGAGACGATCGGAAACGGACCGGGCTTCCGCTGCTGATGAGGCAGGTCGTAACCACGCTTCAAAGTGATCACGTCACCGAGCTTGCACTCTCGCCACGCGCTCGTCTTCATGCTTCAAGGATCTCCGCCGCGTTCTTCGCGATCGTCTTCTCCAGCTTGCGCGCCTCAACCGTAAGCTTTTCGAATTCCTCGTTCAGCGCCTCGAACTGCACCTTGAAGTCTTCGTCGCTCACCTCTTCGCCCGGCGCGACGCCAACGTAGCGACCCGGATTGAGACTGAAGCCCTGAGCTTCGATCTCCTTGATGCTGACCACCTTACACAACCCCGGCACATCGGCGTACTTGGGCTTCTTGCCGAAAATCTCGCGCAGCTTGGCGCTCGCCTCGTCCCCGCCAAAGGTAAGGTCAACATCCTCCCCTCGGTAGAGTCGGACCACGTTGGCGATGAAGCCAGTCTGCCCCTCGGTCCAATCGCGGTGCGCGCGGTCGATCTGCCGGTAGATGTGGCGCAGGTCGAGGAACAGAACCTTGTCGCGCCGGTCTTTGGGCTTGCCGCGATCGAGGAACCACAGCGTGCACGGTAAAGTCACCGTGTAGAACATATTGGTGCCTGCCGAGACCATCACGTCCACGGCGCGCGCTTCGATCAGCTGCTTGCGCAGCTCAAGCTCCGAGCCGCGTGCGTCAGACGCTGAGTTCGCCATCACGAAGCCGGCGCGCCCCTTCGCACTCAAGGCCGAGTAGAAGAGCTGAATCCACAGGTAGTTGCCGTTGTCCGTGTTGGGCAGCCCGAACGGGAAGCGCCGCCCGGCACCGACCGAGTCCTTCAGCTCTTCTACTCGGCCTTGAGTGCGAAGGGGCGCGCCGGCTTCGTGATGGCGAACTCAGCGTCTGACGCACGC
>JBKJIA010000251.1:0-3832 GCA_046598735.1 Polyangiales bacterium
ACCAAGCGCAAAAGTTCGATCAAGTGCAGGGGATTGCCGCCCGACATGGCCGCGACCTTGCGCGCCAACAGTAAGGCTTCGTCATCATCCCGCGTGAGCTTGCGCGCTAGCGCTTCCGTCTCTTCCTTGGATAGCGGATCGAGCACCATGATCTGACGCTCAGGCAAGGGCAGCGAGGCCTCGCTCGGTTGCGACGACAGGATCAACAGTAAGGGTGGGCTCGATTGTCCTTGAAATAGCCGCTCGGCGAGGCGCACGGTGTCGATGTCGGCGTGATGAAAGCCGTCGACCCACAGCACAAGCTGGCGCTCGCGCGCAACGCACGTGAGCAAATGCTTGAGTGCCGTCAGGGCGCGCCAGCGACGCTCCAAACGGTCGGGCACGCTTGGACTGCCGAGGCGATGGGGTATCTGCGCCACACGTCGCAAGCCCGGAAACAATTCGTGCAGCGACTCTACGCCATCGATTAACCACGCGGGTTTGACGCCATTTTTCAGCAGGAATGCCGCCAGCTGATCGACGATGCTTTGCATCGCTTCGAACGGAATCGCAGCAGACGGACTGGCGCAACCTTCGAGCCAGACCACGCTATCGTGGCGTGCGAGGCGACGCGCACTCTCGCGCACGAGCGCACTCTTGCCGAGCCCCGCATTCGCGAGCACGTGCAGACACACCGTCGCCGTCTTCTCGCGCATGACGAGATCGTCAATGCGCTTGATCTCTTGGGCTCGCCCGATGAAAGGAATGCGATCGGGCGGTGGCAACGACGCGAGTCGACCGGGATCGCGAATCCATTCCTTGCCACCTAGTAAGGTCAGAATCTGCCGAACGTCGGGACGATCGCTGGGATGCATCGCGAGCAAGCGCTGACACAAGTCCGCCAAATCTTCCGGGATGGGTAGACCGCGCAAACGCGGATCGGGCGCGGGCGTGCCTACTTTCGCCACGCAGATTTCGTGGGCCGAGCCGCTATAGGGCAGGTCACCGGTCAGTGCCTGATAGAGCATGGTGCCAAGCGCGTACAGATCGGTGGCAGACGAGATCGCATCGCCTAACGCTTGCTCGGGCGCCATGTACGCCGCGGTGCCTGCCTGCAGCTTGTCTCCGACCGACAAGCTCAGACCTGAGTGTGCATCGGCGAGCAGCCCGAAGTCTAAGATCACCACGCGCCCATCTGGTGTGACGCGCACGTTGGAGGGCTTGATGTCGCGGTGCACCTTACCAATCGCGTGCAGCTGATCGAGACCGACCGCGCATTGGATCAAGGCGTCGCGCAGGCGGTCCTCGTGGATTTGATGGGGACGCGGGCGCACGTACTCCACGAAGTCCACGCCTTCGACCAGCTCCATCACGATGAAGAACGCACCGGCCTCTTCGCCCACGTCAAGTAGCTTGACTAAGTTGGGATGGTCCATGCCACAGAGCGCGGCGAACTCTTCGCGCACCATGCGCAGGGCCGACGAGGTGGTCTCGTGCAGGACCTTGAGCGCCACTTCGCGATCGCGCGTTTCGTCGTGGGCACGGTAAACCGTACTGCTCGCGCCCTCACCCAAGCGGGAGAGCAGCTGGAAGCGCGTAAACTGCGGTAGCTCGCGGTCCCGAGCGAGCACTCATTCACCCCCAAAAGCGGCTAGATGATCAGCACGGACCCCAGACGCGCGTCGCTGGTCTAGTGTCGGCTGCCTGATACGTAGTCCAGACGGGCCACAGTGCACACTCTATCACAGGGCATGCGCAGATCGATCAGCCTCGTAGGCGTTTGAGCACGTTGGCAAAGTCGGCCGGGGGCTCGATTTCGAAGTGCATCTCGCGCTCTGTGCGCGGATGTACAAAGCCAAGCTCGCGTGCGTGCAGCATGGGCCGAGGCGCTGGAATGAGCGTGCCTGGGAAGTCGCGCACGTAGACCCGCTCACCGAGCAACGGATGACCTGCCTCGCTCAGGTGGATGCGGATCTGATGTTGGCGCCCGGTCTCGAGCTCGCATTCGATCATGCTGGCAGACCGTAAGGATTCGAGTGGACGTACGTGCGTGACGGCGCGCTGAGCATCCTCGGGCGGAGGCCCTTTGGGCGCGCGAAACTTGGCGTAACTACCGCGCAATCCATCACCGCGGTTGCGGATGAGCAAGCTCTCGATCGTGCGCTCACGTAGCTCGCCATGCACCAAAGCCACATAACGGCGGTGCACCGTATGGGCCCGAAATTGCGTCTGCAGTGCGCGTTTGGCGGCCAAATTACGGGTAAACATCAACAGGCCCGTCGTGTCGATGTCGATGCGGTGCACGATGCCAAGCTCGGGGTCGAAACGCGCCGCACTCCGCTTTCGCAGGGCCACGCGCGTGATGTCGACCAACGTGTCGCGGTCGCCTTTGTCGAAGGGCACGCTCAGCATGCCGGCAGGCTTGTTGACCACCACCACATCGTTATCGAGGTAGACCACGCGGTCTTCGGTCAGCGCGCCCTTCTGCAGCTTGCGGCCCACTGGATCGACTTCGACCACCGAGCCTGGGCGCAGACGTAGCTCGGGATCGACCGCGGTTTGGCCATCCACGGTGACGCGGCCGGTCCGACACAGGTCACGGGCGGCATTCCATGAGCTGCCAGCGATGCTCTCTCGCACCACGCGTGAAAGCGTAAGGTCTGGACGGTCGACGGTGGTTCGATGGGCTGCCACGGGCGAAGCAGGGTGCGGGACTCAGAGCATCCGTGCAAGCGCAGCACGCGAGCAAACGAAGCCGGGCTGAAGGTTTTCGCGCAGCCGCTGTGCTACGCCCGCGTGCGTGAGCGAAGAACCGCCCGAAAAGCCCAGCGTCGCCTTTATTACGGTCGACCCGGAACATGCGGGACAGCGCATCGATAACTTCTTGCACACGCGACTCAAAGGCGCGCCCAAGAGCCTGGTCTATCGCATCCTGCGCAAAGGCGAAGTGCGCGTGAACAAGGGCCGCGCCAAGCCGGAGTACAAGCTCAAAGCAGGCGATGTGATCCGTGTGCCACCGCTGCGCTTGGCCGAAGACATGCCCGTGGTGGTGGGCGATGGTCTGCAAGAAACCTTACGCGCCGCAATCGTGTACGAAGACGACGATCTCTTGCTGCTCAACAAGCCGGCGGGCCTGGCCGTGCATGCCGGCAGTGGCGTGCGCGTGGGCGTGATCGAAACGTTGCGAGCGCTCTTCCCTACGTTGCCTAACATCGAGCTTGCCCATCGTTTGGATCGCGAAACTTCGGGTTTACTCGTGGTCGCCAAGACGCGCCCGACCTTACTTTCTCTGCATGAGCTGTTGCGCGGCGACCAAGTCAAGAAGACTTACCTTGCGCTCGTGCACGGCTCCTGGCCCGACAAGCGCGTCGAGGTCGATGCCCCGCTTGCCAAGAACAACCTGCGCTCGGGCGAGCGCATGGTCGAAGTGACGGGTGAAGGCAAAGAGTCGCTCACACGCTTTCGAGTGCTGCAGCGCTATTCGGAGGTCACTTTGGTGGAAGCCATGCCGGTCACCGGCCGCACCCATCAGATCCGCGTGCACGCAGCGCATGTTGATCATCCCATCGCAGGCGACGACAAATATGGCGATCAAACGCTCGATCGCGCGCTGCGACCTTACGGTCTCGGTAGACTGTTCCTGCATGCGGCGCGCATCCAGATTCCGCGCCCAGGCAAGCCAGAGCTGCGAGTAGAAGCGCCTTTGCCGGCGGAGCTGCAGGCGGTATTGAACGCGCTGCCTTCCAAACGCGGGACGTAAAGGCCCCGAGCTATAGGTCGACGGCAAGCTGACGAGCGGCTTTGCATTGTCTGCTACTGCGGTCGATACCGAGCGCATCCAAGCCCAGCGCAT
>JBKJIA010000375.1:0-2542 GCA_046598735.1 Polyangiales bacterium
ACGAAGTGCTCGGCATCGTGTCGGTGCGCGGTCGCGTGACCACCGTGATCGATTTGCGACGTCGCTTGCAGCTCAAGGAAGGGCCGCTCGACAAGAACACGCGCGTGCTGCTGGTGGCCGCAGGCGATGAGATTTTGGGCATGCTCGTCGACGCCGTGCTGCAGGTGTATCGCCTCTACGAAGACGAAGTCGAAATGGCTTCGACCGTAGGCGGCGACATGAATGACTACGTGCTCGGCATTGGGCGCCCGCGTGCCGTGCGCACCCTGGGCCGTTCGTCGAGCCAGGATCGTGATGATCCCAATGACATTCTGATCCTTTTACATGCGGAGCCTCTGCTTAAGCGATGAAGGCCAAGAACACTCAATCGAGCGCGCGTCACCGCAGCGATCAGGCTAAAAACCTGGTCAGCTTCCTCGTGGGCGACGTGCGCTATGCGGTTGAGATCCACATCGTGCGCGAGATCGTCAATCCGCTGCCGAGTGTGTCGCTGCCGCACGCGCCCGCCGAAATCATGGGCGTGGCGGACCATCGCGGCGAAGTGTTGCCCGTGATCGATTTGCGCGTGCGTTTTGGTTTGCCGCCCATAGCAGCCTCGCGGCGCACGAAATGGATCATCGTGCGCGTGGCCGGACAGCATCAGCCAGTGGCGCTGATCGTGGATGGCGTGACGGACGTGTTCGGCGCCGGACACCAAGAACAACGCAGCGTGCCCGAGCTTGGACGCGGTGCGGATAGGCGCGGTATTTCGCAGGTCTACTCTCACCAAGGCGGCCTCGTGTTCGTTGTGGATGCCTCCGTGATCGCCGCGGCAGCGCGCGACATCGACACTTCTTCTTTCCCACCCATGTTGACGAGGGGCGCATGAGCATCGAGCGTTTGCGAGAGGCTCTAGGGGACGCCGATCCCGAGGTGCGACGTCGCGCGATCATGCACGCAGCACAGGAGCCATCACCTGCCGCAGGTCCGCTGCTGTTGCGTGCACTCGGTGATGATGACTGGCGCGTGCGCAAAGAAGCGGTGCAAGTTGTGCACACGCGCGCGGTGGAGCTCGGGCTTATCGAAGAGCTCGTGCAGGGCATCTGTCAGGGCGAAAACGTGGGCCTGCGCAACGCGGCGCTCGACGTGCTCGAAGCGCTCGGACCGAGCGCAGCACCCGCGCTTATCGCCGCGCTGCCGGGCGTACCTGAGCATGCGCGAAAGTTCGTCGTCGAAGCGCTCGGCGAATCGGGCGGCGTACACGTCGTGGCTGAGCTTGCGAAAGCGGCCGCATCCGAAGACCCGAATGAAGCCGGCGAAGCGATCGAAGCCCTCGCGCGCATTGGCGGTCCAGAAGCTGAGCGTGTCATGCGCTCACGGTTGACGGCGAGTGATCCGTTCTTACGCATGGCTGCGCTCGATGCGCTCAATCGCGTGCATGCCGTGATCCCATGGGTCGAGCTCGAGCCGTTGCTGCAAGATCGTTTGTTGCGTCGGGTTGCCATCTCGGCGCTCGGACGCACAGGTCGCGTGGAAGCACTCGAGCCGCTGTTCTTGGCGCTCGAGGAATCGACGGTTCACGTGGTGGGCGCGGCAGCCGTCGCGATTGCGCGTTTGATCTCGCAATCTCCCGAGTCTGCACAAGCGGCGTTGCCGCGATTTTGGCGGCTCGATGATCGCGCGCGCGCTTGGTTACGTGTGGTGCTGACAAGCTCGACCGATGCGGAAGCACGTCGCGCTGCGGCCGAGCTTTTGGCGTGGGCCAAAGACGTCGAAGCGTTGTCTGCCATTGTGCGCCATGTCGCAGGCGATGCACCTTCGTCGCAAGCGTTGAGCGCGTTGCGCGCGTGGGGACGCGAAGCCGTGGAGCCGATGCTCGCGTTGATCCCGATGTTGCAAAGCTCATCAGAGCGCGCAGTCGCGATCGAGCTGACGGCGGATTTGGCGTCGGTGGCGGAGCATCTCGAGGACGGTTTACGCGAACGCGTGCGCGGTACGCTGCGCCGCAGTCTGTCCGACCCTGAGCATGCAGTGGTCACCGCAGCGGCGCGTTGTCTTGCGCAATGGGCAGACGAAAACGACGCGGTCTTACTCGTCGGTCATGCGCTGTCGCCCGATCCGAGCGTAGCGCGCGCCTGTGTACGTGCGCTGGAAGCGCTCGCTAAACGTTCGCCCGAAGCCGTGGAGCGCGCGCTGACGGCGACGGCGTTGTCCGGTCCGCAGGGTGGCGTGCTTGCGCCCGTGGTTGCGGCAGTGGGCGGCCCGCATGCCCTCGATCGTCTGCAACGCTTACTGTCTGGCGATGATCCCGGCGTGCGGCGTTCTGCGTTGCTCGGGTTCGGTCGTTTGGGCGGACGTCGTGCCTCGGATTTCGTAGCCCTCGCGCTCGCCGATGAAGACACGGAAGTGCAAGTCGTGGCCGCCCAAGTGTTGGGTCGCATCCGCGACGAAAATGGCGAAGCACCAGGCGAACCGGAGCTGGTGCTCGCGCTCAAATCCGAGCTTTCACAAGTGCGCCAAGCCGCCGCACGGGCGCTTGGTCGAACCGGATCAGCGCGCGCCG
>JBKJIA010000568.1:0-6370 GCA_046598735.1 Polyangiales bacterium
AATGTGTCTAAGTTGCAGACCGTGGTGAATCTCGACCTTGGTAAGTCGCTGGTGCTGGCCGGTCTCGATAGCGCAAGCGATGCGCGCAGCTCACGTGGCCTGCCCGGGCTCAGTCGCATCCCGATCATCGGGGGCTTGTTCGGTACGCACAATCGTCGCAGCGACCAGACGAAAAACCTGCTCTTCATCGTACCGAGCGTGGTGCAGGCGGTGCCGCTGCGTGAGCGCTCGCTGGTGGATGAAATGTTGCGAATTTACGAGCATTTCGAAGGTGATGTCGACGATGCGACGCTCTTGCCCGCTGCGAATTTGCCCAAAACCGAAGCCAAGAATTGAGATCCGTCATGTTCAAGAATATGTACCTGAGCGTCTTACTCTCGTGTCTGTTTGGTTGTGCACAGCATGCGACCCGTCCGGTGCTGAAACCGCATGGCGAAGCCGCAACTCGCGCGCAGGCCGCCCAGCTGTTCGAGGAAGGCAGTACGCTTGCCGCCGCGGGTGATCTGACGCGTGCCGAGCAGTATCTCGCCACGGCTCTACGCGAAGGGCACGATCCAGAGCGCAGCATGCGCGCGTTGTTATCAGTGTGCGTGCGCGCCTCGCGGTTGCGCTCCGCCTTGACGTATGCGGCCCCTCACTTGATGGCGCATCCGAGCGATGTTCCGCTGCGACAGCTCGTGGCTTCCATTCACTTGGCGCTCGGCGACGTACGGCTTGCGGAGCGCGAGCTCAAGCGTGTTCTTACGCTCGATCCACAGGCAGCTGAAGCGCAGTTTCTACTTGCGAGCATCTTGCAGCAGTATCCCAATCGCGAGAACGAAGCCGCCGCGCATTTTGCAAGCTATGTCGCGCTGCGACCCGCGGGCGTCCATGCAGAAGAGGCGCGTGACTCGTTGAGCGCTAACGAGCCTGCGCCCTTACACTGAGCCGCGGCATGACTCTGGTGCATCACCTTGCTCTACGCGTACGCGACCTCGACGCGATGCATATGTTTTATGCGTCGTGGTTTGGCCTGACGGTGGTTCGAGATCTCAAGCCACGCGCGCTGTGGCTGGGGCTTGGGCCTGCTTGCGTCCTGATGCTTGAACTGCGCGGTGAAAGCGAGCCAGCAATCGACGCGAACAGCCTGGAGCTTGTGGCCTTTGCCATCGACGCGACGCTTCGTCCCGCGCTGCGTGCGCGGTTGGTTGCCCAGGCCATGCTGGAGAGCGAGACGGAGCACAGCTTGTACTTTCGCGATCCCGAAGGTCGGCGCGTGGCGGTGTCGTCGTTTCCGTTGGCATAGCCGCGTGCGAGCAGGCCGAGCCGAAAGCGCAAAAGGCCCGAGCGTGAGCCCGAGCCTTCGACGACTTCTACCTAGTTTGTGGAGCTGAGGGGGATCGAACCCCTGACCTCTGCATTGCGAACGCAGCGCTCTCCCAGCTGAGCTACAACCCCGAACTTGCCCAGTCTTGCGACAGGGGCGGCGTACCTAACATGCGTATCCAACACCGGCAAGCCATACAGCGATGGCAGCGCTTCAGCCCATGGAGCTGACGCTCTCGGGTGCGATCTTGTAGATCACGCGCTGTTCGCCCGGCTTGCGCATCGGGTACTTGTCGAGGCCCATGTACTTCTTGGCCATGCTGTCGATGTGGGCGTCGGCGCCCTCCGTGATGTACTCGACCACGCGCCCGCGCACGGCCAGCATGCGATAGGGGTTTTCGGGATCCGTGACCGAAAGCGCAACCTGCGGATTGTGCCGGACGTTCTTATCTTTCACGCGGCCGACGGCGCTGTTGACCAGCAAGTAGCCATCTTTTTCGTCGACCCAGACGGGGTTCACTTGCGGGGTTCCGTCTTCCATGAGCGTCGCAAAGTGAGCGAACGACTTCTTGTGGATGATGTCCGCGTGCGTTGCGGGTAGTGCGGCAATTGTTCCAGCGCCTGCTTTGGTCATGTCGGTCTCCTATTAGCTTTTGCTGCTTGCGGATGCGTCTGCTTGCGAAAGCTGCGCCTGAGCCTCGGTCGCCGATGCTGAGCAAGCCTGTCAATGTTCCTAGCGTGCGGCCTGTGCCTGTGCGCTGAAGGCATCATGCGCCGATGCGCGTAAGGTTTCAGCGTGTTTTTCGGAAGTGAGCGCGACGCTGAATAGGACGCGCAAATCCGGATCGCCGGCCGCGTCGCTGAAACCCGCGCCGAGCGCGCCGCTCGTGTGCAAACAAAACGCCCCCACTGGGGCACGGTGCCGGCCACCCAACAGCAGATCGAGCGTGTCGAGGGCGGAGGCATCGTTCGGTCTGCGTGCACTGCGTGTGCCGAACGCTTCGAACCACAGCTCGAAATTCTGACGCAGCTTGAGGCGCGAGCCCGCTACCCCTTCGTATTCGGAGCCGATCCGCACCTGCGCAAAATCCCGGTGCGGGCGATACACGGCGCCGCCTTCCAGACCGAAGGTGAGGCGTGAAAGCTCGTAGGAGGCGAGCAGATGTCCGCGCGGCGCGATGGCGTAGTCGCCCGTAAGCTCGGCCGGACTGCCGGTGGGCAACAACATTTCTGCGCGGGCGCCCAAGTGCAGGCTACGAAACTGAAACGCGTGCGCCGTGCCGCCGAGCGCGATATCGCCGATCGCAAAACCACCGGGCGCGCCGAAGCTGGCCTGTTCGATGCGCGTGTTCTCACCCGCGCTGACGAGCACGAAAGGCACGCGCGCGTAGGCCTCGAGCCCTTCGACCAAGCCGAGCGCAAAGGCGAGCTCCGCGCCCAAACGCTGCGTGACCACGGCCTGCGCGGGCGGGCCGCGAAGCTCAAATGGATTAAGTGCGTAGCCGAGCGACAGCGCGCTGGCCCACCGCATGGGCGCGAGCGTGTCCGGCAGTGTCAGGGCGAAACCGTCTTCCGGCGTGGGCGCGAGCGCCATGCGTTCAAGCCGAAAACCAGCGCGCGCATCGGGTCGGGCGAACGTCGACGCAGGTACAGACAGCACGCTCAGGCCCAGCCCGCACGCCATGATCCCGCGCCTCCAACCCGCCATGTAGTTTCTCTCCGACAGTCGGTTACCATGCCCCAAGCGCGCGGCGCGTAACAACTGTTCGCGCGCTCGAGCGCCGCTGCCTACTTACCGTGTCGGACTTGGGCCAGCATGGAGGCGGAGGGATTGACGCGCACCACGCCCTGGTCGGCATCGACGAGCAAGGTGTCGCCCGAGCGCACCCACGCAAACAAGCCTGCGACCTCGGCCACGACCGGTAGCTTCGCCGCGCGGGCGAGCGAAGCGGGTAAGCTCCGGCCGTCGACATGGCCGCCCACGACTACCGCCGAAACGCCGCGCGCGATGCTCCAAATCAGGGCGAACGAGCCTAGCCGCTCGGCCATGACCGACACCATGCCGGGCATGGGGCCGCCTTCGTCTTCGGAAGCTTCGGCGGCGATCCACAAGCACAAGTCTTCGATCTCGCCCGCGCGCGCGCTCAGCCACGGATCGATGGCGCCTTCGCCGCCGAGCAGGTACGGCGCGGCCACGTAGTCGCGCGCGACCTTACGCAGACCGGCGACCACGCCAAGCTCGGCACTCGTGTCCGCGATCAACGACAACAGCCGCTGATCTTGCAACGTGACCTGGAGCGCAGCCAGAGCGCGCCGATCGTCCGGTGCAAGCTCGCCGTCCAAGCGCGCGAGCGTTCGAATCACTTGATCACTCACACGAGCGAGCGCAGCTTGCACGCATTCGCGTCCACTCATGCCAGGGCCGGTGGGCTCTTGGAGCGCGCGAAAGGTCAACATGCTTTGCGCCTTACCCATGGCGCGACCTTGACCGAGTGGAATGCCCGACAAACGCGCCGAGCGACCGAGCTCTGCCGGGTCATTGCCTGCGCGATTGCTGGCGCGGTCCAAGGCGAGCGTAAAAGGTGTGGCCAAGGCCGCGCACAGCGCCACTTCGGCGGAGGTAAAGTCGCCGCCTTCTTTGCGCTGCAAATTGAGGACGCCCATGGCTTTGCCGCCCATGACCAGCGGCAATGAGAGAAACGATGGGAACTGCTCTTCGCCCAAGTTTGGAACGTGCTTGTAATGTTTGTCTTGCTGCGCAACGGCGGCTGAGACCGGGCGCAGACATTCGGCCGCAAAACCGGTGATGCCTTCGCCGAGCTCGAGCTTGACGTTGCCCAACATCTCGGCGGGAAAGCCTACGTTGGCGCGCAACACCAGCACTTGGCGCGCGCTCTCTTCCTCGCGCACGTACACGCTGACGATCTCGGCGTGAGCGATCTGGGCAACCTGGATGCACATGCGTTCCAGAATCTCGGGCAGCGGTGCGACGCGCGACGATTCCTCGATCAGAGCCAGAATCCCGTCGATACGGCGGTCTTCACTGCCGTGGACTTGCATGCGAATGGGAGGTTGGGTTGGCATGAAACTCGGCCCAATGTAGCAGTCTTTTGCGGGTGGGTCAGCGTACTACCAAGGATGATGGCTCGCAGGCGTACTTACTCTTGTTGGCACTGAGGGTCGCGAAGTAGTGGCTGAAGCGCTTCGATGTGAAGCAAGCGAGCCCGTGCGCTAGACCCTGCGCGAGATGACCGGCGCGCACGTGAAAATAGACGAAGTCGAGATCGAAGTCGGCCTCGATGAGCCGGACGATCTCGCGCATTTGAGCACGCTCGTGGCGACTAAGCTTGGCGTGGACGTAGCCGCTTTACCTGCGCTCGAAGTCGTGCGCCGTGCGGTCGACGCGCGCCGTGGCCGCGTGCGCTTTCACTTTACGTTGGCCACGCTCGATCCCAGTGCGCCTGCGCTCGGCGGCGCCGAACCGCGCGATGTGGATCAAGACAAACGTGTGGTGATCGTGGGCGACGGGCCGACCGGGCTGTTTTGCGCCTATGAGCTCGCGCGTCACGGCATCGGCAGTCTGGTGCTCGATCGCGGTAAGACCGTGCAGCCGCGACGGCGCGACCTGAAGGGGCTCACACAACATGGTCGCGTCGACCCCGACAGTAACTATTGCTACGGCGAAGGCGGGGCCGGTACGTACAGCGATGGTAAGCTTTACACGCGCGCGCACAAACGTGGCGACGTGCGAGATGTGCTCGAACTGTTGGCCGTGCACGGTGCGCCGCCGCAAATTCTGACCGAAGCGCGACCGCACATCGGCTCGAACAAGCTGCCCAAGGTGATAACGGCCATGCGCACGCATCTCGAAGCTGTGGGTGTGGCGTTTCAATTTGGTGCGCACGTGTCCCAGATCTTACGGTCTAGCGATGGTAAGGTCCGCGGCGTACGTCTTGCGGATGGCAGCGAAATCGCAGCCGAGATCGTGGTGCTCGCAACCGGCCATTCGGCGCGCGACATCTACGAAGGCCTTGCGGAGCTGGGCGTCACGCTCGAGGCCAAAGGCTTTGCGCTAGGTGTGCGCATCGAGCATCCACAGCCACTGATCAATCGCATCCAATATGGTGCGCATGCCGATCATCCCAAGCTGCCGAACGCGGCCTATCGCATCGCCCACACGGAAGGCGAGCGCGGCGTGTTCAGCTTTTGTATGTGTCCGGGCGGCTTCATCGTGCCTGCGTCGACCGAAGCAGAAGGCATCGTGGTCAATGGCATGAGCTTGTCGCGGCGTGACTCGCCGTTTGCGAACTCAGGCTTGGTGGTGTCGATCGAGCCGCAAGATTTCGCTTCAGCCGGTTACACGGGCGCGCTGGGCGGCCTGCATTTTCAGCGCAAAATCGAGCACAACGCCAAGCTTGCCGCCAATGACGGCCTGCGCGCTCCGGCTACGCGCGCCACCGATTTCATGCACAAGCGAGCCTCGAGCACCATGCCTGACACGAGCTATGAGCCGGGCTTGGTCGGCGGCAACGTAGCGGAGGTGCTCGACTCCGGCGGTATCTTACTGTCTGCTCGCATGCGCAGCGCGCTCGCCACGTTCGGTAAGCGTTTGCGTGGCTACGTGAGCGATGAGGCGGTGCTGGTCGGCGTCGAGTCGCGTACGAGCTCGCCCGTGCGCATTCCGCGCCTGGCGGACACGTTGCAATCGCCGGATGTGCCCGGTCTGTATCCGGCTGGCGAAGGCGCAGGCTATGCGGGCGGGATCGTGAGCGCAGCCATGGACGGCGTGCGCATTGCGCGCGCGATTGCAGCGCGGCGTTGAGAGAAGCTCAAACCAAAATCGTCGGCTTCGTCCCGGCGTGCCACACTCGTCGCGATCATGACGTTGAGCCCTGAGCCTCCGACTGTGCAGATTCCGCCCGAACGCCGGCTGTTTTGCAATCGAACCCTCAACTTGCGCTCGATTCGCGCGGTGGGCTTCGACATGGACTACACGCTTGTGCATTACCACTCGGCTCAGTGGGAAGAGCGCGCGTTCGAAGATGCGCGGGCCCGCTTGCACGCG
>JBKJIA010000089.1:0-8455 GCA_046598735.1 Polyangiales bacterium
CACTGCTTCCAAAGCGGGCTTTAACCCGATCACCCCACAAGCAAGAAACGCCGCAACCCTTTCGGATTGCGGCGTTCTTACTTATCGAGTGTTGCGCGGTGGACGGGACTCGAACCCGCGGCCTCCGGCGTGACAGGCCGGCGTTATAACCAGCTTAACTACCACCGCTCAGCTTCGCGTTTCTCAACCGAAGCGCGCCTTTACTAGCGCGATGGATTGGGGCTGTCAAAGTCGATCTCGTTGTTTTTGTACGCTTTGCAGTCGGCGCGTGGTGGCGCGCTTTCTGACGCGCGCGTTCGCTCACGGCTACCGAGCATGGGCGTGGCCTGCTAAGTCTGGCGCGCGCCCCATGCATCGCTTTTTGCCCGGAGGATTTGCCCATGCATACCGAAGCCCGCGCCGAGCCCACACTGCAGCAACGCGACCCTGAAATCGCAGACCTCATCAAGCAGGAAGAGCGCCGTCAGTTCGAGAAGATTCGCCTGATCCCAAGCGAGAACTATGCGTCGCGTGCGGTGCTCGAGGCCACGGGCAGCGTGCTCACGAACAAGTATTCGGAAGGCTACGCCGGCAAGCGTTATTACGAAGGTCAGCAGTACGTCGATCAAGTCGAAGTGCTCGCGGTGTCGCGCGTGAAGAAGCTGTTCGGCGTCGATCACGTGAACGTGCAGCCCTACTCCGGGTCGCCTGCGAACCTCGCCGTCTACTTTGCGTTCTGCAAGCCGCACGACGTCGTCATGGGCATGGCGCTGCCCGGCGGCGGACATCTCACGCACGGGTGGGGCGTCTCGATCACGGGCAAGTATTTCAAGGCTGTGCAGTACGGCGTACGCAAGGACGATCACCGCATCGACTTCGATGACGTGGCGTCGCTCGCCCGCGAGCATCGGCCCAAGATTCTGTTTTGCGGTGCCACGGCGTACGCACGCATCATCGACTACGCGAAGTTTGCGGAAATCGCGCGCGAGGTCGGCGCGGTCTTGGTCGCAGACATCGCACACATTTCGGGGCTGATCGCGGGTGGCGCGCATCCGTCGCCGGTCGGTTTGGCGGAGGTGATCACGAGCACCACGCACAAGACGCTTCGCGGCCCGCGCGGCGGCATGATCTTGTGCGACGAGAAGCATAAGGCAGCGATCGACAAAGCCGTCTTCCCGGGTCTACAAGGCGGCCCGCACAACAGCGCCACGGCTGGCATCGCCGTCGCCGCCAAAGAAGCCGACACGGCCGAGTTCAAAGAGTACGCAGCGCGCATCGTCACGAGCGCCAAGGCCATGGCCGAGAGGCTGGCTGGCCACGGCATCTCCATCGTGACGGGCGGCACGGACAACCATCTCGTGCTCGCCGACCTTACCCCTCTCAACGTGCCGGGTAAGATCGCGGCCAAGGCGCTCGATGAGGCGGGCATCGTCTGCAACTACAACTCTGTGCCGTTCGATACGCGCAAACCTTTCGACCCGAGCGGCATTCGCTTGGGCACGCCCGCGATTTGCAGCCGGGGCATGGGGCCGAAAGAGGCGGAGAAGGTGGCAGACTGGATCGCCGAAATCGTCAAGACGCCTGACGATACCAAGGCGATTGCCCGCGTGAACGGCGAAGTGAAAGACCTGTGCAAGGGCTTCCCGGCGCCTGGGATCGCGTTGAGCTGAGCGACCAACCCGGGCTCGGCGGAGTCAGATCGCGATCGACACCGACACCCCAGGCGCCTGCTTGTTCGTGACGCGTTTCGCCGGAATTTTGATCCGGCGCACCCCATGTGGTCACATGTAAGACAATCATGCTGGGCCGCATCAGAGCGAAGGTTTTCGGCGTGGATCCCGCGGGTTCCAGCGAAGGTGCTGCGCGTCGCCCGATGGCCTTTGCAGTCGGTCTGTTTTGCGCGGCGGGCGGCCTCTCCGGCTACTTGCTGGTGCCTGATTCCCAGGCGCATGCGTCCACGTACGTGTCCATCACGCTTGGGGCTGAAACGCTCGAGCTCGGCACGCCGGTCAAGAGCACGGCCCTGGCGAGCGCGCGCGCGTTCTTGAGCACGCCGATCAAAATCATCGCGGGACCGTGGGAGTTTCAGACCACGCGCGGACAGCTCGGCGCGCAGGTTGATCTGGAAACCTTACATGGGTGGATCATCGCCGCGCGCGATCCCACCTCGCCTCAACGCCGTCTGCACGCCCAAGAGTACGCAGACGAGCCCCTCGCCCTACCCGTGCCTGCGCAGCTCGATGCAGCGCGCGCGGAGCATTGGTTACTGGGCGTGCGCGATCAGGTGCATCAGCGTGTACGTGATGCCCGCATCGACCTACGCACGGGCCGCGTCTTGCCCGAGCAAGCAGGCATGGACCTCGACGTCCACGGCACCTTAGATGCCCTCGCCAGCGCCATGTTTGAGGGTACCACCACGGTCAAAGCGCGGATGAAGCGCACGCCGGCCAGGCGCAGTGCCGCAGAAATCGCGGGCCTCGATCTTAGTCAGGTCATCAGCAGCTTCGAGACTCGCTACAACACTCAGGATGCCGATCGTTCCTACAATTTGCGCACGGCCGCACGTCACGTGGACGGCATCGTGCTCATGCCTGGCGATGTCTTCGACTTCAACGCTATCGTCGGCGAGCGCGGCGAAGCAAACGGCTTTCGCCCTGCCCCTGTCATTGCAGGCGGTGAGCTAAGCGATGGCGTGGGCGGCGGTACCTGTCAGATCGCGGGCACGCTACACGCAGCGAGCTACTTTGCAGGCTTACCTTTTGTGGAACGTAATACCCACACGCGCCCCAGCGCCTACCTTAAGCTCGGCCTCGATGCAGTGGTGGCTTACCCTAAGCTGAACCTGAAGCTAAGCAACGACCTACCCCATCCAATCGCCTTCGGCATCGTCGTAGGAGGCGGGCGCGTGCGCGTGGAAGTCCGTGGCCCACGCAGCATCGCGCGCGAGGTTAGCTTCGTACGCCGTATCGACGAAGTGGCACCTTATACCGAGCTCATGCGCCCCGACCCCACGCTGCCCAGCGGCATCAAGGTCTTGTCGCAACGCGGCGTACCCGGCTTCAAGCTCACGTCCTTCCGCATCGTGCGCGATGCCCATACCGGCCGTGCCGTACGCGAGCGTCGCACCGACAGTTACCCGCCCACCTCGCAGATTTGGCGCGTCGGCAGTGGCGGGGCAGCACCCGCAGATTACGTGGCGCCCGCAAACGATGCCCATACCGAATACCGCACCGACGAGTACCTGATCCTTACCAAAGCACCCGGTACCGATGGCGTCGCTGAGACAGTTAAACGGGATGGTCGCACGGGCGTGCCGGGCTGGACCGAACGCGAAGGCATGCCGCAAGCGCCCTGATGGATTACACCCCGTCCATGAGCCTTTCGGGCAAGCGAATCGTCGTCGGCGTAAGTGGTGGCATTGCAGCCTACAAAGCCGTGGAGCTAGTGCGCGAGCTAGGCCGCGCGGGCGCGCAGGTACGCGTGGTGATGACTCCGAGCGCCACACGTTTCATCGGTGCCATCACCTTTACGGGCATCACCGGCAAGCCCGCCATCGTGGACTTATGGGATCCCAGCTACGCAGGCGAAGTCCACGTGGAGCTTGGCGCCTGGGCCGACGGAATGGTCATCGCCCCCGCCACGGCCAACCTACTCGCGCGTGCTGCGGCCGGCATGTCCGATGATGCCTTGCTCACGACCTTACGGTGTATCGAGGGGCCGGTGTTATATGCGCCCGCCATGCACCATCGCATGTGGAAGGCCGCTTCGCTGCAGCGCGCGGTCACCGCGTTGCGCGCAGAAGGCGCCCATTTCGTAGGCCCGGTACACGGTAAGCTCGCAAGCGGCGAAGAGGGTATGGGCCGCATGAGCGAGCCGGTCGAGATTGCCGCGGCGCTGGCAGCACTGTTCGAAGGCAAGCGCGACCTAGCGGGCAAAACCGTGCTCGTGTCTGCCGGCCCCACGCAAGAAGACGTAGACCCGGTGCGCTTCATCAGCAATCGCTCGACCGGTCGCATGGGTTACGCGATCGCGGAGTGCGCACTCAAGCGCGGCGCTCACGTAATCTTAGTAAGCGGCCCGGTCGCCATCGAGCCACCACGGGGTGCAGAGGTTGTGCAAGTGCGCTCGGCCAGCGACATGCACGCGGCCATCATCGCGCGCAAGGATGCTGTAGACGCCGTGGTAATGACGGCCGCTGTCGCCGATTATCGTCCTGCCGCGCTGCAAACGCAGAAGATCAAAAAGACCGATACCCTGACCCTGGACTTAGTCAAGAACCCTGACATTCTCGCCGAGCTGGGAGCGAGCCGGTTGGGTACTAAGCCACTATTGGTGGGTTTTGCCCTGGAAACGAACGATGTCGTGGCCTACGCGCGGGCTAAGCTTACGTGCAAGAAGGTAGACTTAGTCGTAGCCAACCACGCAGACGATGGCTTGGGCGGCGATACCAACGTGGCGACGCTAGTGCACGCGGATGGAGATGATGCACTGGGTACGTTGCCCAAGAGCGTGCTTGCGGACCGTATCTGGGATTGGGTCGTGGCGCGAATGTAGGCCTACCCGTAGCGCTTTTCGAACAAGGCGCGAACTTTGGGCTGGTTGCGCAACAGATCGAGCGTGAGCTCCGCATGGCCGCGGGCAAAGCCGTTGCCGATTAGAAGCTCCACGTCCTTACCCACACCTTCCGCGCCCAAGGCAGCGCGCGAAAAGCTCGTGGTCATCGCAAAGAAGAACACCTTGCCGCGCGTGACGGTGCCGAGGATGGCGCTCATCTCCGCACCTTCCACGTTCACGCACGAAACACTCAGGTCGACCTCGTGACCACCGGTGGCTTCCAGGATGGCTTTGCGGACCGCGATGGGATCGCGCGCATCGACTTCGATCACCGCGTCGCAGATTTGGAGCGCCCGCAGCTCTTCGGCAGCTTGGTAAAAAGACTCGACGCCGATCACTTGCCCGCCTGAGCCGACGTGCTTGCGCGCGAGCGCCGCGCATAGCAATCCACTTTTGCCGCCCGCACCCAGGATGAGCACGCGATCACCCGGGCCACAACTGCGGCTGACATGGGCAGGCGCGCCACATACGTCGAGCGCAGCCAGCGCAACACGCTCAGGTAAGTCGGTGGGCAAGACCGCAAATGGACTCGAATCGAAAATGACTGCTTGGCCCGTGACATCGAGTTGCGCGGATTGCGCGCGCACGGCGTTGATGGCGCTCAAACGCAGAGGCGTGAGCGTAAGCGAGACCAGTGTCGCGATGCGTACGCCTGGTTTCAGCTCGGCGCTCACGGCCGAGCCAACGCGCTTCACGGTGCCGAGCAACATACCGCCGCTGCCCGTCACGGGATTGTGCTGCTTGCCTCGCGACCTTACCGTTTCGTCAACGAGCTTGACGACACCTTGCGCGTCACCACCCGATGCCTCGAGCATCTGCCGAAAGCTGGCCGCGTCGAGGTTGAGCGTGTCGACGTCGATCAGGATTTCCGTGTCATAAAAACGCGAGAAATCGTTGTCTAAGCGCTGGGCGGATTGGGGCAAGGCAGAGGCAGGCTCAAGCACGCGATGGGCGCCAAACCTGTCGCCCGTCTGTTCGTCGCCCGCTTTGCCAGGCTTGCTGCCAGGCTCGCTGCCGGGCTTGCTGCCAGGCTTGTTGCCAGCTTGGTTAGATGATGTCATCGATGGGCCCAGCTCCTTCGCGCACGATCAGGGGCTCGGGACCGGTGAGATCGACGACTGTCGATGACACGATGCCGCAATACCCAGCATCCAGCACAAGCTCGATGCCTTTGAAGCGTGACACGATCTCAGCTGGATCGTTAAGCGGATCTTCGCCTTGATGACTGGCGCTCGTAGAGATGATGGGCACTTCGAGCGCTCTTGCCAGCGCCAGTGCGACCGGATGATTGGGCACGCGAATACCCACCGTCTTGCGCTTGGATAGTAAGGTGCGCGGCACCTCGCGCGTAGCAGGCAACACGAACGTATAAGGTCCAGGCAACAGCCGCTTGAGCATGCGGTAGTGATGATTTTCGACGACCGCATACTTGGCGATGTCGCTCAAATCGGCGCACACGAAGGTGAGCGGCTGCGATTCGTCTTTGCCGGTAAGGTGAAAGATGCGATCGACCGCGCGCTTGTTACCGAGCGCGCAACCGATGCCGTACACCGTATCGGTGGGGTAGACGATGACTTCGCCCTGCTTGAGTGCCTCAACCGCGCGCTGGATTTTGCGCGGCTCCGGGTGCTGGGCATTGATCTCGATCTGCATGATCAGCTGGTGCGAGCGTGCAACATCTTCTTCACCGACGCGTCCTCGAACAATACGTCGACGGATCCCTCTGGAGCCACGCGCTTGACCTGTCCTACGCCGAACTTGGCGTGGAGAAACCAATCGCCTTCTTTGTAAGTCGCGAAGCGATCGTAAGCTCGGGCGCTTGCGCGCTTGCGCTCGACTTCGCCCGCATCGAGTACGTTGGCATTGCGGCGGGGAGCGGCACGGCCCGTGGACGACTTGGCAGGGCTTGCGCTGCGCGTGCCGCTCGAGGCAGCGCGTACGGGTTTGCCGATGGTGGCCTGCATGGGACGAGCGACCACCTCGGGCGCAGTCTGGGCAAGGCGACCGACCAGGCGACGCGCAGCTGCGGTGACACCACCGCGTAGATCACACACGCGCACGATCTCGATTTTAGCTGCGCGACCGCTGGCTACGCATGTTTCGTAGTACTTGTGCGACGCGCGCACGATCGCAGCGAGGCGCTCCTCCGCTGGACGTGAGCCCGGGCCCTCGCCTAGGGACGAGAACGCGACGCTGACGGAGCCATTGCTTGCGGCCATTTCAAGGCAACGCGTGACGGCTTTTTCGATCACGTTCAGGTCGGGCGCTGGCGACTGCTCACCACGCACCTCGGGACCTCGCGAGGCGACCCAGAGTAAGTAGTTGCAGTGCAGCTTTCCTGCATGCACGCGAATAACGTCGCCTACTTCGAGCTTGCCGCCGTGCTTGACGCGCTGCACTTCTAGGGCTTCGCGCAAGCCAGGTCCGTAGTTGTCGAGCAGCACGCGATCGGGCCCGGGGCCGGGCCATAATGACAAGTCACTTGCGCCGTCGTGAACCAGCACTTCAACGCGCTGCGAGGAGGGGAGCGATAGAGCACTCGCATTGGCCCAAAAGATGTCCATGGAGGGCGAAGGGTTAGCACACGGGTTGTCGAAACGCCTGTGAGGATGCTGGCTTTGCGAAGCGAAGTCGCTTGCGGCCTCCGCTCCTTCACGTCAGATTGGCCGACTATATGGCCGCTCAAAATGACTCAGGTCCGTTCATCGTCGTGACCTGTCTACTCGATGCGAGCGCAAGGCCCGCTGCGATTACTCGTGCACATGGTGAAGCGGTTGAACGTGCGATTCGCGCATCCACCGGGAAGAGCATCGCTGGGCTCGACGTGATCGAGCTACCTATCGAGCAACCTGCACACGCTATCTTGCGTAAGCATTTGGGGCTCGCTGACGATCAGGTGGGGGTGTACGACGTGTTTCCGTTGTCGCCTAAGCTTGATGGGAATGTGCGGCGTGCTGCTGCTCAGTTCCTTGCGGCGGAGCAGCTTTGGTCGCTCGATGGGCAAGGCGTGTTTGGTGACGCGGTCGCGGTGAAGCTGGATTTGCCGCAAGGTTGGGACAAGGATCCGCAGGCGATTCATCAGAAGTTGGTGGAAGCTGGCGCGCTGGAGTTGAGCGAGTCCGCGGTGAATACGTTCGTGGCGATCAAGACCGCTTGGTCCGCTTAACGTAGTTGGCGCGCGGGGTAAGCGAGGGCCAGCGCAGGCGCTCCCCCACGAATATGCCGCGCGAATGTTTGGGCGCCTGATGTTTGGGGGCGTGGGCGTGATGTCGCGCTAACCGGTGGGGTTGCCCGCGCTACCGGGGGACGGCTGATCAAAGATGTGCACCGTGGGTGTGGGGACCCGAGCGCCTGCGCTGGCCCTCGCTTACCCCGCGCGCCTCGTGGGGGATCGGCCGGGCGATATGGGGTATTTTTGATCGCACACCTTACGGTGTGTTGCGAAGCCCTCTCCACGTCACTTACGTGGCGATGGTGTGCGAACGGATGGCGTTGGTTGGGTTCGGTCGAACGATGGGGTGCGTGGGGTTGCGTTGCGAAAGTGGGCGGGCGCCCTCGGGAACGGGCGAGAACTTCGGCCGGGATATTACGGTGGGCTACGGCCGGGCTGTAGCGGGCGACCGGGATCCTTCGGGCGACCGGGATCCTTCGGGCGACCGGGATCCTTCGGACGACCGGGATCCTTCGGACGACCGGGATCCTTCGGACGACCGTAATTCATCGGGCGACCGTAATTCATCGGACGACCGTAATCCTTCGGGCGACCGTAATTCATCGGGCGACCGTAATTCATCGGGCGACCGTAATTCATCGGACGACCGTAATTCATCGGACGACCGTAATACGATTCCAATACGCGGAC
>JBKJIA010000294.1:0-6651 GCA_046598735.1 Polyangiales bacterium
CGCTACGTTCGATGAGATCGAGCAAGCGTTTCGCACCGCCAAGAATGACCCCGCTTTCTGGCGTGAGTTCGAAACACTCATGGGCAGCTATTCGTGTCGGCCCACGCCGATCACGTACGCCGAGAATCTGACCAAGCACTTCGGCGGCGCACGCATCTACGTGAAGCGCGAAGATTTGAATCACACGGGCGCGCACAAAGCGAACAACGTGATGGGTCAAGGTCTGCTCGTGAAGCGTATGGGCAAGACGCGCGTGATTGCCGAAACGGGTGCGGGCCAACACGGCGTCGCCACGGCCACCATGGCCGCGAAATTTGGTTTTGAGTGCACGATCTACATGGGCGAAGTAGACGTTGCGCGACAACGCCCGAACGTGTTTTGGATGGAACGTTTGGGAGCGACCGTCGTGCCCGTGAGCGAAGGCAGCCGCACGTTGAAAGACGCTATTAATGAGGCGTTTCGCGATTGGGTCACGAACATGGACACCACGCATTACGTGCTCGGTACAGCGTGCGGGCCGCATCCGTTTCCGGAGATGGTGAGTTACTTCCAATCGATCGTTGGGCAGGAAGCGCGCGGGCAGATCACGGAGATCTCAGGTCGTTCGCCTTCACGTGTTTATGCCTGTGTGGGTGGCGGTTCCAACGCCATGGGTATCTTCGCGGGCTTCCTCGATCAGCCGGCCGTGGAGTTGGTGGGAGTTGAAGCAGGCGGGCGCGGCATCGAGACGAAAGAGCATGCCGCGCGCTTGTGCTCTCCCGATGCGACCGTGGGTGTGGCGCAAGGGTACAAGACTTACTTTCTGCAAAATCGCGATGGTCAAATGAACGAAACGCATAGCGTGGCCGCGGGGCTTGATTACGTGGGCGTGTCGCCGATTTTGGCGCACTACAAAGAAACCGGCCGCGTACGCTTTGAATCGGTGACCGATCGCGAAGTCGTGGCTGCGCTTGCCCTTACTGTGCGTAGGGAAGGTTTGATTCCCGCACTCGAGTCTTCCCATGCGTTCGCGCAGGCTTTCAAAGAGGCGGGCTCGCTCACGAGCGACGACGTGATTCTGATCAACCAGTCAGGACGCGGCGACAAAGACATCTTCACGATCGCGGACGCCTTCGATGATCCCGCGTGGCGCAAGTTCATCATCGACAAGGCGGAGGCTTACCGTGCTCGAGGCTGAAATTCGCAAGCGCAAGCAGGGTAAGGACATCCTGCTGATGACGCATATCGTGCTCGGCTACCCGAGCTTCGATGCCTCGCGGCGCATCGCCGAAGCCATGGTGGAAGCCGGCGTGGACATGATGGAGCTGCAGATCCCGTTCTCCGAGCCCATGGCCGATGGACCGGTGATCTTGCATGCCAACCAAAAGGCGTTGAGCGCAGGGGCCACCGTGGACTTATGCCTGGAACAGGCCGCTAAGCTCGCCAAGGACTTACCCATCCCGTTCTTGTTCATGAGTTACTACAACATCGCGTTTGCACGCGGCATCGACCGCTTCGCCACCGAGACGCGGCAAGCGGGTTTGAAGGGCGCCATCGTGCCCGACTTACCTTTGGAAGAAGGTAAGGATTACCTGGCCGCGATGGAGCGCGAGTCACTCGATCCCATCTTCATCTACGCGCCAAGCACCAGCGATGCGCGGATGGTGCAGATAGCGGAGCACGCGCGCGGTTTCATCTACTGCGTGGCACGCAAGGGCGTGACGGGCGCCAATACGCAGTTCACTGCGGTCGATGAGTATCTTACGCGTTGTCGCGCGGCCACTAAACTGCCGCTCGCGGTGGGCTTTGGCGTGAAGACGCGTGCAGATATCGAAAGCCTACATGGTAAGGCGGACATTGCCGTGGTGGGCTCGGAGACGATTCGCCTCGTGGACGCGGAAGGCGTGGCTGCCGTGGGCCCGTTCATGCGCTCCCTGGTGGGCGGGAAGCCATAGTCAAGCCGCTAGACTATCGAGCTCGCTATGGGCGCATACGAATCAATGGACTCGTGCGGGCTCACCACGCCCTGCGATGAGTAAGGCGGTTGGCGCCAGAATCAGGCTGAACGAGACGCCTAGCGCCGCAACCAAGCCCAAGGACGCAAGCGCCGGATGGCTGCTGAGCGCGAGCAGACCGAACGACACGACGGTAGTGACGCACGCGATCAAAATGCTGACTGACGCGATGGTGGTTGCATGGGGATCGCGCTTGGCTTCGAGCAAGAAGACCGCGTAATCCTCGCCCATGCTCAATACCAATAGCGCCGCCGCAAAATGAAACACCGTGACTTGCGCGCCCAAGACACCGAGTACGGCGATCGCGAGCACGGACGAAATCAAAGCCGGTGTGATCACGGCCATGCCCGCGCGCAGGGAGCGATAGCGGAAGGCGCACAGCGCGATCACGGCCAGCAAGCCCAAGCACACTTGCTGAAACGTGCGCACGCGTAGCGTGGCGTAAGCGCGCTCGAGATAGCGGAGTTGATCGAAATAGAGTGCGCTCGTGACCGGACGGATGGCGCGCTTGAGGGCGGACACATCGCGCACGTCTTGCACGTACGAAAGGTAAGCCACACAGCCGGCTGCACATGCTCCGTCTGACGTGCGCACGTTCGTTCGAAATGGTGCAACTAGACTCGCAAGTCGCTGCGAAGTGAGCAACTCGTAAGTGACGGGGTCGTTCATGCGCACCGTAAGGTCCGCACCGGGGAAACGATCGACCACGAAGCCTTGGTCGGCTAGCGCCGTTTTGGTTGCTGCACTCAGGTCGCTGCGGGCTTCAAGGGCATGGAGGACGTCACGCTGTGTCTGAGCGGACCGTAGTGCTTGAAAAGCCGAGCGAAAGCTGCCGACCTTACCATGTCGCTGTGCTTGGGCGAGCGCTTCGTAGGCTTGGTCGTTGCGGTGCAGCGCCTCTTCTTCGCTGCGACCGGTCACGAGCACGAAACGGCCTGCGTCGCTGAAGCCCACGGACGCGCGTGCTCGGTCTGTCTCGCGCAACAACGCCGGCTCCGCCCGGTTGAATACCCGTACGTCATCGACGACCTGCAGACGTGGCAGTCCCCACGCACAGACGAGCGCGGCGAACACCAACAGCGTCCATTGCGTCACAGGCCGCGTGCTCAGGCGAACCCAGTGCGACAGCCACGATGTCAGTTGACGATGCACTGCCGTGGGTTGCGATCTGACGGTGATCCAAGGCGGACACCAGTAACGCGTGGCGAGCAACGAGGCGGCGATCGATGCAAACGAAAACACCGCCAGCTCGCGCATACCCGCGAACGAACTGAAAGCAAAGGCGAGAAAGCCGAGCGCCGTGGTAGTGCCGCCAAGAGATAAACCTGGCCAAAGCTCGCGCATGATCTCGTGCGGCGAACGACGGTGCTCGAGTGCGCAGTGATTGACG
The DNA here is from genome assembly GCA_046598735.1 of Polyangiales bacterium. GTDB lineage: Bacteria > Myxococcota_A > Polyangia > Polyangiales > DASUME01 > DASUME01. Next base: position 3,385 of record JBKJIA010000294.1, read on the forward strand.
TAGTGGGCCACGAAATCGATGCCGACACCGAGCAAGGAGGCGCCGAACGCCAAGGTGATGCCGTGGATACCGCCAAAAAAAAGACGGCATGCACAAGCGCCAGCGACCACGCCCGCGCCCAACGTCAGGGCAGAAAGTACGAGCGAGCGCAGGCTGCGAAAGAGCAGCAGGAACAACAGTACGATCGCAGCTGTGCTCAGCGCCGAGATACGGTTGATGTCGCGCTCGATTTGCCGGCGCGCGTCGCGGCTGAACGCGTAGACGCTCGCGATATCGACCCGAGCTTTGGCGCTGACTTGCAGCACTTTTTTCCGGGCCGCGTCGAGCGCGTCGCTGACGCGGATGGCCGCGTCCGAATCGAACGGAGAAGCGCGACCGGTCATGAACACGACCGCCGTGGGCTTGCCTGACACGACGTAGCCGCCATCGTGTAGGTCGAGCGCGGAGCCGCCGTTGTTGCGAAGCTGCGATAGTAAGGTTGGAAAGAGCAGCCACGGGTCATCCGGCGCGAGCCGCGCAATCATGGGTGAAAGCGGACCCATGAGTTGCTCGCGCAGGCTCGCCACGCGCTGCGCGGCCCACTTACTATCCAGAGTTGAAACGGCCTGAGCATTGGGCACCACAAACGCCTGGCGACGCGGAAAATACACCTGATAGACGCGCTGTTCTAGCTCGGGGTCGGGACCTGATTCGATGCGCGCAAAGAGACGCGGTTGATGGGGCGCAAGCGCCTTTGCAAAGCTGCGCGCGAGTGCGACTGAGCTCGAAGGCGACGCATCCGTAATCGTGACGACAATCGATCGCGTCAGGTCGGAGCTTGCAAGACTTTGCGCGGCTTGCGCGGAGGCGCCGTCTTCAGTCTGCGGAACGAACGCTTCGATGTCGCCTGTGACCTGCAGCCCGTGAAAAGCCCAGATACCCGCGATCACGACGCAAGCGATCGAGAGGATCGACACAAGGCGCGCGGATGTTAGGTGGGTGCTCAACTGCAAGGAGATGTCACGCGCGGTTTCGCGCCGCAAACAAGTGCAGCAACACGGGTTGAAGCACGAGCGTTGCGAGCAGGCAGCCCGTCATGCTTACGGTGACGAGCTCCGCAAAGCGCTGCACCGGCACGAAATTGCTCAAAAACATCGTCGAAAAGCCCAAAATCAGCGCCAGGCTCGAGACCACGATGCTGCGACCGGCGCCTCGCACGGCGCGCACGATCGAGATGCTCACCAGCATGCCGCGGGCGCGCTCTTCCTGAAAACGCGAGAGCAAGTGGATGCCGCCGTCGACGGCAAGGCCGATACTCAGCGAGAAAATGATCGCCGTCGACGCATTGAGCGGAATACCGCGAATCGCCATCCACGCCATCGTCCACACTTGGGGTACCAGGTTCGGAGGTACCGCTAGCGCAGCAAGGCGCGGATCGCGCAGCAAGGCCGCTAGCAACGCGAAGATTAAAAGCGCCGCCACCACGACGCTCCCGGAGAGGTCGGTCACCACCGCATCGAGCCCGCGCGAGCTCACTTGGGCGTCACCACCCACTTCGAACCTGACGTCTTTGTAAGTACCCAACTCCGCACGCATCTTACTTTCGAGGCGTTCAACAAACTTGCCAGTGGCTTTGGATCCGATATCGGCCAGGCGAATGCGGACTCTTACGTTCTTCGCATCGCGCGTCATCAGCGGCGACAGTAAGCGTGGCTGGCGCTCGTAAAGGATCCGGACCAAGGCATCCACCTGCATCTTCGAACGCGTCGCATCGTGGGCATCGAGCTTGCGACCCGACAACGCAGACCAGACTTGCGATAGCGGCTCACTCGGATCGTAGACGCGCAACACGCCAGGCTCAGCTGCGGCCCAATGGGCGATCGAGGATATTTTTGCGAGCAGCGCAGGCTCGAGAAAACGGCCGTTCGTGGCGCTCAGCAACGTGATTTCGAGTGGGCGTACGCCTTCGAATTTCTGCTCGAGGACTTGCGTGCTCAGGTAGACCGGATCGCTCTTCGGGAACTGGTCGAGCAAAGCGCTATCGACCACGACCTGCGTCGACGCGTAACCTGCGCCCACGCTGATCAGTAAGGTTCCGGCGATAACCCACCACGGGGACCGCAATGACATCGTGGACACGCGCGCGATGATCGTGGAGAGCACTCCGCGTTCCTGCCGCGTTTGTGCCTGATGGGGCGGCACACTGAGTAGCGAGAGCGCAGCGGGTACGAGTAAGATCGTCACGAGGTACGCCAGCAGCAATCCGCAGGCGCCCACGATACCGAAGCGACGCAGCATCTCGGTGCGCGATACCAGCAGCGCGGCCATGCCGATCGCGGACGTCAGCGTCGTCATCAAGCAGGCCGGCCCCATCGCGCTGACCGTGCGCAGCAACGCCTGCATGCGGTGGTGATCGCGTTCGTACTCTTCCGAGTAGCGGCCGATAATGTGTACGGACTCGTTGAGCCCGATGATGATCACGAGAGCGGGCAAGATGTTGTTGAGCACGTTGAGCGGCTCACCAAACACCGCCATGCCGCCGAGCAACCACAAGGCCGTGATCGCAACCGTAAGCAAAGGCAACGCCACCGCAGGCGCCCAGCGAAACGAGAGCACCAGCACAAGCAAGCTCGCGAGCAGCGTGCACGGAATCAGGATGCGCTGATCCTTACGGATCTGATCGACAAGCCGCGTGCGGACAACGGGCAAGCCGCCAAGACTGAGCTTGACGCCAGCTGGAAGCTTGTACGCAAGTGCGCGCTCAGCGACGCCTTCGACCGCGGCTTGCAGCGCCTTATGTTTCGCCAGGTCGTCGGAGAACGTCACCACCACAAGGAGATGGCGATGGTCCGCGCTGATCAAACGCCCCTTCAGTTGCTGCGCGCGAGCCACGGCATCCCGTACGCGCACGACGTCGGCGGCGGTCACGGTCGGTCCGGACACGAGCGGCGCAAGCTCGCCTGAGCCTTGGCCTGCAAGCGACGCCATACCCTCAGGAAATGCGTCGGGTGTGCTCGCGACCAAGTCCGCCGCAGCGCCCAACATTTCGGGCGTTGCGCCAGGCTCCGCCGTAGCGCCGAGATCATCCAGCGAGAGTGTGTCGTTCGCTGGCTTGGGCCATGGAATCGCCGTCAGTGAGTCGACGCGTTTCACGGCCGGTGAGCTGGCTAAATCGCGCGTCATGCGATGCACGAGCGCAAGCACGTCTTGGCGCAAGACATCGGGCGCTTCGACTAACACGACCATCACGTTGTCTGTTGAATCGAATAGCGCGCGACTGCGCACCTC
>JBKJIA010000231.1:0-4954 GCA_046598735.1 Polyangiales bacterium
ATCTCAAAGCCGAGCCGGATGCCACCCACGTCGAACACCAGATCACCGAAAGGCACCGAACATCCGAGTACGGGCACGTTCACTCGAACACCAGGAGCCCAAGCCTTGAACCAACGCGGCTCGTAGTGGATGCCGTCGCCAGCGAGATTCTGCTTTGCGACGAGCCCGAGAACCTTACCATCCGAGATCAGCGCCGCGGTGTTGAACAACGCGTGGTGGTACGAAAACGGCAGGCCGACGCTGAGCACGATCCCCTGGGCCGCGGCCGCGATCTCAGCAAGCAGCTCAAGCGCAGTGTCTGCGACGAAGCCCGCGTGAAAGGCATCTTCGCATCCGTAGCCGGTGATGCACAGCTCGGGTAGACACAGCACGTCTACCTCCTGCTCGCGCGCATCCCGAATTGCGGCAAGAATACGTTTGAGATTGCCGCCCCAGTCGAGCGGCGTCTGGTTGAGCATCCCGGCGGCGACGCGGATACACTTCATTCTGCCGCCTCCTTGCGAGAAACCCGCGCGCGCTCAACCAGCTGAGAACGCTGCTGATACAGTTCCTGGGTCAGGCCAACCGGATACTCGTGCGCGTGGACGAGTCTACGCACGGTCGGGTCAAGCGATGCAACCTGCGCACGCGCGCGCTCGCGTATGGCCGCGAGCGAGGGGCGTGCCGCGACGACCTGTCCCTGACGCATCGCAGGCACGAGCACATCTTCGTGGGACAGGTCAGGGGCCATCATCCGGTGCCGAGTCGGATCGAGAGCGTCCACCAGCGTCGTGGGAATCGCACAGCCCTGCACTTCGTCGTAGATAGCATCCGCCACGAACTTCCCATCGCGCGAGAACCGCCGCACCTGCTGAATGCCGGGATTGGAAGTCTTGGCGGCTTGCTCGCTGACCTTGACGCGCGGCTCGAACGGACGACCGTCGCGAGCAATCATGGAGAGCTTGTATACCCCGCCAAGCGCTGGTTGATCGTAAGCGGTCACGAGCTTAGTACCCACTCCCCAGACAGAGATCGCAGCTCCCTGGTGCTTGAGCGACTCGATCAAGGTTTCGTCGAGATCGTTCGAAGCCACTATCGCGGCGTCAACAAACCCTGCGGCATCGAGCAGCTTGCGAGCTTCAACCGATAGCCAGGCCAGATCACCGGAGTCGAGTCGAATGCCGAGCAAGCGTTTGCCACGTGCTCGCAGTCGTTCGCCCACCGCGATCGCGTTGCGTACGCCTTCCAGCGTGTCGTAGGTGTCTACGAGCAGTACGCAGTTGTTCGGCATCGCATCGGCGTACGCCTCAAAGGCCTCGCGTTCGCTGTCGAACGACATCACCCAACTGTGCGCGTGGGTGCCTCGCACGGGAATTCCATAGCGCTTACCGGCGAGCACGTTGCTCGTCGCCGCGCAGCCGCCGATGCACGAGGCGCGGCTGGCCGCGAGCCCACCATCAATGCCCTGTGCTCGTCTCAAGCCCAACTCCATCACCGGTTGGGCACCGGCTGCATGACATACGCGTGCTGCCTTGGTGGCTACGAGCGTCTGAAAGTTGATCAGGTTGAGCAGCGTGGTCTCGAGCAACTGCGCCTCGATCAAGCTGCCCCGCACGCGCAAGATCGGCTCGTGGGCAAACACCAGCGTGCCTTCGGGCATGGCATCGACATCCACCCGCAAACGCAGGTCGCGCAGATATGCGAGGAAGTCCGCGCCAAATAGTGACTCACCGTCATCGCCGCTGAGCGAAGCCAGGTACTCCACGTCGTCGGCCTCGAAGCGAAAGCCCGCGATGAAGTCGAGCACGGGCTCAAGCCCGGCTGCGATGGCGTAACCGCCCGAGAACGGCAGCTTGCGAAAGAACAGATGAAATACCGCCTGATCGTTGGAGCGGCCGGCGCGGAAGTATCCGTTCGCCATCGTGAGCTGATACAGGTCGGTGAGCAGTGGGGAGATCATGGTCATAGCTGTTCCCTCGCTTCCATCAGTGCAAAACCAAGCAAGTTGAGACCTCGCCAACGCAACGGGTCCTGAGCTTCGGGAGCTTCGGCGGAGAGACCGATTCCCCAGATGCGATCTAGCGGACTCGCTTCCACCAACACCCTGGTTCCGGTCGAACGCAGAAAGTCACCGAGCGCCGGGCTCTGGCGGAACTTGTGCACGTTGCCGGCGACCACGATCGCAGTCCTATTCGAATCCCAGAGCGATTGCTCAAAGTTCCTGACCATGCCGCCGAGCTTCTTCGCGGCGCCGGGCGAAGCGGCCACCAGAATCTGCTCGAGCAGCTCGGTGTCGCCGAATAGCCGCGCCTTTTCTGCCATCATCCAGTGCTCCGCTGTGTGGTATCGAACTCCTTCGACGACAAAGGCCGCGGGGAACCACTGGCTCAGGCAGCTTGCCGTCACGTGACCCTCGTCGCCCGCACCGTGCCCCCAAAAGTACGTGAAATGAAAGCGCTCTCCGCGGCGGAAACGGTTTTTGAGTTCGTCGAGGTGCATCACGGTTGCCTTATATGTGACACGCATCTATGCTTAGATGCAAGTGAGTCGTTAACATGTCATTCCGAACCATCGAACTGTATCGACCAGTCGGTCCCGAGGAGCTCGCCCTCATCGCGGAGTCAGGCCATCGGCGCTTTCCTCCACGGCTGCCTGAGCAGCCCATCTTCTATCCCGTGTGCAATGAGGCGTACGCCATCGAGATCGCCGAGGGCTGGAACACGCGGAGCAGTGGCATCGGTTACGTGACGCGCTTTCTGGTGCTTGCTGACTTTCTGGCGCGCCTCACGACCCACGTCGTGGGCGCGAGACATCACCTAGAGTACTGGATTCCCGCGGAGGAACTCGATGCCTTCAACGACGCGATCGTGGGCCCCATCGCGGTGGTACGGGCGTATGGCGGCGAGCGATGACCTGGCGTGCGCGCTCGGGGAGAGAATGAATGCCGACACTCAAGGAGCGCATTGAAGGTGGGATCGTGGGCCTCCTGGTAGGGGATGCCCTCGGTGTGCCCTACGAGTTTAAGCCGCCCGATCAGGTCCCGGAGCAAGCGCACATCGAGTTCGAGCCGCCGCACGGCTTCGCGCGCTCGCATGCCACCGTGTCTGCAGGGACCTGGTCAGATGATGGTGCTCAGGCGCTGTGTCTGCTCGAGTCGCTTCTGCATTGCGGTCGTCTCAACCCGGAGGATTTCGGTCGCCGCATGGTGAACTGGTACGAGTGGGGCCACCTTGCGGTCGGCGGCGAGGTGTTCGACGTCGGCGTTCAGACGGCCACCGCTCTACGCGCCATTCGTGGCGGATCGCCAGCTCTGTCGGCAGCAACGCGTGACCCGATGGCCAATGGCAATGGCTCCCTCATGCGTGTGCTGCCGCTCGCTCTGTGGCATCAGGGGTCTGACGCGGAGCTTCTGCGGGATGCCCGGCTATCTTCAGAAGTGACCCACGGACATATCCGCTCGCAGCTTTGCTGTGGCTTGTACTGCCTATGGATTCGGCGGGTATTGGTCGACTCGCCCAGCCCCTGGTCGGAAGCGGTGACCGCATTGCGAGAGCTCATCATGACTGAGGACGTCGCCGTGGCTGAGCTCGAGTTTCACGTGCGACCTGACCTGCCACCTGAAGGGCAAGGCTCAGGGTACGTGGTCGACACCTTACGGTCTGCGCGCATGGTTATGGAGCACGCTACGTACGAGCGCGTGGTGAAGGCTGCCGTAGCCCTAGGACACGACACAGACACGACAGCGGCGGTGGCAGGAGGCGCGGCGGGCGTAAGAGACGGCATCCTTGCGATCCCGGCTCGCTGGCGCGACGCACTGCAGGGGCGCGACCTGCTGGATCCGCTCCTGCACCGACTCTTGAAGATGCGCTAGACAGAACCCGTGATGGAGTGAGAGCACGATGGCTTCGAAGACCGACGCAGGCAAAGCCGACGACGAGCGCGAGTTCCTCGCTGGCTACGACGTAAGTAAGTTCGAGCGTCCCTCGGTCGCGGTGGATGTTTCCTTGCTTGCGGTGCGAGACCGACAGCTCGTCACCTGGCTCGTACGTCGCAAGGAGCATCCGCATCGTGGCAGGTGGTCCCTGCCCGGAGGCTTCGTGCGAATGCGCGAGTCGCTGGTTGACGCAGCCGCCCGTGTGCTCGCCGAGAAGAGCGGCGTACGCAATGTCTATTTGGAGCAGCTGTATTCCTTCGGAGCGCCCGATCGTGATCCCCGCACGCGCGTCATCAGCATCTCCTACTACGCCCTCATCGACGTGCAGCGCCTCGAGGCGCTCACCGCTCAGCGGCAAGAAGAAGTCTGCATCGCGGGCCTGGACATCCCCTGGGCGGAAGAAACCGGAGGACCGGTCCAAGCGTTACTCGAGGGCCAGGTGCTCAAGCTTGCCTTTGATCACGCAGAGCAGCTCGGCATGGCGGTTAAGCGCCTGCGCGGAAAGCTGGCATACGCGCCGATTGGTTTTCAGCTGCTGCCGGAGCAGTTCACTCTGCGGGACTTGCAGCTGATCCACGAGGCCGTGCTTGGACGCACGCTCAACAAGGACTCCTTTCGGCGCAAGATGCTGGCTTCTGGTGAGCTCGAAGCCACAGGCGAACACCAGGCAGACGTCGATCATCGGCCTGCCGAAATGTACCGGTTCTCGAAGCGCTCCGCGGTGTGACAAGGAGACCTTACCCTCGCCTCCCCGGCAGCTTCCGCTTCAGTGTGTTGCGATCGATCCCAAGCTCACGCGCTGTCTTCGAGAGGTTACCCTCGTTGCGCGTGAGCGTGCTGCCGATGACGCGCTGCTCCACATCCTCCAAGATATCCGACAACGGTCGTGACAGGCATTGTCGTACTGCGGCGACGGCGGCCCATCGCACCACGGCTCGGGCCATCGACTACCCGCCACGCTGCGCCACCTCATCCCAACTCAGCCCAAACCTTACCAAATATTTTCGCAGCCGATCCGCATCGTTCGGATTCGTCTTCTTC
>JBKJIA010000303.1:0-9456 GCA_046598735.1 Polyangiales bacterium
CGCTTGTCACGGATTGGCCACGCATTGTGGGGCGTGTTACCTGTGTATCCCGTGAAAGATTCCTCCGAGTCCGCCCCCAACATCGCTGTGTTTGCAGACTTCGAGAACGTGGCCCTGGGGGTGCGCGACGCGAAATACCCCAGCTTCGACATCGAGCTCGTGCTCCAGCGCTTGCTCGACAAGGGCAACGTGGTGGTCAAGAAAGCTTACTGTGATTGGGATCGCTACCGTTCGTCGGTGCGCGCGCTGCATGAGGCAGCCTTCGAGCTCATCGAGATCCCGCACGTGTCTTACTCTGGGAAGAACTCTGCGGACATTCGGCTCGTCGTGGACGCACTCGACCTTTGCTACACGAAGTCGCACGTGGATGTGTTCGCGATCATCTCGGGCGACAGCGATTTTTCACCGCTCGTCAGCAAGCTCCGTGAGAACAACAAGCAGGTCATCGGCCTGGGCGTAAAGAACTCGTCGAGCGACTTGCTGATCGATAACTGCGACGAGTTCATCTACTACGACGACCTAGTGCGCAACAAGCCGCGCCATAAACTGCCCGTAAAAACGCAGAAACCGCGCCCCAATCCAGCGGCCAAAGCGGGCGACGCAACTGCCAAAGCGCCGGCCGAAACCAAGCGTGCAGATGACAAAGAGTCCGTCGAAGGCTCGCGTCTCGAAGCGCTCGAGCACGTGCTCGAAATCGCCGACGCCTTGTTTCGCGAACGCGACGGTAATCTCTGGGGCTCGATGGTGAAGCAGACGCTCAAGCGCAAGCGGCCGATGTTCAACGAGACCTACCATGGATATCAGAGCTTCAATCAGCTGCTCGAAGACGCCGATCAACGCGGCTTGCTCAAGATCCAAAAGGATCCGAAATCAGGCGGCTACGTGATCGTGGGCTTTGGTCCCGAAGCGTAAGGTAGTCTTTCGTAGGCCCCGTCACTCGCATGTGCGCATGCTGCCAAAGGGCCGTGTTACAACGGGAGCGGGCGCGCGCTGCGGGGCTTGCGGCGTGAATCGGTAACAGTGCCGAGCGTCCGAGCGTAGTTCCGCCTGAACACAGGACATCGGTCCCTTTCGAGGAGAAGCGCATGCGTTCCATGGTCCGGCTCATTTCCATTTTTTCGATGGTCCTCTTGCCTTTCGCAGCCAACGGCGCTTCTGCCCAGGCACGCACCTTCAAGGTGGACTCAAGCGGCGGCAGCCACATCCAGTTCGTATCGGATGCGACCCTTGAAAAGATTACTGGTGTCACCTCGAAGGCGAGCGGCGACATCGTGCTCGACCCCGCCGCAGTGGCCAAGGGCAAGGCCGATGTCAAAGTCGAGGTTGCCTCGATTCGCACGGGCATCCAGCTGCGCGACGAGCATCTAGGCAGCGAGAACTGGCTCGATGCCAAGAAGTGCCCGAACGCCCAGTTCGTGATTACCAGCGTATCGGGCGTCGACAAGCTCAAGCCCAACGAAGCGGTCGACGTCGACGTCAAGGGTAAGTTCACGATCCATTGCGTCACCAAAGACATCACGACCAAGGCGAAAGTACGCTGGATTCCGGTGTCGCCGGAGACCAAGGCCAACAAAGTCATGGGCGACACGCTGCGCGTGCAAGCAACCTTCGTGATCATGCTCGAGGACCACAAGGTTTCGATTCCTTCGATCGTAAGCCTCAAGGTCTCGCCCAAGATCCAGGTCAACGTCGACCTGCGCGCTACCGCGCAGTGAGTTGCGACGTGCCTTTGTAAGCAGGGCGGGCGAATCTAACGAAAGCGTGAGATCGCGTACTGGCTGGCCTAGGCGCCGGCCTTTTTTTGTTACCTTTTGATGAAGTAGTAAAAATGGGCTTGTGCTACCTCACAGTAATCAGCAGCCTGTAGGAGGGGATCACGCACAGGCGTGGTGGGGGAGGCAGTATGATACGCGTGCGCGAGTCCTGGCCGGATGTAGATGGCAGCCCTGTCGCTATCGGCGATTGGGTGGAAGTGTTCTGCAGCTGGACCCATCAACCGAAATTCGATGGTCGGGCGGTACAAGTCGTGGAGGTCCTTACGGGCCAGCGCGGCTCGGTGTTTCACCTACGCGACCCCTTCGCAGATTTGCCGTACCTGTACATGATCGCGGACGGTCACGGCTATCGCCGCGTGCTGCAGCCTGCGCAGTGCTGATGCTGTCGAGCATCTCGCGTCAACGCTCAGACACACTCAGGTCTGGAAATCGTAAGCCGCTGCGAATGAGCGCGGCGATTTAGGCTTCTTCGCTGGCGGGCGTGACCTTCGCCAACCAGGCGGGGTAATCGCCTTCGTAACCGGCGCGTGCCCAGTGGCGCTTCACGTCGGCTACGATGCGCTCGATTTGCGCCGGGGCAAGCTTGGGTTTGGCCTGGGCTGCGCTGACTGCGGGCTCGGCTTGAGCGCGCGCGCTGGCGTGCACGGCCTCGACTGCTTCGACATCGGCCTTACCATCGCCGACACCGAGGTATGCGCTCAATACGCGCTCGCTAATTTCTCGCGAGTTCTTGCGGCTTTCTTTGATGTTGCCCTTGCCGGTGAGCACGTTGCCCAGGCCGAACACGTTGTCGAAGCCTCGCACTTGGCCGGTCTCCCAGCTTTGGAAATCCACGAGCTCGCCTTTCATGGGCAAGCCGGGGATGGGCAAGGGAATGGAGCCTATCGAGCTGACGATCAGGGGCGTGCGCACTTCGACGACGTCGCCTTCGAGGTTGACGAGCTTACCATCCACCGTCTGCGTGCGTTGAAACTTGAGGCCTACGACCTTGTCGCCGTCGAGCACGGGGCCGATCGGCGAGTGATTGGGCTGGAAGCGCACCAGGTATTTGTCAATTACCTTGTCCATTACCTTGGCGCGTACTTGGCCGGTTTTTTCGAGCTGCTGTGGCGTGGCGTTGTGGGGCGCGCTGGCGAGGGGCATCGCGACTTTTTCGCGGCGGTAGTAGAGCGTGACGCCTTTGATGCCCAGCTCGGCTTGGGTAAGGTTGTGCTTGGCTAACGTGGCGGGGATTCCATCGTGTTCTAGGTCAAGCGTGGTGACTCGAATGCCGCGTTTGCCCAGCGCCGCTTTATAGAGCTCGAAGTTGATGATCTTGACGACGTCGATCGAAGCCAGGCCGCCACCGACCACGATGGCATCGTCTGTGATCGTGTAGCGCGCGCCGTCGAAGCCTGCGTCAGGGTAGTGATTGTACCAGTAAACCAAGGGGTTTTGATTGACGAGGCCCTTGCCGATGTACGCATCAGAGCCCGGAAAAAGCGGGCGATCGCGCCAGGCGCCGCTGGCGAGCAAAACTGCGTTCACGCCCCAATCGTTGAGCAAGCCGTCGAGGGTGACGTCGCGACCCAGGGCAGTGCGAGGGACGAACAGCACGCCGGGAAGGGTAAGGTTCTCGCGTATAGCGGCGTACTCTTTGTCGCGCAGCTTGTCGTGCCAGCGGGGCAGGCCGTCCTCGATCTTGCCAAACGGGCGGTCGTTTTGCTCGATCACCAGGGCCAACACGCCGCGACTGGCACACAGCGCGGCGGCTTCAGAGCCCGCAACTGCGCCCCCGATAATGGCGACAGCATGCTGGGAAATATGACGGGAATCACTAGGGATTGAGAGGGTTTCGGGCATGTCAGGGCAAGATAAAGGAGCCCCAGCCCGGCACAAGTGAAATGTGCGCGCCTCTCGCCCCCATGGGCGCACCGTTCGCCTACCCGATCCGTCGGCTCGCCCCAAAGGTGCACCGCGGCCTAACTCGCGTTGGTATCCGTAAGGCCTTGTTGTCGGAGGCTCCCCTACCGACTCGCTTTTCTCGGAGGCTTATTCATGGCTCTCAACGTCGGCATCAGTGGTTTTGCTAGCTACGCGCCACCGTTCAAGGTTTCGCTCGAAAGCTGGTGTGGTTGGACCGGCAATGCCTGGGACAAAGTATCGGCCGTAGTCGGTCGCAGCTTTCGGCAGCCTGGTCCCCACGAGAGCATTTACACGATGGCAGCCAATGCAGTGCTGCGTCTGATCGATCAATACGAAATCGATCCGCGCGACGTGGGCTTGCTGGCGTTTGGCACCGAGTCGAGCACAGACAATGCGGCGGGTGCGGTGATCGTACGCGGCATGATCGACCGCGCGCTCGAGCTGCGTGGTCAACCGCGTTTGGCGCGTGCTTGCGAAGTACCCGAGTTCAAGCATGCCTGTTTGGGTGGTGTGTACGCGCTCAAAGCGGCTGCGCGTTACGTCGCAACGGACGGACACGGTAAGAAAGCGATCGTAGTTTGTGGCGATATCGCCGAATACGAGCGCGGCTCGAGCGGCGAGCAGACGCAAGGTGCGGGCACGGTCGCGATGTTGGTCGAAGGTAACCCGAAACTATTGCGCCTCGATCTCGCGCACACGGGCTCCTCGTCAGATTTTCGCGGCATGGATTTTCGTAAGCCTGTGGCCCGTCATTTTTCGGGTAAGTACGCTCCCAACACGGATCGCTATGCGGATTTTCCCGTTTTTAACGGCAAATATTCGACATTTTGCTATCTCGATGCCGTGACGCACGCGTCGCGCGACATGTTCGAGCGCTTGGGCGAGGAGCCGGCGACGTTCTATGAACGCGTGGCCGCGGTGTTCATGCACCGTCCGTTTCATTGGATGCCGATCAACGGTATGACTTCGATGTACGTAGCCGGCCTTGCGGACAGCGCTGTGGGGCGCGAAGAGCTCAAGCAACTCGCAACGCAAGCGGGCGTGAACTACGAAGAAGCGCTGCTCGAGATTCGCTCGACGGGTGATTTGTTCGATGGTGCGATGCGGTGCGGCATCGACTCTGAGCCTTATCCGAAGGTAAGTGCGATAGCGAAGGTGGCGCGTAGTGCGCCAGGTTTGAAAGCGATCCTGAAAGACAAGATGCGCTTGGGCTCGGACAAGATGCGCGACCTTGGCAATCTGTATACGGCGGCATTGCCGGCGTGGCTCGCGGCCGGGCTCGAAGAAGCATACGAACAGGGCGAAGATCTAACGGGCAAAACTGTGCTCGCTGTGGGTTACGGCAGCGGCGATGCGGCTGAAGCGATGCCCATGCAGGTCGTGGAAGGTTGGCAGGATGCTGCCTCGCGGATTGGACTAGGGCGCGCGCTCGAGCAGTTCGTGGAGCTGACGCGTGAAGAGTACGAGCAACGTCACGATGGTAAGGTCGTGCACGTGGCGTATGAGCCGCGCGGCGAATTCGGAGTGGAGCGCGTCGGTGAGCGTACGGACGCGGCGTTTCAAGACATCGGCATCGAGTATTACCGTTATGTGCCGGAAGCCGGTGAAATCGCGGCGGCAGCTGAGTAGCGCTGGGTAGCGCCGAATAGCGCGCGCTAGAAAATGGGGCGCTCGGGGCCAAGCGTGGGCGAGCGACCCGCACGGCGAATGATTTCGCAGGCGCTGACCAAGCGTCCGGTGTCGAGTTGCACCGGCGCCACGCGTTCGCTGAGCCAGAGCGCGGCGGCTTTCACGTCGCCAAAAATGCGGGTGGGTGGCCCTGCGCGAATGGTGAACACTGCGGTGCCTACGCTGCGAATGGCGCTGGCTCCAAACCCGCTACCGAAGATCACTAGCGCGATGGCGGGCCTAGCGTTGCCCCGCGATTCCACGCCGGCGCGTGCTGCGACGCGCACCTCACCTGGCGGCAAGCGAATGTGCTCTTCGGCCATGTGGACCGCGCCTACGAACTGGCGCTCCTTACACATCTCGTCGCGGTAGGCGATCAACGTTTGGACTTGCGAGATGCTCACGTCGCCGCGCCAGCTTGCGATCAGCACTCCGTTTTCGCGGCCGTGGGCGTGCCCCTCACTTACGCTCGCGATCTCGACCGAGGGCGGGATCATGGAGACCGGGCTCATATTTGTTAGTATCGACCGTCCGCCGCCGCTGTCGCAATGATGATCACGGCCTTAGGCTTGCGCTGCGCCGGGGACGATATTGGGCGCGATCACGCGAGTCCGGACGGCCAAGGCCCAGAAGAATAAGATCACGTTGGCGACGCCGAAAATCACGAACGGCGACGCGGGGCCCACCGAGTCGAACAGGTAACCACCGACAACCGTGCCGACCAGGATGCCAATCGCGCCGCACACGCCGAAGAAGCCGGTGACCGAGCCGCGAATATCCTCGCGCGCTTGTTGCGAGATCAGGGCCTGGCTTGCGATAAAGGCGCCGATTTCGGCCACGCCCATCAACCCCATCATGACTTTCATGTGGGTGCCGAGTGGGTTTTGCACGAACAGCATGCCGAGATACGCGATGGATGAAATCAGCATCATCAGGGCGGTCGCGGTCACGCGCGAATAGCGATCGCAGATCAGACCGGCGAAGTATGCGAACAGCGTGGCCGTGATGGGAGCGATGATCCCGACGGCGCCGATTTGCGTGGTGACGTCTTCGGCGGGCATGCCTTGGTCTTTGCAGTATCGGCTGATCCACAACGCGACGAAGGTGCCTTGCACCGCGAGATCCCCTCGCGATACGAAGGCGGCACCGTAAGCCAGGGCGACGCCGGGATCTTCGCGCGCGGCTGTGATCGCTTCCTGGGCCATGGTGAGCAGCGGCTTTTTTTCGTGCTTGCGCAGCACCACGCCTTCGCGACGCAAGAGCAGCGCAAGCAAAGCACCGACGACGCCGATCGCTGCGATGATCATGAACCACGTATGCCCGACTTGATGCATGTCGGGATTGGGCCCTGCGCGCTTGGCGAGCATCTTAGGCACCATCATGATCAGCACGCCGAACATGAAAAACGCGCCTAATCCTGCGATAAAGCCCTGCCAGCCGTTGGCTTTGCCGCGGCTCTCTTCGTTGGGATAGTCGGCAACGACTGCGACCAACATGGCCGTCAATGCGGCGGTGCCGATCGCGCAAACCATGCGAAAGCCGATCAAGGTCTCCAGGTCCGCGGCGTACGTGAAAATGGCGGCGCCCAGTGCGGAGACCAAGAAGCCCGCGACGTAGATGATGCGGCGGCCGTAACGATCGGAGAGAACGCCGAACGTCCCCACCAAACTGATCAACACCAGCTCGTTGGCGAGCAGCAGCTTGCTCGTGGCGCGGCCCAGTTGCTCTTGGGGAATGTTGAGCAGATTCGTCAGAATCCAAGGCTGCGAGGCGTTGATGACACCCATGTAAATCGACGTGAAAAACACGACGACCAGATAGGCGAGCATGTGGCGTGGCAGGACGCCGGGGGCGAGGCTGACGCCAGCGAAGCGACGGGATACCGGGGAGGATAAGGGCATGGCGGGGCGCATCGTCGTCTCGAGGCGCGAATTCGTCAAGCGGGCGCGTAGTCTAAAAGTGTTCGAGGCGGGCGAGCTTGCCGAGGCTGGAAGATGGGGCCAGAACCGCGGGCATGAATGCTGTGTTGAGTCAGCCGATTGCGGGCAAGGTCGTAGTCACGGGTGCGAGCGGTTTCATCGGCAGTCGCTTGCGCGATGCGCTGCTCGCGGGTGGTGCGGATGTGGTGTCGCTGGTTCGACCGCGTTCGCCTGCGAGTAAGGTCGGGCGCAGCGCGCCTGTGGACTACGCCGATGCCGCGAGCTTGCGTGAGATGTTCGCGCGCGAAAAACCTGACTATGTGTTCCACGTGGCTGGCGCGACCAAGGGCGTGACCTATCACGATTTTTACGAAGGCAACGTGCTGCCTACGGCCAATCTGATGCAGGCACTGCTCGATACGCACGCCGACGTGAAGCGCTTCGTGCACGTGTCGTCGCTGGCGGCTTACGGTCCGAGTGGTGGCAGCGTGCCCAAGCGCGAGACGGATCAGCGCGAGCCGCTGGAACATTACGGTCGCAGTAAGCTTGAAGCCGAACAAGCGGTGGAACGCTACGAAAGTAAGCTGCCCTGGACGATCATCCGCCCGAGTGTGGTGTATGGGCCCGGCGAAGCAGACATGTTCGCGCTGTTCAAGACGGCCAAGAACGGCGTG
Source organism: Polyangiales bacterium (assembly GCA_046598735.1). Classification (GTDB taxonomy): domain Bacteria; phylum Myxococcota_A; class Polyangia; order Polyangiales; family DASUME01; genus DASUME01. The sequence goes on from JBKJIA010000303.1 coordinate 7,942, forward strand.
AATCTGTTCTACGGCAACCGCGAGAAGCGCGCGTCTGCGATCTATGCTGATGATCTGGTGGATGCGATCGTGAATGCGGCGCAGAGCGAGCGGACGGTAGGTCGTGGTTACTTTTTGTGCGACGGCGTGCCTTACACGTGGGGCGAGATTCAAGGTCACATCGTGCGCGCGGTGGGGCGGCCTGCATTCAATCTCAGCTTGCCGGGTTTCGTGGTGCCGCTGGCGGGACGTGCCGGGGAGCTGTTGACGGCGTTCGATAAAAAGCCGCGTTTGCTCAACCGTCAGAAGGCGATTCTCGATGCTCAGCAAGCGTGGCTATGTACGCATGAGTCGGCAGCGCAGGATTTCGGCTACAAGCCGCGCGTGTTCATGGCCGAAGGCACGCGTCGCGCGTTCGAGTGGTACAAGGCGAACGGTTGGTTGTGACCGTCAGAACGTGGGCGAACAGGTGCCGTCAGCAAGCGTGCGATCGTAATGCAGCTTCAGCGCGCCTGAGGCACTCATGCGGCGCGCAAGCACGGCGCCAAAGACCTCGAACGTGGCGCTGGTGACGAGCTCGGCCCGGGGCGCGTAGAGCGTGCCCGCGATCGTGGTATTGCCCGCAAAAACAAGCGATCCGGTGCCGCCCGCGTAGACGCGCACGCGACCCGGCGTGGCAGCGCTACCGAGCGCGACCAAATCGCCCGCGGACAAGTTGTTGGCCAACACCAAGTCGAGCTCAGCACTAGGCGCGAGTTGCACACGCACTGCGCCACCAAGCTCGCTGACGAAATCTCCCTTCACGTAGAGCGCCACGCGGCCCGTGATCGTAAGGGTGATTGGCTTGGGCGCGTACAGCTCGTCAACGTAGTAGCGGCCGCAGGGCAGGGTAACGTCGATGGGCGCGTTCAGCGCCTTCAAACCTGTCGCGGAATTCAGGCCAACTGTAGCGTTGTCGTTTTGCGTTTGCGCCGCGAGCACGGCCGCGGGGATGTCCGGCCCGTTATTGCAGTCGCAAGGGGGTGTCACTTCTACAGTTGCGCGTGTCACGGGTGGATTGCCATCGCTGACGGCGAGGGCCGAGCTGCCACTAACGGTAAGATTGCCGCCCAACATCAGGCTCTTGACGCGCACGTCACCCGCTACGAAGGCGTTGCCACCGATGCTGATATCGAACTGACCATCGAGCAGACCTTGATCGCGCAGGTCGCCGCCAATGGTAAGGTCGCCACGGGTAGGGATGCCGTTTGGGCCTGCCACCGTCAGCGCGCCTGCGATGGCGGCGCCCACCGGGTAGAACGCGCCGTTGATGCCCAGCGAGCCGCTTGATAGGGCGCTCGCTTGCTTGGCTGTGTTGAACGCATCGGTGATGATCGTGGTGCTGCTGTTCAAATCGTCGCAGCTGCAGGCGACGTAGCGAAAGGCGCGCGGGTTGACGCCTTCTGCGCAGGCTGGACCTTCGCCGTCGCCCACGCTCAGCAGCGGGCCGGTCAACTTGCAAGCATCGAAGCTGCCGTCGAAGCCGTTCGCATCGCT
>JBKJIA010000513.1:0-7460 GCA_046598735.1 Polyangiales bacterium
GCCGCCGCGGAAGCACTCGCGCGCAAAGACGAGTCGCTGTTGATCGAAGCGCTATCGCGCGCGGGCATGAGCAAGAAAGCGCAAACGCGCATCGCGCAGCTCTCGCAGCTGCACGGCGATCTGAGTGTGTTGAAAGATGCCAAGAAGCTCGTGCGCGACACGCCGGCCGAAGCCCATCTCGAGCGCCTTCAGGACGTCGCGCAAAAGCTCGTGACTCTCGGCTTAGGCCCGCAACTGGGCGTTGACCTGGGCGAGATTCGCGGTGCCGCCTATTACACGGGTGTGAGCTTCGCGTTGTTCGCGCCTGGCCCGGGTGAAGCCCTTGCCACGGGCGGTCGCTATGACGATCTCTTCGGTCGCTACGGTCATGCCCAACCCGCCACGGGCGCGGGCATCGACCTCGAAAACTTACTGTGGGCTCTTGACCATCAAGGTCATGCCTGGCGCGATCGGCCCAGCACGCGTTACTTGGTTTACGGCAACGATGCCGAGGCTGCGCGGGCGGCGGTCAAAACCCTGCACGCTCAAAATTTCACCGCGGCCACGCTGCCCGCGGGCGACAAAGCATCCGCCCTCGCTTACGCACGCGCGTGGGGCTACGACGTGATCCTGGCCTTCAACGCCAAGGGCTGCGTAGCCGTGCGCGCTTCTGACGAGCAACAACACAAACTCATGCGCGAGCTAAATCCGGCGAGCATCGATGCGCTCGCGGCTTTCTCACGCGCTTTACCAGGAGAGTAGTCATGGCCGTCGTAGTGGTAGTCGGAGCCCAATGGGGTGATGAAGGCAAAGGCAAAATCGTCGACCTCTATACCCAGCACGCCGACATGGTCGTGCGCTATGCAGGCGGTGCCAATGCCGGGCATACGCTGGTGGTCGGCGGCAAGAAGACCGTGCTGCATTTGATCCCGTCGGGCGTGCTGCATCCGAGCTCGCACATCGTGATTAGCCAAGGCACCGTGATCGATCCCAAGGTGCTCGTGCACGAGATCGATCTGTTGATGGAATCATGCTCGATCACACCTGAGCGTTTCATGTTGTCCGATCGTGCGCACATCGTGCTGCCCCATCACATGCAGATGGATGCGCTCGGCGAACGCGGCAGCAACGCCATCGGCACCACCAAGCGCGGCATCGGGCCGGCTTACCAAGACAAAGCAGCCCGTCGTGGCGTGCGCATCTCGGACCTGATGAACGCCGCGCGCTTTCGCGAGAAGGTCGCAACCAACCTCGAAGCATGGCAGCCGATCGCAAAAGCCCACGGGGAAGTTTTGCCCACGGTCGACGCGATTGCGGAGGTCTACTTACCATTGGCCGAACGTCTGCGTCCGTTCGTCGGCAACGCAGCGCGCGTGGTTTACGAAGCTGTGCGCGCGAAAAAGAACGTGTTGATGGAAGGCGCGCAGGGCACGTTGCTCGATGTCGACCACGGCACGTATCCGTACGTCACGAGCTCGAGCGCGGTGTCGGGCGGCGCGGCGATTGGGGCCGGCATCGGTCCCACGGCCATCGACAAGGTCATCGGCATCACCAAGGCCTACGCCACGCGGGTGGGCGAAGGTCCGTTCCCAAGCGAGCTGCACGGCGCTCCAGGCGATGCCTTGCGTCAAGCTGGACAAGAGTATGGTGCGACCACAGGCCGTCCGCGTCGCTGCGGCTTTCTCGATTTGCCCGCGCTGCGTTATGCCGTGCGCGTGAACGGTCTGACTGCGCTCGCCATGACCAAGCTCGACGTCTTGAGCGGCATGGATTCCGTGCAGCTGTGCGTGGCTTACGATCTCGACGGCGAGCGTCTGGATGAGCCGCCTACGGATGCCGTCGACGTGGCGCGCGTCAAGCCCGTCTACGAAACGTTCGAGTCATGGCGTGGCGACATCAGCGGAGCTCGCAAGCTTTCGGACTTGCCCGAGAGCGCACGGAAATACATCGCGTACATCGAGCGCGAGGTCGAGTGTCCGATTACGCTTGTCAGCGTCGGCGCCGACCGCGAACAAACCATCGCGCTCGACAATCCGTTCGCATAAACGGCCTCAGATGACCGCGATGGCGTCTATTTCGACCTTGGCACCGCGCGGCAATGCAGACACCTGCACGGTCGCGCGGGCGGGCGGCTCGACGCCTTCGAAGTAGCTGCCGTACACCTTGTTGACGCGCGCAAAGTCCTCAAGGTCCGTCAGATAGATCGTGGTCTTGACGACTTTCGCAAAGCCCGCGCCCGCGGCGTCGAGCACGGCCTTGAGATTGCGCATGACCTGCTTGGCCTGTGCCTCTACGTCGTCGCCTCCCACCATCTCGCCGCTCGCGGGGTCGAGGGGAATTTGTCCTGACAAAAACACGAAGCCGCCCGTGACAACTGCCTGCGAATAAGGGCCGATGGCAGCCGGTGCGTTGGCGGTAGTGATGATGCTGCGATCCATGCTTGGTTTGCCTCCGAGCCCGCACGGTACCAGATTCGCGCACGCATGAAGATCGCAAGCTGGAATGTGAACTCAGTGAAGGCGCGCCGTGAGCGCTTGTTGGCCTGGCTCGAAAAACACAAGCCGGACGTGCTGTGTCTGCAGGAGCTCAAAACCGTAGACGATGGCTTTCCCGCGGAGGAAGTGCGTGCCCTCGGTTACCACTTCGCGCTGCTCGGACAACGCACGTACAACGGCGTCGCGATCCTGGCGCGCAGTGAGCTCGAAGACGTGCGTAACTCGCTCGATGATGGCGACGATGACGTCGAGTCACGGCTGATCTCGGCGCGCGTGAACGGCGTGCGCGTGATCTCTTGCTACGTGCCCAACGGCCAAGCCATCACGTCCGATAAGTACGCGTACAAGTTGCGTTGGCTCGATCGTTTGCTCGCCTATTTGCCGCGGCATCACGTGGCAAGCGAGCCACTCGTCTTATGCGGCGACTTCAACATCGCACCTGAGGATCGCGACTGCTGCGATCCTGTAGCGTGGCAAGACAGCGTGCTCTGCCATGAGCTCGTTCGCGAACGTTGGCAGCGCCTACGCGAGCTTGGCCTCGTCGATACTTACCGTTTGCACGAACAGGCCGCCGGCAAGTTCTCCTGGTGGGACTACCGTATGCTTTCGTTCCCCAAGGGTAAGGGACTGCGCATCGACTTCGTGCTCGCAAGCCAGCCACTTGCGGAACGGTGCACGAGCGCGGCCATCGATCGCGACGAGCGCAAGGGTAAGCTGCCCTCGGATCACGCTCCCGTGATCGCCGAGTTCAACTGGCCCTGAATACGCGCTTGGCGTCGGCTGATAAAGCGCGTTCAGCTGCCCGTAAAGGTAGGCGCGCGCTTCTCCAAGAAGGCGCCCATGCCTTCTTTTTGGTCGGCTGTCTCGAAGCATGCGGCAAACGCTTCGACTTCGAGCTCGTTGCCGTCGGCAAGCAGATTGTCGAGACCGTCGGCCGTCACGCGCTTGGCCTGCGAGATCGCAAGCGGTCCCTTTTGCGCTATCAACTCCGCAGCTTTTTTCGTCTCGGCCAACAGTTGATCCGCAGGGAACACGCGATTCGCAAGGCCGATGCGCATAGCTTCTGCGGCATCGATGATCGCACCCGTATAGATGAGCTCGCGCGCCATTGCGATGCCCACGCGTCGCGCCAAACGTTGCGTGCCGCCAAAGCCTGGAATCACGCCGAGGTTCACCTCGGGTTGTCCGAACTTGGCGCGCTCGCTCGCGTAGATGAAATCGCAAGCCAGCGCGAGCTCGCAGCCGCCGCCTAGCGCAAAGCCATTCACGGCAGCGATCACCGGGAAAGGCAGCTTATCGAGGGCCTCCAACGCCTCGTGACCCGTGCGCGAAAACGACTGCGCGTCGCGGCGCGTCATGCCTTGCATCGCCGCGATATCCGCACCTGCCACGAACGCTTTGTCGCCCGCGCCCGTGAGGATCAGACAACGCGTAGCACCGCGACCCGACACGTTGTCGATCGCACGGCGCAGCGCGCGCAGCACTTCCGCATTCAGCGCGTTGAGCACCTTAGGTCGCTGGATCGTCAGGATCGACAATGGCCCCTCGTGCTCGAGCAGCACTACGCTTTCTTCAGACATCGATGCCTCCCCTTCGCGCCTTCGCCGGCTCAGGCCTTCTTCGAATAATCGTAGAAGCCGCGCCCACTCTTCCGTCCCAGCCAACCGGCGGCCACGTAGTTGCGCAAGATCGCGGCCGGCCGGTACTTATCTTCGCCGAATTCGCGCTGCAGCACCTCAGCTATCGACAAGCAGGTGTCGAGACCAATCAAGTCTGCGAGCTCGAGCGGTCCCATCGGATGATTCAGGCCCAAACGTGCACCCTGGTCGATATCTTCCACCGTGCCGAGACCCTCCTGGAGTGAAAAACACGCCTCATTGATGAACGGGATGAGCATGCGGTTCACGATGAAGCCCGGCATGTCCTTGGTGGTGACAAGCAGCTTGCCCATGCGTGTGGCGAGCTCACAAGTTGTCACGTAGGTCGGCTCGTCTGTCTGCAGCGCGCGTACGACCTCGACCAACTTCATCAGCGGCACGGGATTCATGAAGTGCATGCCGATGACTTGCGTGGGTCGCTTGGTAGCGCCGGCTAGCTTAGTCAGTGAAATTGACGATGTGTTACTCGCCAAAATCGCGCCCGGCTTGAGAGCCTTGTCGAGGCCATCGAAAATCTTGAGCTTGAGCTCCATGTTCTCGGTGGCAGCTTCGATCACGAATTCGCAGTCGGCCAAAAATGCCGTGCTTACGCCACCGCTCACGCGCGCGAGTGCCGCCGTACGCTGCTCGCCACTGATCTTGCCCTTGCCGACGAGCTTTTCGAGATCCTTACCAAGCGTGGCGAGACCTGCATCGAGCGCCGCTTGGCTCGTGTCCATCAGCCGAACGTTGACACCGGCTTGCGCGGCCACTTGCGTGATGCCACGGCCCATTTGGCCCGCACCGATCACTCCGACCGTCTCGATCTGCGCCATGCTGCTTTTCTCCGTCCGTCCGCGTCTTGAACGCTCCTACAGTGCACGCGCAGGAGCGTCAAGCACGAGCGAATACGCAAGCTGCGCGCTAGGCCTGACGGCCCTGAATGCGGCGCGGCGCAGCAAAATTGCGAAAGCGACGATCATCCTCGCGGCGCAATCGTACGCGCGCGGCATACGCACCAAGCTCGCCCGACAGCGCCTCTTCGATCTCATCGAGCGGCATGTAGAACGCATCCTCGGCACCATCGATCACGCCCTGCGCAGCTAAGCGTGCGCCCGCTTCGAGTGCTGCCGCCCGCAAGCGCAACAACGCGGACGACAAGCCCTCCGATACCGAGCCCTTCGCTTTGGCAAGGCGACTCAGCAGCATCAACTGCGCACTCACAGCGGGTGCTGCGAGCGGACCAAACGGCCCCTTCATCGACATGCTCATCAGCGTGCGTTCGGCGTTCTTACGTTGTGCTTCGGGCCCCATGCGATTGGTGGCCACGGCCTCGTCGATCGCTTGCAACAGCGACTCATCGCTCTCGCCTATCGGAGCCGGCCGCACGTCCATGCCGAGGATGCGCACGTGATTGAGCGTGCGGCGTAGCTTGGTCCATTCCGCCGCTTGATCGGGGCCTGGCAGCACCAAGCTGCCATCGGCTTGATAACAATGCGGTGCCATCGCGAGGAGTTTTTCATCGACGGCCTGTCGACGCCGCGAACGCGTGGGCGCCGCCAAAGCATCGAGCAAGTCGCGCGGTGCGGGCCCCACGGTCGCTTCGATTGCAGGTACCAAGCCGAGCGTTGCAAGCCGCGCGCGTTCGAGCAACGACAGCGCATGCGTTACCAGCGTCATGCGGTTTTGCAGGGCCGCGATCAGCTCCTGAGTGTGTAGCGTATCGAGGGCCTGACGGTCGTGGATGGGAATGGCGCGCGCAAGCTCCGTGCGAAACTCGCGGGCGTCGTCCATGGCCAGCACCACATCGCGACCCAACCGCGCCAGACGCCACAACGCGCGCCGGACCACGCGCTTTTCACCGCGCGTAAACGGCGTGTGATGCACGTCCATGCGCCGATAGGCGCGCCCATAAATGCGACGCACGCGCGGCTCATCGCCATCTTCCGCTTCTAGGCGCAACGCGCGATCAATCGAGTCAATCGCAAGCGGCGCCAACGTGCCTGGGCTCGCAAGCAACGGCGCAAGCTTACGGTAGCTCGCGCTCGTGAACTGCGTGCGCAGCGCAAGCGGCCGCAAACCCTCCACCACAAACCGTTCGCCGCGCATGCCCACGCGCACAAGGACCGGCTCGCCCAATGCAAGCTGTACCCGGTCAGCCAAGTCTGCAGCGCCCATGACCAGCGCTTCGGGGGAGCGTGCATCCGCGGGCACACGCTCAGGTCGCATCGTGCGCCTGTCGATCCACCACGCCTCTGGCTCGTCCTTGGCGGTGACGGACACAAGCTCAGGGTCGCCCGTCGTGGGCTCGACGCTGCCCACGACGAACGCGGCCGCCTGAGCATCGCTCAGCTCGTACGCAATCCCATCGGCCTTCAGCAGCGGTAGCCACGGCCCTTCGCGCGCGGGCTCACGCACAGCGCTGTCCGAAAGGGTGGTTGGCGCGTGTAATGGAGCGTATGCGTCGGCCATGCGGGCGATCATGATGTACTTTGGCCCCGTCGCTGTCGAGAGCCACGGTGGATTGGCTCGCTCCGACACCAGCCGCGCAGGGTCCAGCACAACCAGATGTGCGCCAGCACGCTCAAACGCGCTCGATGATCAGCGCCAATGCTTCGCCGCCACCGATGCACAAGGTCGCCAACCCGCGCCGCGCTTTGTGGTCGTGCATCGCGTACAAGAGCGTGGTCAACACGCGCGCGCCCGATGCTCCGATCGGATGGCCCAGCGCCACCGCGCCACCACGCACGTTCACACGATCATGCGGAATCTCGAGCTCGCGTTCACTCGCCATCGTCACGATCGCGAACGCTTCGTTAATTTCGTACAAATCCACGTCTTTTGGCGTCAATTGCGCGCGCGTCAACGCTGCCTTGATCGCGCCGATGGGCGCCGTCGTAAACCACTCCGGCGCCTGCGCGTGCGAACCGTAAGACACGATGCGGGCCAGCGGTTTGAGCCCGTGTTGCTTGACCGCGTCGGCACTCGCCAAAATCACGGCCGCCGCGCCATCATTGATCTTCGACGCGTTAGCCGCCGTGATCGTGCCGTCTTTCGCAAACGCCGGCTTGAGTGTGCTCATCTTCTCCAGGTTCGCGCGGCCAGGCTCTTCATCGATTTCGACTAGCTGATCCCCACCGCGTCCACTCACGGTCACTGCCGCAATTTCGGCTTTGAATTCGCCCTTTTCTTGGGCGCTCCGTGCACGGCGATAGCTCTCTTTCGCGAACTCATCCTGCGATGCGCGATCGAAGTTGTACTCCTTGGCGCAAATCTCACCGGCATTGCCCATGTGGAAGTTGCCGTAGGGATCCCACAAGCCATCCAGAATCATCGTGTCGAGGATCTC
>JBKJIA010000367.1:0-19713 GCA_046598735.1 Polyangiales bacterium
TCGGCAATCATTCGTTCACGCATCCTCATCTCGATCAGCTGACCCCCGCCGAACAAGGGGTCGAGCTCAATGCGACCTCCCGTTTGCTCGAAGGTTTGACTGGACTTCGTTCGCCGGTGTTTCGCGCGCCATACACCGCCAACGTCGACCCTACTCGACCTGAGGATCTCGGGCCGCTGCGTGTTGCGTTGCAGAACGGCTACATCTTCGTCGGAGCCAATGTTGATCCTCTGGACTGGCAGAAGCCAGGACCGCGCGTCATCGCGCAACGAATGATCGACCAAGTAGAGCGCGGCGGACGCGTGGTGCTTTTGCACGATGGCGGTGGGGAGCGTTCGCAGACCGTAGCAGCGCTCGCCATTGCCGTGCCCGCGCTTCGGCAGCGCGGCTATCGCTTCGTCACTCTCGATGCCTATATGGGAGTGCCGCGTTCCGACCTACTCAAGCCCCTGAGCATGGGGGCGCATGCGCTAGCTTGGGGCAATCTGAGTGTTGCTCGAGCCCGCAGCTGGGGCTGGTTGATCCTGAGTGTGTTGTTCTTTGGTTGCACGCTGCTCGCCATCTTCCGCGTGGTGATGCTCGGCATTCTCACGTTGGTGCAAGCACGTAAGCCTCCGCCCACCGTGCCCAAGGGCTTCGAGCCACTCGTCACGGTGCTGGTACCTGCATTCAACGAGGAGATGGTGATCGAGCGGACCATCACGTCGGTCTTGCGCACCGGCTACGAACGCGTGCAGGTGCTGGTGATCGACGATGGTTCCACCGATGAAACGGCCGAGGTAGTCAAGCGCCTTGCCCTAACTGACGATCGCGTGCGGCTGCTCGTGAAGGTCAATGGCGGCAAGGCCAGCGCAGCCAACGCAGGGCTTCTGGTTGCAGATGGTGAGATTGTGGTCGCTGTCGATGCCGACACGATCTTGATGCAGGGCGCGATCGAGCGCTTGGTTGCGCACTTTGCCGATCCCAATGTCACTGCCGTGTGCGGCAACGTCGAAGTCGGCAACGTCCACTCATGGCTTACGCGCTTTCAAGCCATCGAGTACGTGACCAGTCAGAATTTCGACAGGCGCGCGTTCGCCGTGTTGAACAGCGTCAGCGTCGTTCCGGGCGCGCTCGGTGCTTGGCGGCGCGATGCCGTGCGTGCGGTAGGTGGCTACAGCGACGAGACCCTGACCGAAGACGCGGATCTTACCCTTACTGTTCTGCGTGCAGGCGGTCGCATCGCCTACGAACCGCACGCCATCGGCCGTACCGAGGCGCCCGAGACCATGTCGGGCCTCCTCAAGCAGCGCTTCCGCTGGACCTACGGCACCTACCAGTGCTTGTTCAAGCATCGCGGCGCATTCTTTCATGGGCCGCTCGGTTGGGTAGGCTTGCCCAATATGGTGGTGTTCCAAGTCCTGTTCGCGGCGCTCAGTCCGATCGGCGATCTCGTGATGGTGCTCGCCATCTTCCGCGGGGATTACGGTGCCTTCCTGGCGGGGTACGTGGCATTCCTTTTGATGGACGTGTGTGGCTCGCTCCTGGCGTTCACGCTCGATGGTAAGCCCCTACGTTGGCTTTGGATGTTGTTGATCCAGCGCTTCACCTATCGGCAGATGATGTACTACGTGAGCCTGCGCGCGATGGTGGCCGCGGTTCGCGGGGCGCGTCACGGCTGGCGAAAGCTCGATCGCACCGGTTCCGTAAAGCTGACCGAGGCCAATGTGGGCTGAGCGTTGCTTCGCCTTACGGTTCGCGTAGATCCGTGGCGAGCTGCTGGCGCATCGGCAAGGACAATGGCGCGGCCGTCCTGTAGCTCGCATTCGCGATGTGGAGCTCGACGACAATCGAAGCATCGTCAAGTAGATTGTCGATATTGCCCACGTCGAAGGTCACGTAATTGACGGCGGGCAAACGCTCAGGTTCTTCACCTGGTTGATCGTGGAAGACGCCCTGAATCACCCGGTCAGCCACGTGCAGGGTCACCTCTTGGCGCAGGCTGGCGAGCTTGTCGAGCATCACGCGGCGCTCGTCGGCATCGTTGTATTCGATCATCAACGTCGACGAGAGTTGTCCTTCCTTGGGCACAAGCCCGTTATACGTCTCGAGCTCGTGCGCGATGGCGCTCTCCGAAGTGATGCGCTCGGTGCGCAGCATCTCTTGGATCTGGTAGAGCATCGTATCGCGATTCTCCCAGATAAACGTCATGTGCTCGCCCACCGCGAGCCTGCGATGACGCTTGGCTTCCATGATGCGCGCGCGAAAACGCTCGCGTAGGGGCTCGTAACTCCCAATGTCGAGGAGCTCGGTGCGGCTGACGGGTCTCATGGGGATTCCTCTTGGCTGCGGGTCGCTGATGGTAAGGCGAGAGGCGCGAGTGCAAACAAACCTTCGGGTGCATTGCCGACCGGCGCCAGACCGTAAGCGCGATTCAGTAGTTCGATCGGGTGGACGGCAATCGTGCTGAGCTCTTGGGCGAGGCGTTGCCCTGAAAGGGGGCAATCGGTGGCGACGGCGCTGTAACCATCGACATGTTTCACGCCATGGATGAGCTTTTGTGCATAGCGTTTACCGAGCTCGTAGTACTGCGCTTTCATACCCCACGTGCCGTCGACGGCGGAGCATTGCTCGATGACTTCCACTTCCGTGCCCGGCACCTTACGGAGGATGTTTTGCGCGGGCGTGCCGATCTTTTGTGCACGTAGGTGACAAGCTGCGTGCAACGCGATCTTACCAAGTGGGTACTTGAAGTCTTCGCGCAGCTTCTTTTCGCGCAGCAGCTTCACGCGTATGTACTCCATCAGATCGAAAGTGCGTGCAGCCACCGCCTTGGCTTCAGGTGTGCCGAGTAGCTCGGGATACTCCTTCTTGAGCACGTAACTGCACGTGGGACCGGGCACGATCACATCCATGCCGCGCGCCACATACGGATACAGCGCGGCGACATTTCGCTTCGCCTTCTCGGTCGCGCTGGCTACGTCGCCACCGTCCAGGTTGGGCATGCCGCAACAGGTTTGCTCGCGCGGATAGTGCACGCGCAAGCCATGATGCTCGAGTACTTGTACGGCGGCTTTGCCCGCGGAAGGAAGGTTGAACGTGACGGTGCAGGTCGCGAACAAGACGACCTCGCCCTTGGGAGCCTCGAACGTGACAGGTCGTTTCTTCAGCCATTGGGCGAAAGTCTGTTCGGCAAAGGGTGGCAGGTTGAACTCTGCACTGATGCCCGTGATCTTTTCCTGAACCTTACGCAGCAAGCGGTTGGCGCTGACGAGATTGGCAATCGGTGCCGTCAGCCCGCTCGCGAGGGCACCGAGTGTTTGCGGCTCGCCGAGTGCGCGGTCTTGAATGGTGACTCCGTCGCGCTTGGCGCGTTGGGCGCGATGTCTGAGCATCAAGCGTGGAAAGTCGACCATGAAAGGATGCTGATCGTCAGGCGTATACGGGCACTTGAAATAGCAGAGCTTGCACTGGTAGCAGAGGTCGTTGACGACCTTGTAGTCGTTCGAATCGAAGGCATCGATCTCGCCGCGCCGCAAGCGCACGTAGTTGTCTACGCGCTCGAACATGGCCGGAAAGGACGGGCAATACCCCACGCACATACGACAGCCGTGACAGATCGAAAACACGCGCTCAAGCTCGCGCTCTAGGTCGCGTGCGTCCCAGTATCGGGCTTCGTTGGGATCGAGCGCAGGCGGATGTTCAGGACGCATACTTACTTCCGTGTCCCTCTCCCAAATGCGTTGGGAGAGGGCAGGCTGATAGAACGAAGCGGACAACAAACCTGAATCAGTCGAGCGTATCGAGCGCCTTTTGGAAACGACCCGCGTGGCTCTTCTCGGCCTTGGCGAGCGTCTCGAACCATTCTGCGATTTCGGCGAAGCCCTCTTCGCGCGCCATCTTGGCCATGGACGGATACATTTCGGTGTACTCGTAGGTCTCGCCCGCGACGGCCGCTGCGAGGTTTTTGTCCGTGGTTCCGATTGGCTTGCCTGTGGCCGGGTCGCCCGAGATTTTCAGGAAATCCAGGTGGCCGTGCGCGTGGCCTGTCTCGCCGTCTGCCGTGTCGCGGAACAGACCCGCCACGTCGGCATAACCTTCCACGTCCGCAATCTTGGAGAAGTACAAGTAGCGGCGATTGGCCTGTGATTCTCCGGCGAATGCCGCTTTCAGATTGTCTTCAGTCTTCGAGCCTTTGAGCTGTGCCATGGTGTTCTCCCTTTGAATCGAACGATAAAAATCTCACTGGGCCTTGCGGCACGAGGCACACAGCCCTCGGTAAACCCGCTCGACACGGTGAACTTCAAAACCTGACAACTCCGCGCGCGCGGGTTTTGCGTCGATTGATGCGGCGGGTGTGCTCACGTCGCGAACCAAGCCGCATTGTTCGCACACGAGATGATCGTGCGCGTGAACGTTGGGATCGAAACGCGCGGCCCCTCCCAACTGCACGGTGCTGCACGCGCCCACGGTGCTGAGCGCCGCGAGCGTGTTGTACACGGTGGCAAACGACATGCTCGGAAAGCTGGGGCGCAAGCGATCGAACAGCTCTTGCGCCGTGGGATGAGTCTCGTCGCCTACTAGACACTGCACTACTGCTAGGCGTTGAGCCGTGAGCTTCAGCCCGGCCTCACGCAGTCTTTCGGCCACGTCCCGTACGTCGCGCTCTGTGTTTTTGCCCCGCATCTACTTTAGAGACGTTCTTAGTTGAGAACCGTTACCGCTTCTCATTCCTGAACGCAAGCGCCACGTCGCGCGTGTCGCCCGGCGGCGTGAGCTCAATGCGGAGGGTTGTTCTCGATCTGGGCTATCTCGTGCGCGGCCGAGGACTGAGACGCTACGAGCGGACCTGGGATAGCGCCGGCCACGAACAGCGCGAGCAGCAGCACCACCGCCGCGATACGTTCGCGTGGCAGTAGGTCTCTCAGCGCACCAACGGGGATGGACAGCGGGCGCGTTTCGCCGAGGAACGTGACCACGAAGGCGCGCACCAAGCAGATAGCGTTGATGACCATCGCCACGATCATGACGGTCGTGAGCAACGGATGCGCGGAGAGCGCGCCGTGTACGAGCATGTCTTCGGCGATGAATGCGAGCGAGCCCGGAATGGCGATGGTTGCGAGTGCAAACAGTAAGAAGCACGCGCTGAGATGCGGCATGCGTCCGACCAACCCGCCAAACAGACGCATGTCTGCGCTGCCCGTCCGTGCGGCTAAAGCGGAGACCATCAGCATCAAACCGGTGGTAGACGTCGCGAAGCCCAGCCAATAGAGCAGGGTGCCGCTGATGGCGTGGGGATCACCGAGCACCATGCCTGTGAGCATGATCCCGGATTGGCTCGTGACGAGGAACCCGATCATACGCCGCAGGTCGTGTTGGCCCAGGGCGCAAACCGAGCCGTAGATGGCGCTCACCAAGGCCAGGCTCATCAGGACGGGGGTGGCGTCGTGCGCGGCTTCTGCGAACTCGGGAATGACGAGACGCGCCAGCATATAGAAGCCGGTGCGCATGGAGACCAGTAAGGTCACTGCCAGAATCGACCCGCGCTCGAAGGATAGCGGAACCCAAGAATGAAAAGGCGCGACGCCCATGCGTACGAGTGCGCCTACCGTAAGCAACCAGAACAAGACCGGACGGTAAGGTGCGGGCACGACTTCGACTTCTAGATGCGTCAGGCTCATGTCGAGCAATCCACTCGGATGGGCCCAGGCCGCTAGCGCAAACACGCCGGTCAAGAACGCGATGACACCCGTCAGGTGATAGATTTTGAACACGCGCGCGAGGAGAGCGCTGTGGCTGCCTTGGCCTGTCACCGTAAGGCGATAGGTAGGGATCAGCATGACCGACCAGCCGATGGCGAGCACTGCCAGATCGAGCGTGCTGAGTGTGAGCAGCGTGAGGGACTCGAGCCATAGTAAGGCGCGCAACTCACGTTTGCCGAGTAGCTCCACGGGGCCGCCCATCACGAACGCGAAGGTAAGGAGACCTAGCAGCGGAATGAGAGGCGCATTGAGTGCATCGATGCCGAAGTGCAGACCATGCCCAGTGCCGTCGAAGGACAGCACGCTGTAGAGACGCGCGTCGTCCTTCTGCATATAGAAGCGCGTGACGAGCGCTGAGCCGATCAAGAGCGATGCGATCGAACCCGACACGCCAAGCAAGCGCGCTCGTTTTTCGCCGCGGACGAAGTTCAGCAGCTCCGCGTGCAAGGCGGGCGAGAGAATCAAAGCCAGAAATGCCAGCGCAGAAACGTGGTTCACGACGGTCGCCTCTCTTCGGCTGTCTGGATGGGGGCGGGCTTGTCGTGATGACGAACGGGCTTGCCGGCGATGGTGGCGAGCAGACGTTGCTCGAAGGCCTCTGCGCTCTCGGCCATGACGATGAACGCGCGCATCACGGAGCGTTCCCAGAGCGCGTCGAGATGAAAACGTTCGAGGGCAAGATGGTATTGCCAGGTTTCCTTGGCGCTATTCGCAGCAGGTAGAACTTGCTCTGCGTCGACTGGATGCGGGCCTGCTGCCGCGCGCAACAACATCGCGTCTTGGATTGCGTTCGGTGCGCGCAAGAGTTGCAGCGTACGCAAGCATGCGTGGCTCACGATGTGGAGCAGCGCCAAACGAGGAAAACCAAGGCCTATTTCGATGAAAATAACGCCGACCTGCGTGGTGGTTGCGTACGCAAGTTGACTCTTTACGTCGGTTTGAACGCGCGCCACGATCGTTCCGTGCACCGCCGTCAGCACGCCGACGATGATCACCGCGGCCCGTGCGACAGGCGAGTGATCGAGTAGCGGGTGCGTGCGCAGCATGAGGTAAGCGCCCGCGTGCACCGACAGCGCGCCGTAAAAGATTGCGCTCGAAGGTGTGGGGCCCTCCATGGCGCGGGGTAACCAGCTGCCCACCGGAAACAGCGCCGACTTTCCGCAGGCTGCCCACAACAAGCAGCAAGCGATCAGTGTGGCGGCGCCGGCTGTGAAGGTGCCGCGGCCTCCAGGCCAAGCCTGGTCTCCAAATACTTCCGTGAACGTCGCGGTGTGCGCGTAGTGGTGCATGAGCACCGTGCCTACGAGCAAGCCGATGTCACAGATGCGGTAGGTGACGAATGCGCGCAGGGCATTGCGAACGGGAAACGTGCGTTGGTGGAAAAAGCCGATCAGCAGCATCGACGAGATGCCCACGAATTCCCAGCCCGCGATCAGTAAGTCGAGGCTGCCCGCCATCACCAGCACAAACATGCCGGTCGCGAACACACTCATGAGCAAATAGAAGCGCGGCTGCCCGGGCTCGCGGTGCAGATACGTGGAGGAGAAGCGACCGACCAAACCGCACAGGGTGGCCGTCAACACCATCATGGGTGCAGACAAACGGTCGACGAGCAGGCTGGACTCGAAATGGTACCCCTCCGTCGAAAACCAGGCACCCAGCGGCAGCACGATCGGAGTGTCGTCGTGCGTGATGAAGTAGATCGCAACAGTCATCGTGCAGATTACGGACAGGGAAAACGCGACGGACACCATGCGCGCCGTGAAGCGTTCGTCGGGCGCTCGCCAAAGTAACAGTGAAAGCCCGATGTAGATCGCAGCAGCCAGCGGGAAGAGCGGCGCGACGAGAGCAAACCAAGCAATGGGAGGTAACGCGGGCATCAGCACAACCGTTCTGTCACGCAGCGCGTGGCTTGCTGCTCTTGATTTGAGCAGGGGGCAAGAACTCGCGGTGTCCGCGGTAGAAGTCTCGAGAGCTGTCTGCTTGCGGTAACACTACACGCTCAGGTGTGTAAGGTTCAAAGCCGCGATCCGTAAACACTTGCATGGCGCCTGAATCTGGGTCGAGGGAAACGAGCTGAATCCAGCGCTTCACTACCAGCTCGCGCACTTCGGCTTGTTTTCCGGCGATAGCGAGCAAGCGTTCTGGCGTTGCTTCTACAATCACGAGCAAGCGCACAGGCTCGTGAATCTCGATCATTTGCCGAGGCAGGCCCGTGCGCAGGTCACTCGCGTGCCCGCTCATCACGCCGATAAGGCCCGTGATGTTGTGCGGCAGCTTCGAGCCAGCGCCGTAGTGATCGTTGTCCACGTGTGAAAAGTAATATTCGAGATTGATGCCCGCGCCGACGGGGGTGGCGGCCGCCAAAGTGCGCTCGAGGATCGCCCCCGTGGTATCGATCGTAGGATCGTAAGACAGTAAGAACGCGCGTCGATCGAGGAACAGACTCCGTGTGATGGCGCGCCTTCCGATCACGGCGATGGCGTTGGTGGCATGGCCGAACTCGGGGCGCGGCTCGGCCAAATGTTCGGAGCGACCCTCCACGTGCTTGAGCGCAAGCTCGGGCGAAGGATCGTTCGGTGCGGAAAACAGGCGCCGGCAACGTTCTTGAGCCGTACGTGCGCGCGCGGCGTGTACTTTCAGCATCGCTTGCGCAAGCAGCTCGCGATGAGATTCGGGCACATGATCCAAGTCGAGTAAGACGACAGAATCGCTGCAGGTGTCGTGCTGTCCGCCAACGAACCACGTGTCATCGGGAATGTGGATGCCTCGCTCGTCGAGCGCGCGTCGTACGTCTGGTTCGTTGGCCATTTGCGCAAACACGCGCGCATTGGGCCCCCCCTGACGGCCGCCGCATGCTCCGCAATCGTAAGCGGATTTGTGCGGATTGTTGAGTGTGGTCGCGCCGTGTCCGACCACGATCACGATAGACGAGAACACATGGGTGAGGCCGATGTTTTCGAGCACCATCGCCACGCGTGTCACGCGCTCGTCGATCTTGAAGCCTTTCTGTCGCGCTACCACAGGCTTGGGACCCGCGTCGCTCACGTCTGCGTCGCTGGAGATATCGTGATGAATGGAAAGCTCCGTGCGCGGCGAAGGCAACAGACGCTCAGATGCCCAACGTTTGGCGCGGCCTGCGTTGCGCGGCGACAGAATGCGCGTGAGCATCGGCAGGAAAGCGACGAGGCCGAGCGCGGCATTGAGGATCGTCCCGCGCCACAATGACCGGGATCCACGATGAAGCTCCGCGTTGAAGCGCGCCATCAGGCGACGACGTTGCGTGCGGGCTTCGTGCAGGGCGACATCTGAGTGTCTTGGACGCTCTTCGACCTCGTGCGTAGGCTTGATGACCACCGGGGCGAGGGCCACGGCGCCGTGCTCGTCCATCGCGCGAAAGCGCATGGCTGCGCCAAAGAAACCCGGCGCACCGAAGGTCTGGCAGCTGGGGTCCACTTCTTCGAGCTGTCGCCGGAACGCTTCTTCGCGCTCATCGAAACAGGAGATCAACTGGAACGAAGGACGCCTGACCGGCTCGGGAATTTGGAGCGATGCGCGATGGGCGGACATCGCATTCAAAATCTGGCAGCGGTGATGATGCTCGAACGCTTCTTGAAAGATGCGACGGCGCCAGATTTCATCGAACGAATCGATCGCTCGTATTAGATCGTGCGCTTCCGTCTTGGCGAGAGCGCGCAGGCGCGGTGCGGCGATGCCCGCAAGCTGCATCACTTGAAAAAGTCGATGGGGCCCTGCGTGATCACCTGCTGCACCGTACGCGTGCGTTGGCCTATCGCGTGCCATCAGAGCGAGCTTCGGTGATCCGGGCTGACTCGCGGCGATTTTTTGCAATGCCGCGCGCTCGTACACTAGACGCACCGCAAGGAAATCGAGCAACGATGCGGGCGGGCCGCCCGAGGGACGGTCGTCTGCATTGCGCTCGAGCCGCGCCATCATCCCCGCCCAGCCCGGTAAGGTTAGCAGCATGCGTTCGAGGTAATGTTCGACCTCGCCGTCGCTTACGCCGAAGTCTTGCAACGCTTCGAGCACCACATCCATGGCCGACGCGTTTCGCTGCTCTTGCTCGGCAAACGTGCGCTTTACGGCCCGCAACCAGCGCGAAACCGGCGTGCTGCCATGGGCTACGAGTGCGCGCACGGAACGATAGAAACCAAGCTCGCGTTGCGGCATCGGATGCTGCGCAAGGCCATCGTCCAAGTAAGCGGCCGAGAGCCGGATCAAGATTGGGAAGACGAGATCGTAGACGTCTTGTCCGCTGCGCTCGAGCATCACGTCACGATGCTGTCGAAGCGTTCGCTCGCTGTGCGCTGCGTCGGGCAAATAGCCTTGTGCCGCCTCACGACAAGCCACCCACAAAGCCGATACGCACAGCGCCTCGGCATGCTCATCGAGTCCCTCCCGCAACGATTCCGCGGACAGCTTCAGCGCATGATCTCGTGCAAGCGCGCCCGCGATCTTTTCTTCGCCCTGTTCTCCCGTGACGAACGCGCCGGCCTGGCGAGCAGCTTCGAGCGTGCTTGCTTCGAGCATGAGACGCAGCCAGCGCTGGGTCTCGGAGATCAGGCGATTGCGCGCTTCGCTGCTCGCATCTGCCCGCACGCGCTTGAACACCTCCTCCTCCAGAACCTTCCAGCGCAACGAGGCCGCGGTCTCGGTTTCGATCGCGTAGCGGAGGCGCAGCATGCGCAGCGCTTTCAGATCGAGCAGACCGGCCACGAATGTCGTGCGCTCTTCTTCGCCAATCTGATCGCGCAGCGCAGCGTCCAGATCGCGCTCCGTGATGCGGCCTGCACCCAGATACTCACGAAAGCGCGCTTCGCTAACGTAAGGTTCTGCTCCGTAGACTTCCTTACCTTGCAGGACAGCTTCGTGGAAATGCAGATGCTGAAAAGCGTGTAGCGTGTTGTGGTGGATGAACACGCGAATCGGCGCTTGATCGGGCAGCAGGTGGCCCACGTGCTCTAAGGCATGTTGTACGCGCTGCGCGACGCTCTGATGTTCCACGGGACCTTTTGTGTCATGCATGGCTTACCACTAAGGTTTTGCGCCGTTTGATCTAGACGTACTCAACGCTTCCAGCGCGCCGCAAGCTCGTGTGGCGATGCCGTCTCATGATCGTCCAGCCCCCGAATAGTTAAGGTCTTGCCGAGGCGTGCCCACTCGTCAACCAGGTGATGCAGCTTCTCGAGCACCGTATGATCGACGATTCGTGTATCTCCGAGATCGACTACGAAGCACTGCGCGTCGCCCGCGCCTTCCAGGATGCGTCGCTTGAGTCCGATGTAGTTCGTGAACATCGCGGCGCGCCGAATCATGAGCACGCGCTGCCCGCCCTCTTCTTCGATGGTCTCGGTGTGCGCGTGGAACAGCTGCGAAATCGGAGCACCGCGGTACAAGTGCATCGCCACTTCGAGCACGATGCCCGATGCGACGCCGAGCAATAGATCCGTCGCGAGCGTCATGACCAAGGTGGTCGTAAACACGGCGAGCTGATCGGGCCCGATGCGAAACGTCTTCACGAACTCATTGGGCGAAGCCAGCCTGAGCCCGGTGTAGATCAACATGGCTCCGAGTGCGGCCAATGGGATCTGATGCAAAAGGCCTGGCAAAAGTGCGACGAAGATCAACAAGAACGCGCCGTGAAAGAGATTTGAAAGCCGGGTCTGCGCGCCGTTGTTGATATTGGCTGAGCTACGCACGATTTCCGAGATCATCGGCAACCCGCCGATGCTCGCGGCCAGCACGTTCCCTACCCCCACCGCCAAAAGGTCGCGATTGAGATCTGAGTGTCGGTGTTTGGGGTCGAGCTTGTCGACGGCTTTGGCGCTCAAGAGCGATTCGATGCTGCCCACGAGCGTGAACATCACGATGTACTTGATCGAAGTGCCCGAGAAGATTTGCGAGAAGTCCGGAAAGGCGACTGCGCTCAACAACTGGCCGGGCAACTGCACGAGATACGTAGGACCGATCGGATAGTTATGGCCGTGCCACGAATATGAGTGTTGATGCTCGAGATCGAACAAGTGCTCGAGAGCGATGGCCGCGAGCACTACTACCATCGGAGCGGGCACTTTCTTGGCCCATGCGAACGGGACCTTGGGCATGCCGAACAAAATCAGCAAACTCACCGCACCGATCACCAAGATCTCGGGATTCATGTGCGCGATGCTGTTCGGAATCTCCGCGAGTAGCGCGAACGGCTCTTTGCTCGCGGGCTTGACGCCCATCAGCGTGTGCGCCTGCTTTGACACGATGATCACGCCGATCGCTGCCAACATGCCGTGAACCACGGACGGCGGGAAGGCATCACCAAGCGCGCCCGATCGCAGCAGCGCAAGGCCAATCTGCAGCACACCGGCCACTACGCCTACGGCCAATGCGAGTTTGTAGCCCTTTGCGGGATCGCCTCCGCCGAGCTCGGTCACGGCGCCGAGTGCGATCACGATAAGGCCCGCTGCGGGGCCCTTAATGGTAAGGCGCGCGCTACCGATCAGCGTGCCCACGATGCCACCCACGATGGCCGTCAAAATGCCGGCGACCGGCGGGAAGCCACTGGCCATGGCGATGCCAAGGCATAGGGGAAGGGCGATCAGAAACACGAGGAAGCCCGAGTTCAAATCTGTCTTCCACGTGGCGAGCGATAGCTCGTTCTTGTCGACGCTCATGATTCCTCAGCGGTACGAGAAGTGTCGTTGGGGTAACGACTCTTCAAGGACGGCGCCGGCTCTTGTGCAGTTCCCGAACGAGGCGAAAAACTCAGCGGCGTGCGTGAATGACGAACACTTCGCGCACACGCGCCCCGCGAGACTGATGCTCGATTTCCATCCGATATCGGCCAGGCTGCGACACGTGTACTTGCATCTTGGGTGAGCCACTGTCGCCCTTGTGGCTGAAGTCGTATCGGCACCGAGCACGGCGACACGTGTCAGGCCCGACGTCGCTAAAAGCTTGCGTAGAAACGCGTACACCGCGCGGCGCGTGCACGGCTACGTCTGCCCAGTCGCTGCCGTGATGATGCAGTGCGAGATCGAGTGCGACCGAGCCGCGTCCATCCAAGGGCAGCTCCAGCGAATGCTCAGCCACGTTCATCGCATCGAACGTTGGCGCGTCCAACGTGGCGTAGAGCGCGATCATCACGCCCAAGGCGGCGGGTAACATCAATGGCGCCTGCATCCACAAGGCACGCATTTGCATCTTGCGTGCGGGAGGTCGCGTGGCCTCGGCTTCGATCAAGGCCCGTTCGAGACGTGCGACGAAGTCCGGGGATACCCGCATTGCGTCGCGCGCTTGGCGCAAACGCCGTCTCCGTTCGCTGGCGTTGGGATCGACATCATGCTCATTCATGGCGCCTCCGTGCTCGTCGCTAGAACGCCTGAGTCACTAGCCATCTGCGCCGCTGTGATCAACGTACGCAGTCGAGCGCGGCCGCGTGCATGTCTGCTTTTCACGGTGCCCAGCGGAATGCTCAAGGCTTGCGCCACGAGCTCGTACGAAAGCTCTTCCACGTCGCACATCCAGACGACTTCGCGGTACGCCTCTGGGAGATCGCGCACGCGCGCCAGTATCTCATCGGCGTCTTGCGTCTGGATGGCCGTGGATTCCGGTGACGCGTGGCCGCTCGCTACTAGATCTTCGAACAGTAAGCCGAAGCGTTCGACGGCGTTGCGGATGAGCCCGCGCCTGCGCGCCGCGGTGCGCACAGTTTCGGCGCGTTCGTTGCGCACGATGCCGTAGAGCCACGAAAGAAACGGTGCGTCGCCTCGATAGGCTTCGCGATGGACAAAGGCCTTGACCAAGGCGTTCTGAAGCAGGTCTTCCGCCTCCTCGCGCGAGTTGCACAACGCTAGGCACAAACGAAACAGAGGCGCCGTGAGCGGCGCGGCCATGCGGCTGAACTCTTCGCGAGTCGAGCATGAGCACGGGGCGACCCGGTCGGAGGCGAGCTCCCTGGCGGCGTGTTCTTGGGCCATCGCGTGCGTGTCCGTGACCAGTATCGTACGAGACCCTTGCCGCATCCGCACTCCATTCGCCTGACTACGTCGTCCGTGAGAGACGGGGCGAGCGTGCGTTAGGTTCCCGGTAGCTGCGACAGGTCTGTACGCGTTCAGCCGACGACTGGTTCCAGGGCGCGCGCGTGTGTATCTGCGAGCACATGAACGGGTACGTCCATGACCTCTTCGATTTCGAGCGTGTCGCCGCCGACAAAACCGAGTAGCGCGAACGGTACACCCAGCGCTTCACAACGCTGCTGCACCTTTTCGCGCTGTTCCGGCTTGAAGCTTACGATCGCGCGCGATGGCTCTTCGTGAAAGAGACGTGCCAGCGCCGGCAGCGCCGCGTCACCCGGTAACTCCACCGAGCAGCCGATGCGACCTGCGATGCATGACTCGGCCAAACATACGGCCAGGCCGCCGTCACTCACGTCGTGGGCGCTGGACAACATACGGTCGCGGGCAAGCTCGAGCAGCGCGCGCTGCAGCTTTACTTCGGCGCCGAGGTCGATCTGAAGTGGCGTGCCCGAGATCTTGTTGGTGCGCGACACCAACCAATCGGATCCTGCGAGATTGCCCGTGCCCTTGGCACCCAGCAGCGCGATCATGTCCGCTTGCCGCGAGAAGCCCAGTTGCAGCCGCTCGTTGGCATCACGCAAAACACCCACGACCGCAATCGTAGGCGTCGCGCTGGGTCGGCCGGGCGCCGCCCCTGGGCTGGCTATCGATACCGATACATCGCCACCCACGACCGGCAGCTTGAGTGCGACGCAGGCATCACGGATGCCATCTACCAACTGCGAAACGCGCCACATGGTCTCGGGATCTTCCGCGTCGCTGAGCGAAAGCGCGTGCACGATACCGAGCGGCTCCGCGCCGGAACACACGACGTTGCGGGCGCATTCAGCGACCAACATCGCCGCGCCCTGGCGCGGATCGAGCTCGGTGTGGCGAATGCTGCCGTCGATCGAAATCGCCAGGTGCTTCTCGATCGTTTGCTCGTCGTTGCCGCTGCCGTTGTCAATGGTGACCCGAAGGACAGCTGCATCGCCCTGGCCTGGGCGCACCAGCGTCGTGGTCTTGGCGCCTTGCTCGAGCTGCTTGTAAATCCATTCGCGACTGCCCGCGCGAGGTGAGCCGACCAAACGCAACAGCTCGCGTTCCACATCGAGTGCACGGCCCGTTGGGAGCTCGGGCAAGCTGGTGTCGGGCTCGGCTGCCTTCATCGTGCGCTCGTAGCGAGGCGCATCGGTGGTGAGCAGGGGAATGGGAAGGTCTACGATCAGCGCTTGCTTGCCGGAGGCTGCTGCGCCTTCGGTGGCCGGATCGAAACCGGCGGTGGCCTTGCATGAAAAGCGCTGGGTGTTGGTGACCGTGCCGACTACGGACGCTTCGACGCCCAAGTCCCGACAGGCGCGCAGCACTGCTTCTTCGCGGCCTTTTTTGGCGACGATCAGCATGCGTTCCGGAGACTCAGCGCACAGCACGTCACCGGCACGCAGTCCCGACTCTGCACGGGGCACTGCATCCAGGTCGAGCTCAAGGCCAGTGCCGGCTCGCGCGGCCATCTCGACGGCGGCGACCGCGAGGCCCCCAGCATCGATGTCTTCCGCGCCCTCGACGTTGCCCGAATTGAAGAGCGACAGACAGGCTTCGATCAGCTGCACGGTCAAGGCGGCATCTGCGCTGCCTTGCTGCGACGTCTTGGCTCCGATCAGCACGACCTTGTTGCCCAGACCTGCCGCGCGACCCGGCACGAGTCGGTCGGTGCGCGCGACGCCCACCGCGAACGATCCGACCATGGTTTCAGCATCGACGCGCGCGTCGATCTGAGTGTCGCCACCGACCGTGGGAATGCCGAGGCGTCCGCCGTAACTCGAAAGACCCGAGACCACGCCGCGTACCAGCTCACGTGTACGTGCCGCATCTTGCCCGCCAAAACGCAGCGCATTTAAGACCGCGACGGGTCGGGCACCCATGGCGAGCACTTCGCGTACCGCCGCGCTGACGCTGCGTGCTGCGGCCTCTCCCGGTGCTTGGCTTGCGATTGGTTGCAGCTCAAGCTTGATCACGACCGATGCCGAATCGCCCAGATCGAGGGCGCCGGCGTTCTCGCCCGGACCTTCGCTCACGTGGGGACCGCTGGTCGGCAGGCGCTTGAGGTGCACCCGCGACGACTTTTGGGCACTCCGTTCAGACCAGAGGCAAGCGGCTACGCATAACTCTGCGTGGCTCGGCTTCTTGCCTAACTCCCGGACTAAACGTTCGAATTCCACTTCGGCGAGACCGAGCTCGCGAGCGATGGCTGGTGTGACTTCCGGGTCGCCCTGAACGGGCAGAACCTTGCTGTCACTCTTCTTCGCGTTGGCGCTGCCCATCGAGGGGCTCCTTATCGCGCGCATCTCGCGCGCCGTCCTGCCGAAAAAATCTCAAAGCTCGTAGCCTTAGGCGGCGGCAACCTTAGCTGCGCGCACTCGCAGCGGCAACGCGTGAAATGCTCATGGAGCATGGCCGTGCCACGCGTCGCAAAACGTACCCAGCATAGCGGCGGGATCGGCTGCGAGCATCACACTACGCATCACTGCGATCCCAGCGGCGCCCGCCGCTCTCAAAGCAGCTACGTCGGGAAGGGTGATGCCTCCCAGTGCCAGAACAGGGAGCGACGTGGTGCGTGCAATCGCAGCGAAACCCTCAATTCCGAGGGGCTTGGCTTTGCCTTCCACTTTGCGAATCGGTGAGAGCAGCACGTAGTTTGCGCCCTCCTGAGACGCTGCCGCCACTTCGTCCGCTGTGTGACAGGACACACCGATGCAAGTGCTAGCGGGCATGAACGCTCGCGCCACGGCGATCGAAATGCCCTTTGCGGGCAGATGAACACCGTCAGCCTCCACTTCGAGCGCGACGTCGACGCGCCCATTGATGAACAGCGGGAGGCCGCGCGCACGAGTGAGCGACCGGACGCGAGTGGCCATGTCCTGTAGCTCGCGTAGGTTCGCTCGCTTCATGCGCAACTGCACAGCGACCGGAATCCGTGCGCGAATCGTAAGAGCGCGTTCTAAGCGAGCGGCGAGATCGGGACCGTCGTCGGTCACGAGCATCAGTCTGAAGGGCAGCGTCACCTGCGAGCCTCGCTTTATGGCTTGGAACCGCTCGCGTTCGCTGGGTCCGTGATGCCCAGCTCCTCGCGTGCACGATGTGCGTAGCGAGAGCTCGGATACTGGTTGATTAGCTGGCGCAAGGTCGTTTCGCGGGCGGGCTGATTGCCTTCCGTCTCGAACCGTTCGGAGAGAATCCACAGGGCTTGCGGCGCCGTGTCTTCGACCGGTCGATCGGTGGTGTCGGACGCGCATTGGTAAGGTGCACTCGCGAGCAGGCACGCCGCGAACAACAGGGTCCTCACGGTCGGTCCGAGCCGATGACGCCTTCGATCGGGCTGGACGCCGTGGCGTAGAGCTTGCGCGGAATACGACCCGACAAGAATGCGAGCCGACCCGCTTCGACTGCCAGGCGCATTGCCCGCGCCATGCTCACGGGATTCTTGGCGCCAGCGATCGCGGTGTTCATCAACACACCATGACAGCCTAGCTCCATCGCCAGCGCCGCATCGGACGCGGTGCCCACGCCCGCATCGACGATCACGGGTACGTTCGATTGCTTGACGATGATTTCGAGGTTCGTGGGATTGCGAATGCCCAGGCCCGACCCTATCGGCGCAGCGAGCGGCATCACGGCCGCACAGCCCATGTCTTCGAGCTTCTTGCAGCTGACGGGGTCGTCGCTGATGTACGGCAGCACGGTGAAGCCTTCTTTGATCAGGATGCGCGCGGCGGCCAACGTCTGCTCCACATCGGGAAACAACGTTTTGGGATCCCCGAGTACTTCGAGCTTCACGAGCGAGGTCATGCCGGCTTCGCGCGCCAAGCGGCAGGTACGAATCGCGTCATCTGCCGTGTAGCAGCCGGCCGTGTTGGGCAAGAGCGTGAACTTGCGCTCGCGCAGATAAGCGAACAGAGATTGATCCTCGGCCTTGGATAAGTCCACGCGTCGCACGGCTACGGTGACCACTTGGGCTCCCGAGGCATCAAGCGCCGCCTTGGTCTCCGCCAAGTCCTTGTATTTGCCCGTGCCCACGAACAGGCGCGAATCAAAGGTGTGCGTTCCTACGGTGAGTCGATCTGTTGCTTCTTGCACGAGTTACTCCTCAGCCGCCGCCTACGAACTGTACGACTTCGAGCTTGTCGCCGTCGGCCAAGCACACGTCGCCATGGGTGGCGCGCGGCACGATTTGCGCGTTGCGTTCGACGGCCACGGGCTTGCCCTGCAGACCCAGGCTTTCGATCAGCGCTAGCACGGTGAGGTTGGGCGCAACCTCGCGGGGCTCGCCATTGATCTCGATTCGCATGCCGCGATGCTAGCAGCCAGCACGACTCGCGGCAGCCTGTGCAGGTGGCAGCACGCCCGGCTCACGGGCGCTCGCAGCAGAAACTGTGTTATCCATCCCGCGTGAGTGCCGAGGTCAAACCAAAAGAAGTCGTGAGTACGGGCGGGCCGACGGACCCAACCGGTACGCCAGCCACAGACGCGGCCCCCGCACGCACGGCCATGGATTTGGTGCTGCTGTTGCTGCGCCCCGCGATCTCCTTACTCGGCGAGATCGGCGCCACCGTACAGCTGCTTGGTCAGTCGATTTTCTGGGGCATTCGTCGGCCCTACCGCATCTCGATCTTCATCGCGGCGATGGAATTCGTAGGCGTGCAATCCCTGTTTCTGGTCGGCTTGACAGGCTTGTTCATCGGCATGGTGTTCGGGCTGCAGTTGGTGGATGGTTTTCGGCAATTTGGCGCGGAAAATCAGACGGGCGCGGTGGTAGGCATGGCGCTCACGCGCGAGCTTGCGCCGGTGTTTACGGCCTTGATGGTGTCGAGCCGCGCGGGCAGCGCCATCACCACCGAGCTTGGGTCCATGCGCGTATCCGATCAGATCGATGCGCTCACAACCATGGGCGTCAATCCGGTCCAGTTTTTAGTGGTGCCGCGTTTGATCGCGGGAATTGTGATGTTTCCGATCCTGACCATGATCTTCAATATGGTCGGCATCTTCGGTGCATGGCTCGTGTGCGTGCAGCTGCTCGACCTAGATCACGGTGTGTTCGTCGATAAGGTCCGCTGGTTCGTCGATGCTCCCGATTTGCGCCAAGGCATGGTCAAGGCCGTGGTGTTCGGGGTCGCCGTATCGCTCATCGCCTGTCGTCATGGCTTCTACGCCAAAGGCGGCGCAGCGGGCGTCGGTCAAGCTACGACGAGTGCCGTGGTGCAGAGCGCCGTGTCCATCCTTGCACTCGATTACCTGATCACGAGCATGCTGACGGGGACCTGAATGAGCGAGCCCGCCAAGCAAATCGCGCTGGGCGATGCGGCAGCTGCTCGCAGCGAAGGTAAGGATCCGATTCAAGTGCGCATCATCGATGTGCACAAGTCCTACGATGGCTTCGAGATTCTGCGCGGTGTGACCTTCGACATCTACCGCGGCCTGACGAACGTGATCGTGGGCGCGAGCGGCTCTGGCAAGACGGTGTTCTTCCGCCAACTGATTCGCCTCGAGAAACCAGACTCCGGGCGTATCGAAGTGGATGGTGTGGACGTGGTAGGGCTCGACGAGGTGCAGCTCAACACGTTTCGTCGCAAGTTCGGCATGGTGTTCCAAATGTCGGCGCTGTTCGACTCGATGAGTGTGTTCGACAACGTGGCCTTTCCGCTGCGCGAACACAGTAAGCTATCGAGGAAGGAAATTCGCGAGAAGGTGGAGCAGGGACTCGAGGCCCTGGGCGTTGCTCACGCCATGCACAAAAGTACCGCAGAGCTTTCAGGCGGCATGAAAAAGCGGGTGGCAGTGGCGCGGGCGCTGGTGATGGAACCTGAAATCCTGATCTATGACGAACCCACCACGGGCCTCGATCCGCT
>JBKJIA010000186.1:0-8716 GCA_046598735.1 Polyangiales bacterium
TTGATGGCTGAGATCTCCGGTTGGAAGGGAACACCCTTCACGCTCGAGAAGGAAACAAAATTGTAGGCACACGCGGGATTGAACCGCGGACCCCTACCGTGTCAAGGTAGTGCTCTACCGCTGAGCTATGTGCCTGAGTGCGAAGTTCTGTGTGCGCCTGGGAGCCTTTTAGAGACCCTTTGAGGCAAAGCGTGCGAACGAGTAGCGCCCGCCCCCTCGCATGTCAAGAAAGGCCGTATGACAGTTACGATGCGCGACATCCTGAACGCACAGGGCGTACTGCGCCGTCACCTGTCGCCGACGCCGCTTTATCGGCATCCCTTGTTGAGTGCGCATCTAGGGTTCGATGCGTACGTAAAGCACGAGAATCATCTGCCGATCGGTGCGTTCAAGGTGCGCGGTGGGCTCAACTTGTTTGCAAGCTTGGGCGAGCGTGAATGGAAGCGCGGCGTAGTCGCGGCCACGCGAGGAAATCACGGATTGTCGCTGGCTTACGCGGCGCGCCACTTCGGATCACGCACGCTCATTTACGTGCCGCGTGGCAATAACCCAGAGAAAAACACGCTGATCCAGGCGCTCGGTGCCGAGATTGTCGAGTGGGGTCGGGACTTCGATGACGCGTGCTTAGAGGCCGAAGCGCGCGCTCGCGCGGACAACATGCGCTACGTGCATCCGGGCAATGAACCGCTACTGATTGCGGGCGTGGGCACGATGGCGCTCGAAGTGGCCGAGCAGCTGCCGGAGCTCGACGTAATCATCGTGCCCATGGGTAGCGGAAGTTGTGCCGCAGGCGTGGTCGTGGCGATGCGCGCGCTCTTGCCGAATGTGAAAATAATCGGCGTTCAAGCGGAGCGCGCACCGGCGCTTGCGCGATCGTTGAGTGCCGGAAAGCTGTTGAGCACTGACTCGGCGGACACGTTCGCGGGCGGGCTTGCAACGCGTTATGCGTATGAGCTTCCATTCGAGCTCCTTAAGGGCCAACTCGATGAAGTGGTCCTCGTCAGCGAAGAAGAAATGCGCGAAGGCGTGCGCGAGGCCCTTGAGACCACCCATAACGTCGCGGAAGGTGCGGCGGCGGCGGGCTACGCTGCGGCGAGAAAAATGCGGGCGTCGCTCGCGGGCAAGCGTGTTGTGATCGTCCACACGGGCCAGAACACGGATCGCAACACGCTGCGTTGGGCCCTCGGGCTTTTCGATGCCTAGGGCGGCGCCGGGCCGTTGCCATCGCGGTATCCCCTTGGTATGTCGTCCGGCTAGATGACGTCGGAGCAGCCGCCTCGGGACGCGCTTCGACCGCTCCCATCTATCGATATCCCGCTTTTGCGCGAGGAACGTTCTGCGGTACGCAGTCGGCGCGTGGTGATAGCGTTGCTGCTGACGGCCAGCACCGCGCTCGTCGTGATCGGCATCGTCGCGGTCGGAGTATTCGAGCAGTCTCAGGCCAAGAACACCGGATCCGACACTGCGTTGGACGGGCTTGCGGCAGAAGAGTCCGCGGCCGCGGGTGTGGGCGCGTTGCCCGAGCAAGTAGAAGACACGGCGCCCGCGCTACCTGCAGCGCAAGACATCGCACGGAGCGCTGGCGCAACGCCGAAAGCCGATGGAAAGAGCGCAAGCTCGACGCCCATCACG
The DNA here is from genome assembly GCA_046598735.1 of Polyangiales bacterium. Lineage (GTDB taxonomy): Bacteria > Myxococcota_A > Polyangia > Polyangiales > DASUME01 > DASUME01. Next base: position 1,633 of record JBKJIA010000186.1, read on the forward strand.
ACGGATGCGCCGAGTGCGGCCAATCGCAGCGAGCACGCGTTCGGTACGGCGATCTCGTTCAAGAGTGCGCTCGAAAACAGTGCGGGCCTGTCGAAGAATGAAAGCAACGAGCTCATCGAGGCGCTCACGGGCGTGATGGACTTTCGTCGCTCCCAGTCTACGGACATGCTCACGGTCGACCGGGACCTCGCGGGCCTGCTCACGCGGTTCGAGTATCGGTCGGGGCTCACGCAACGCTACGAAGCGACCCGCCAAGAGAACGGTAAGCTCAAAGCGCGCCAGATCGAAGTGCCGATCCGTGTGGTGCGCGTGAGCAAAGGCGGCCTCGTTCAAGGCTCGCTCGGTGATGCGCTCGATGGCCTTTCGCTAGGGCGGACTTTGGCTGGCGTATTTGCCGAAGTGTTCGAAGGTAAGGTCAACTTCTCCACGGATACGCGGAGCGGCGACAGCTTTCGCATCGTGCTCGAAGAGGAGTACGTGGGCGAAACCCTCTTGCGCTACGGCAACGTTCGCGCGCTCGAATATAAGGGAGGTCGCTGCGGGACGTTGCAGGCGTTTTGGCACGAGCCCAAGGACGGCGACGGCGATTTCTACGACGCTAATGGCCGCGCGATGCATGGTGGCTGGCTGCGCACGCCCTTACGGTACGATCACATCTCGTCGGGCTACGGCATGCGTATGCATCCCGTGCTCAAGCAGAAGAAGCTCCACAACGGCATCGATTACGCGTCAGGATCGGGCACGCCCGTGCGCGCCGCAGCAGCGGGCATTGTGAGCTTTGCGGGGCCAAAGGGCGCGAACGGGAACTTGCTCGTGCTAAGCCACGCATCGGGCTACGAGACCTTCTATGCGCACCTCTCGCGCTTTGCGACCGGCATAAAAAAGGGCGCCAAGGTCAAGCAGCGCCAAAACGTCGCCTATGTCGGGTCTACGGGACGATCGACGGGCCCGCATCTGCACTTCTCGCTCAAGCGACATGGCAACTTCGTCGATCCAATGAGCCAGTTGAACGGGCCCGGCGTGACGATGGCGCCGAACGAGCTTCCAGAGTACAGGCGCAGCGTGCGCGAGCTGACTACGGTACTTTCGCGCATCGCATTGCAAGCACCCGCGCAGGTCGCCGCACCGAGCAAGAGCGCGGAGCCGAGCGACATGGGCGAAGAAGAACTCTGAGCTTTCGCCAACGCCATGAAGCCTGACTTACGCACGCCTCCCACTAGCGCTCCCGCTTCTCGATTCACTGCGCTGCTCGCAGCATTGGCTACGGCCATCGTGGCGGGGCTCGTGTGCGTGCGTCTGTCAGCCTACGGGATCTGGGATCCGTGGGAGCTCGCTGTCGCTGATGCGGCGCGCAAGCTTGGTGAAAGCGGCCAGAGCATCGTGCCTGCGCGTGCGTTGATTTCGAAGGTGATAGGGGCTGCCTTCTCCGCCTTTGCGACGCGCGAATGGGCCGGTCGCCTGCCGATGGCATTCTGTGGCGTGGCCTTGCTGGCGGTCACGTTTGCGTGGGCGCGTCGCTTGGGGAATACGCGTGCGGGGGTGATGTCTCTGCTCGTGCTCGGGACGACACCTCTGTTCCTTTTGCAAAGCCGTCTGATGATCGGTGGCACGCCGACCTTTCTTGCAGGCACGTGCGTGATGCTTGGCGCGAGCATCGCGTGCCTTGCGCCCGCCGATGGCCGTGAAGATACGCGTTGGGTATGGCTCGCTTTTGCAGCGCTTAGCGCGATAGCGTCGCTCTTCCTCGGCGGCGCCATGCTGACGATCGCACCCGCTCTATTGGCGGTGGCGATCACCTGGTTGTTGCTGCACGCGAACCGTCACGACCTGCCGGCCGCCCAGCGTATTTGCGGCCTATTGTGCGTGCTCGCTGCCGCCGTGATCACGTACCTAGTCGCGCGCGATGTGCTGCAACACGCGGCCAGCTCGAGCCTCTGGATCGGTGGCACCCCGCTCGACAATGCGCCGCCCACTTTCGAACGTGTGATCGAGCACCTGTTTCACGGCTTTGCACCCTGGAGCGCGATCCTACCGATCGCACTGGGTTCGCTACTGCGAATCGAAGACGTGAAGTCGCCTCGGTCGGCGCTGAAGCTGAGCATCGTGTTGTGGGCCAGTTTCGCGTACGCAGCCCAAACGTTGTTCCTGTCGTCTTACGGTGCTGCGCCCTTCCCTGCGCCCGTCGCTTTGGCCGTGGCCGCGGGCCTTTGGCTAGACGAGGCGGACCGCAGTCAGCGCGCCTATTGGCCCGAATCGTTGATCACTCTCTTGCTGGTGGGCTTGTTGATCCGAGACTTCGCCTTTTACCCAGCGAGCCCACTTGGCTCCCTCGAGCTCGACGATCTCAAGCTGCCCGATACGTTCAATCCCAAGCGCATTTGGGCCGCGTTGTTGGGTGCGTTTGCGTTAGCGGTGGTGCTGTTTGGAATCGCAACCCCGCAGCGCGACAGACTCAACCTCAAGGCACCTTACCGTCTACTCGTGAAGGCTTGGCGAACGAGCCTTGCGCACAAGCTTTGGCTTGTTGCGCTGGCGCTGACGCTGCTGGGTCTGCTCGCGTTTGGAGGCGGTGCGCTGCTTGCGCCCAAAGCCTTGAAGCTCACCAGCATTGCGCGACGCGTGGGTTTGGTGCTCGGCGCCGTGCCGCTCGTTACTCCGCTTCTCATTGCGGTCGTCCAGATCGTTTACCATCTGAGTGCCCGCCTTGCGCGAGCACGCACGGTGCCGCTCTTCGCGAGTGCGCTTCTCTTGGGCGGATACACGAGTCAGATCTTCTTGCCGCAAGTGAGCGAGCAGTTCTCGCCACGCGGTGTGTTCGACGCATACAACGAGCTTGCCAAACCCGGTGAGCCTTTGGCGCAGCATCGCGTGGAGGGTCGCGCCGCGGCTTACTATGCGCAGACGACCGTCAAAGAGATTGCAGGCCGCACGGAGCTCATCGAGTTCTTGAGCGGAGCAGGTCGACGCTGGGCTGCGTTCCCGAGCGGCGACCTTGCAGACATCGACGTGGAGTTTCGCAAGCGCAACGGCCGCCATCTGTTCGTGGCATCAGACGCGACTGCACGCGTAACGCTCGCTGCAAGCACGCCTGTCGCGGGTGCAACCGATCACAATCCGCTCACGCGCTTCGTGCTGAAAACTGCACCCAAACTGCAGCATCCCGTCAACGCAAGCTTCGAAGATCGGGTGCAGTTGCTGGGTTACGACCTGAGTATGCCTGGCAAAGACCACGTGGGCGCCGGCCAGACGTTCGTCGTCACCTGGTATTGGCGCGCACTAAAAGCCAACATCGGTAGCTACAAAGTCTTTGTTCACGTCGATGGACAGGACCAACGACTCAATGGCGATCACGAACCTGTAGACGGCGGGTACCCTGTCCGGCTATGGGACGTAGGGGATGTGATTGTGGATCGCCAAGAGCTGAGCGTTCCCGCCACCTACCCGTCCGGGATTTACACACTCTACGTGGGCATGTACCGCGCAGATTCGCGCCTGAAGATTGTTCAGGGGCCGAAGGACGAAGCGAATCGACTCCGTGCTGGAACGATTCGCATCAGGTAATCAGTGCGGTTGGGGGATCGCATGGCATTGCAACAGAAGGTCGAGATGGGCGAAGACGATGAAGATTCGCAAGCGGGCGGGATCAATCGAAGGAAGTTCGAGCGCTTCGAAACTTCGATTTCCGTCGATTACGCGAGTGGCGACACGTTCTTGTTTTCCTACATCCAGAACATCAGCGAGATGGGCATCTTCATCCGCTCTGATGATCCATTTCCGATCGGCACCACGCTTCACATGCGCTTCACGCCTGAGGGTCAGGAAGAGATCGAAGTCTCTGGCGAGGTGACCTGGGTGAACCCGTACCGGCCGTTTGGCGACAATCTCAACCCCGGCATGGGTGTGAGCTTCACCGGTTTGTCCGCGCAGCTTCGCGAACGCATCGTCGCACTCGTGCGCACGGTCGCGTATCTACGCCCGCAAGCTGACAACTAGCCCGCGCGCCGCGAGAGAGCGAGCACGGCGGGCAACTCTACTCCAGAGATGGCCGGACTGTATCGCACATGAAAAGGCAACGGCGGCGGGCGCAGGCGAGCGGGTAAACGCGGCGGACGTCCGCGCAGCGCATGCGAAAGCAACGCGCGGTCGAGATCGCTGAAGTACGTGAAGATCAAACCCATGCCCACAGGAAACGGGTCTTCACTGCGCCGCCACATCCCAACGCGCGCGACCTCGGCCGTCGCCCACAGCTCCGCCCGCGGCTGTCCCGGTGGATTGAACGACAGGACAATTTCCTCGCCTGGCTCGAGCGGCAGCGGGGTATCGATCCACATGCCCTCGTTCGATAGGTCCGAGGCGGGTAAGGTCAGCGCCCCGTCCCAGTAGCTGCTCTGCAGTCCACACGGAACAGTGACCGCGCGGCGTAAGCTCCTGCGACGACTCCTGACTTGATGCATGACCACCCTCCACGGCAAATGGTAAGGGCATGTGGGACATGCTGGCAAAGATCAGGACTGCACCCAGTGGAAATTAACCGCTTGCTCGGGCTCGAGGCGATAGCGCCCTTGCTCAAAGCAGCCCGGCGTGGCGCGCACGCGCTGGCCTTCGACTTCGTAAAGCCACAGGCCCTCGCGGCCCTGGTGCGTGACGCTACCCGCACAAAACAGCCACGGACGCACAGCCGACGCTTGGTGAAAGTAGCGTTGATGGATATGCCCGTGAATGAGCATCAAGTTGGCGCGCGCGCAAATGGCGAGCAACTCTTCGGCGTTGTCGAGCCCGTGGTGCGCGGAGTCAGGTCGCCCGCCTTGCGTGAGTGGCGCGTAGTGCGTCATCACAATGCAGAGTCTATCGCGATATTCGTCAAGTAACTTGACGAGCACCTGCAGCTGCACGTCCGAAATGATCCCGCTCGATACGAATGGCAGCGCGTTCGGGCGCGCGCTGTTGAGTCCGATGATCGCGATCTGGTCTCCCAACAGTCGAACGAACGGATACAGGCCATCGACCGCGAGCTCGGAGCGATCGCTTGCGAGAAGATCGCCGAAATGGCGCTCAAAGCGTGCGTCCGCTAGCCCATCACGCACGTACAGATCGTGATTGCCCGGCACGAGCGCAAGGCCGTGCGGTGCGTCCGTAAAACGCTGCATCGCTGCGCGCGCTTCGCGATGCTCGCTCTCGGTACCAAGCGCCGTGAAATCGCCGCTGCACAACACCGCGTCGACTGCCTGCTCCTTCCGAAAGCGATCGAGCGCGTCGAGCTTTTGCGGAACCGCACGAAACAAGCGCTCGCGATGCAGCCACAAGTTCACGGCACCGACTAGACGCTTGCTCATCAACTCGCGCATGGGCATGGACCACACGGGATCTTGCACGTGCACATCGCTGAAGTGCAGAAGACGGATCACGGGAACATCCCAACGCCGTCCACGCCCTGCCCCTCGGGAAAACCATAACGCAGATTGAAGCACTGCAATGCTTGGCCCGAAGCGCCCTTCACGAGATTGTCGATCACTGCCTGCGCGATCACGCGCCCGGTGCGCTTGTCGGTCGCGTACGAAATGAAGCAGCGATTGCTGCCGCGCACCCACTGCGTGTCGGGATCGATCCCAGCATCGAGCACCGTGACGGACGGCGAGCCCTCGTACATCGCACGCGCGATCTCGGTGGCCTCGGCGGCGCTGAATGGTGTGGTCTGTTTTGCGTAAACAGTCGCGAGAATGCCGCGAATCATCGGCACCAAATGCGGTGTAAACGTGATGCGTACGTCCTTGCCGGCGATGCGCGAGAGCGTTTGCTCGATCTCCGGCGTATGGCGATGCAGCCCGCCAACCTTGTATGCGCGGATGCCTTCGGACAGTTGCGCGAAGTGCGTACCTTCGCTGAGGCCCCGACCGGCACCGGACGCACCACTTTTCGCGTCGACGATGATCGAATCGAGATCGATCCGCCCGGCTTTGACCAATGGTGCGATCGCAAGTGCGCTCGCCGTTGGATAGCAACCCGGCACCGCGATCAAGTCTGCCTTACGGATCGCTTCACGCTCGAGCTCGCAGAGACCGTACACAGCGCTAGCGACCAGATCGGGTGCGGTGTGTTCGCCATACCATTCGCGATAGACCTCGAGATCCCGCAAACGAAAGTCCGCGGACAGATCAAACACCGTAAGGCCACGCTCGCGCAGTGATCGAACGATCGCTTGGCTTGCGCCGTGAGGGAGTCCGCAAAATGCTGCATCGGCCGTACGCGCGATCTGATCGATGTCGACCGCTGCGACGTCGCCACGAATCACGCCGTGAAACGACGGCAACACGCTCGCAACCGGTTGGCCGGCCTTACCATGCCCAGCGATCGTGGTGACCTCGACGCCCGCATGGCCATGCATCAAGCGCAGTAACTCGGCGCCCGTATATCCGGTGGCCCCCACCACTGCGACACGCACTTTGCTCAGCTTCTCCATGACGTCCTTTTTGGCCCTTTAAACGCAAACACACCACCAGCTGTTGACTGATGGTGCGCGGCTGCTGATTGAGTGAGGCGCGGCTAGCGCCTGTGAGGCTAGCGCTTCGAGTACTGGAAGCGCTTACGTGCACCGGGCTGACCGGGCTTCTTACGCTCGACCTTACGCGAGTCGCGCGTGAGGTAACCCGCGCGCTTCAGGGGCGTGCGGAAGTCGGCGCTGACGCTCAAAAGAGCGCGCGAGATGCCGTGACGCACGGCCTCGGCCTGGGCGCTGTTGCCGCCGCCGCAGACGTTGACGGTGACGTCGAACTGATCGACCGCCTCGAGGAGCTCGAGCGGCTGCTTGACGATCATCTGCGACGTCTCGCGCGGGAAGTAGGCTTCCATCTTGCGCTTGTTGACGGTGATCTGGCCGCTGCCCGGCTTGATCCAGACGCGGGCGCTTGCGGTCTTGCGCTTGCCCGTCGCGTACGTGCGGTTGTCGGTCGCCATGTTCTTCGTCTTCCTCGCGTTACTTGTCAGATCTTGAACGTGAGCGGCTGCGGGTTCTGCGCAGCGTGCGGGTGATCGGGCGTGGCGTAGACGTGGAGCTTCTTCGCCATCTGACGGCCGAGCACCGAGTGGG
>JBKJIA010000253.1:0-10086 GCA_046598735.1 Polyangiales bacterium
CAAAAAATCCCGCCCCCACAATCACCGTCGCAGAGTGCGAAACACCTGACTCGATCTCGTTCATCTGCGCACGCGAACGTACGCGCTGTGCGGCGCTCGGAGGCTTGGCACCTTCGCGAATTAGGACGTTAAAACCGATCTTACGTCCCCCTTGGGCACGCATGAACGCCTTCACTTCGTCCAGGGTAAAGTCCGCATCTGCTTCTTCAGCGAGTGGACAAATGAAGAACTGATCGTTCCATTCATAGCGCGCAATGGCCGGATGAAACGGTAACGCGACTGCTGCCCCCATCCCTAAAGGGTAGTCGCGAATTCCCCGACACTGCAATGAACGCAATATCCTACAACCGTCATGGACCACCAGGCACCACGAAGGGACACCTTTTCTGTTAGCGACCTGACGGACTGGGCACTGCACAACGAAGCTAGCGATCGAGTCGTTCGTAGCGCCGGCGCTCGTGCTTGGCAGAGAGCACTTCCAGACCCGAGCGGGACGTGAACAGGTCTTTGTTCAGAGCCAAAAAAGCCCGGCCATTGAGCACTTCGGAACGATGCAGCTCGGAGGTGAGCAATGTCAGTGTCTCGCGCACGGCGAGCGGCGCGTAGTCGCTCTCCCAGATGTCGAACATCATCGGCCGCGCGACCTCGAACTGAGCATCGTAGATGCGCTTGAGCTTACCGTAAGGGAGCCGCACATCTTCTTCGAGTGCGTCGTTGGCAGCCTGGACCGCGGCATCATACGTTGTGACCAGGCGCTCGTGGCGAGCGTCCCAACCGTCAGACTGTCCGCGATTTTCGCGTCTGAATTGGTATACCGCGCGAAACGTTGCGCCGGTCCCAACCGTGCCTTGCACGACGGTCGTGTAGAACGAGTGCACAGTCGCGAGCATGCGCTCTGTAACGAGCTCGAGAGCGGCTTCGCCACGCGGCGTGCGAATGGGCTCCAGGTGACCTTTGCCGCCCAGCAGGGCTTCGATCGTGAGCCGCTCCGTCGACGTAAAGAACAGTTTGGCGCAACGTTTTGCAAGAGCGATAGCGAGCTCGCGATGCTCTTGCGGCACGAAACCGTGCAACATGTAGCGACGGCGCGAGAAGAAGAGATCGGCCGCTCGCGGACGATACAAGAGCCAGTGCGCGTACGCGGTGACGGTCTCGCGCAAATCGGCCGCGGCCTGCACCCTGCGCTTCTGATGCGAGCGACGCGGAATGGCTTCGAGCTCATCCTCGAGCTTACGGTCTAGCTTTTCGATGTAGTTCGCGAGATCGTCGAGATGCTGCACCAATCCCCAACGCTCAGGATCGGGGTCGGCTTCGCGCTGCGCATCCGGACCCAATAAGTACTCGCGCGGCGTAAGGTGGGTGAGCGGTGCCGCGACCGAATCTTCCAAGCGGGTGAGCACTTCGCATTCCACGAGTGCGCGCGAATACGGCATCGACTCGAGCTCCACATCATCGAAGGGACGCAGCGCTGCCTGCTGCCTGGGCGAAGCGATGCGTCGATCGAGCTCGTGCTGGAGGGTGGCGCGGATGACCTTCATCTCATCGTCGGTCGCGCCGAGCGCGCGAAAGTAGAGCTCGAGCCCCGTGGGATCACGCAGAGTGGTCTTACCCTGTAGAAAGTTACGAAAGGTCATGGCGCTGACGGGCTTTTGCTGGTTGTCGCTGCGCTGCCAATAGGTGGCAAGCACCTCTTCTCCCAGCGCGTGAAAGCCTCTGCCAGACACGCGTTGCCGCGCTTCGAAATGAGTACGGATGCCGTCGAGGGTGTTCAAGTTCTTCTCTTCATCAACCAAAGTTGAATCAATCATGCGGGGACCCCGGTGGTGGCTCGAGCAATCGTTGTTGAAACGAGCGCTCGGCGTCGGTGCGTGCTTGCTGTGCGCGACTGCGCACTTGGGCCTCGTGTTGTGCGTTAAGGAGTAAGGTCGAGAGCGGAGCTATCGGAAACGCGTGCTCGCGAAACAAGCCATGACCACGCGCCGGGAGCATGGTCAATGTCACGCGATCTTTCGGTGTGTGTTCGCGCAGCAGCGCCTTTGCAAGACGCTCATGGCAGGCAGCGGCGGGGGCCCACGTATCTTTTTCTCCCCACACCAAACTCGCACAGAAGCGCGGTGTACGGGCAGCCGTGGCAGCCACACGACTTACGAAGTGCTCAAGCTCGCGCTCTTTGGCTTCCACCAACATGCGAAACTCGCGCACCGCGCGCGCGCTGCTTTCCGTGGCGCCCCGCAATGCCACGTCATGCACCGCGTAACGAAAGTCCTCATCGGCCAACATACCAAGCTCGGCTTGGATCAGCGCGGTCAACAGCAAGTGCAGGCGTCGCACAATCGGCTCGACGGCCCGCTGCAGCCACCGTGGCGCGAGCGGTAACCACGTGCCCAAGCGTTCCACCACAGACTCGAGCTTGGCCACTTGAACTACGGATATGGGCAAGCACTCGGGTACTTTCAAAGGAGGCGACATGGCGAGTACCGAAGCGACTTTGCTAAGCTCCTCTGCGATGCGTGCCCCCGTGTCGAGCGCGGCCACCGCACCACGGCTGAGCCCTATCAATAGAAAAGGACCCGGCTCGCGCGTCACCAGGGGCAGCACCTGCTCCCAAATGCGCGAGCTGAACGCCGAGGAACCGTAATAAGCCCCGCGCGACCAGGGCGCCTCGACCACGTAATGACGCAAAGCCGAAAGGCCGCTGGTTGCCGCGATCAAGCGCTGATAAGCAGGCAGCAGCGCGTGCGGCGTCTCACCCGTGCCTGTGAAGTAGATCACGATCCCAGGACCGTGCGCCTCGCCGTCAGGGTGATTGAGCCAGGGTGGAGCGATGCAATGCAGGCCCTCTGAGGCAGGCAATAACGCCTCCACGGGCGCGGCGGGGGAAGCTTCGTGAGCCTCGTGGCCCCGCACCATGCTACGGCCCGCCCGTAGCCTATCTGCCGGTGTCGAAAGCAGAAATCGCAAGGTGCGCACACCGCCCAAGAGCAGTGCAAACAACACTTGGATCAGCGCCCACAACCGCAACAGCACGATCGTCAGACTAGCTGGCACAAGGAATCCCGCCAAGCAGCATGCATCTGCACGGCCCATACAAAGTTTCTTGTACAAATAAACACGAACACGCTGTACAAGGCATGGATATGTCGAGTCCGCGTCGCCTGAGTTTCAGTCTCCTCATGGCCGGCATCGCTGCGTGCTCGGCGTGCGCTCCGGCCTTCGATGACAAACGGGTTACACCCGCGCGCGGCACGCTAGGGCAGGAGCTGTACGGTGCCCTCTGCGATCGCGTGGGTGCTCAGTCGCTGCGCGAGGACGTGACCGGCGCTTCGTACGACGCTCTGTGCCATGCAGGGCCGAACCAAGCTCACCGCGACAAGGTCGATAGGCTCGCGCTACCTGTGCTTCGCGCGGATGCCACAGCCAAGAATGGCAACGAGTTGTCGCTGGCCGAGCAAACCCGAACCCGCGAACGAAACATCGCTCGTGTCGAAGTCCTCGCGGAGGAGCGCGATCCACTGGCGGCCGCGTTCGATGCGATGCTACCGGACACGCAGCTCTCGTCCGACGCGTGCGGAAAAGATGCGCCGGGATTGGGGCTGATCGACGCCTTGCGCTCAGCGCTATCGGACCTCGTTCCACTCTATGAGGACGAGACCATTCCGCGCGTGACCCGCGCCTTGGGCGAGCTGGTTCGTGAAGGCGAAACCGATCGGTCCCTAAATGCGGCACTGGCTCGGCTGGATGCGCGCCAAGGCTATCGCCCCGAAGCCATTGCCATGTACGTGCTGCGTCCTGTCCTGTCCTATCCACGCCTCTTCGAGCTCGGTGGCTCGCTCGCGGCGGTCCACCGCGACAACAGACACGGGGCGCGCGATGCTCTCGCCAAGCTATTGAAGAGCGGTGGAGCCTCCCTCGCCGACTCGGCACGGGACGCGCGCGCGCATGATCCGCACCTTACGCTTGTCACCGATCGGCTGACGGGTCGGGTGATGCCATCGCGCCCTCGCTCCGTGCGCGAGCTGTCCCTGGCTATCCTGAGCGCCGAGGTGGGGCGCTCCTCCGCGGATGCCTTGTCGATCGTGCGCCGCGACCCACGCGGACTTGCCTCGGTGGTGGAGCGCAATGGCACCTTACCTTTCCCATTCATGCGCGACACCTTGGGGCTACCCGCGGTGGACGACCTGGGACGCTTCAAGACGCTCGATGGTAGTGAGCCCCCCTTACCTTTCGCAGCGCAGAACGAAACGAGCGAGCCTCGAGACGCAAGCGGGCGCGCCCTGGCAAGCGACGGTGCTCCTCTTTACGCGTACTACGATGTATCAGGGAGCGTGTTGCGCGAAGTTTCAAGCGCGTTTTCCCCGTTGTTTCTTACGCGCGCCGATCAGGGCAACGAAGCTCTCTTCGACGCGCTCGCCATTAAGGCGCCGTTGCTCGGACCTAAGCTCGAGGGCTCGAACGCTGCGCTGGGCTTCGATGCCGCTCAGGCCCCATTGGTCGATTTGATGCACGCACTCGGCGCGACGCTGGCAAGACCGGAGCTCGACGACCTGCTCGCTTTGCTTAGTAAGCTGTCGCGCGAGCGTCCGGACCTGCTCGCGCGCGTCGTTCGGCTGAGTCTGTCGCTCGATGCCATCGCAGACCGGTACCCCGACGTAGCGCTGCCCAAGAGCTCAACGCTTTGGGATGAGCTTATCGACGTGATGGTTCAAGTCGCGCAAAAGGGCACGCTGCTTGAAGACGTACTGCATGCACTGACCGACCCCAAGACGGCCGAGCTTGGGCCCGTGTTTGCTGCCTACATGCGTTACCGCGATGAGATTACGTACTTTCGTGACGACAAAAACCCCACGAGCACGGCCAGCCTGAACGGTAAGGTTTGGAATCGGAGTGCCGCCAACTTCAGCGACATGCATACGCCTGTGGAACGTAGCGCGGCGGACACCGGTCTCAATCGCAGCATTTTGCAGCGCTTCTTGGCGCTCCTTCACGACACCAACGGCTTGTCCGCCTGTTCTAAGGCGGGCGCGGTCGCGCACGTGGATATCACTTGGCCTCCTGGCGGAGCGGGGCTTCCAATCAAGCTCGACTACCCCACCAATCCGCTCGCTAAGACGCTTTGTGCGTTCTTGGGCTCTCGCGCACCAGACCGCATTCCCGAATGCGGGATCTTGCGGCTCGAGAACGTGGCGGACTTGATCGTCGACGTGGCGCTCGGCAAAGCCGTGATCGACGTACGCGACGATTGCTTGAAGAAACTCATGAATTCTCCGCTGTCTCGCGTGGTTGGCGGTGCAGACAACTTCCTGCAAGACGTGTCTGGCATTCGTGGTTTCAATCTCGATCCGACCGTGCCCGGCGTGGCACGCCTGACCTTCTTCGATGCTCCCTATGAGGAATGGGGAGGTTATGCCGGTGACAAGTACTACCCTAAGACGAGCACCTTCCTAAAAGACGTGCTTGCACCCGTCCCGAGCATGGCGTGCCCGGAGCAGCTCTATACCGATCCCACCGATCGTAAGGTACTCAGTCTGCGCCGTTGCGAGCGCTTCGAAGACACGTTGCGCGGGCGACACCCGAACGGGCTGTTTCCCCTGGAGCAACTCGGTTTCTTGGACAAGGTCATCCCGCTGGCCAAGGCGTTTGGAGATAGTGAGGCCACGCCCCTGTTCGTAGCCCTGCTTGATGTGCTTCATCGACACTGGGGAGACACCTTACAGTCCCGTGTCGAATGCGATCCCAGTCTGCCCAAGGCGCATGCTCGATACTGCACCCAGGATGGACTCGTAGCCTATGAGCCTATGCTCGCGTCCATGCTCGATGAAACCCAGCTCCTCGGTGAGCTCGGCGCGGTGCTGTCGACCCTGGGCGAGATGCGGGTCCAGCATTGTGTACGCTACGACAGTGCCGGCAGCTGTAGCGAGGCTGGCGAGCGCGATGGCATCACAGTGCTCGCCGAGGCGGCCCGGGGCTTCTTCGAGCCGCGCCGCAACTTCGGCCTTAGCGATCGACGCGGCGACGCGCGCGCGCTGCGCAACGACGGCACCTTTCACGCGCAAACCACGCCTCTTTTGCTCTGGCTCGACGGGTTTGCGCGCCTCGACCAACGCTTCGAACAACAGCCTGACGCGCGGCCCCAGTGGCTCGCGGCCCGCTCTGCGCTCGTGGATACCTTACTGAAGGTGGATGGGGGTGGGGACAAGCCGAAGTTCACGCTTGCGGCCATGCAGGTCGCGTTGCCCTTGCTCATCGACCTGACCCGAGAACAGGTGACCGCCCATTGTCCGGTGCGTGCCGACGGGGGTGGCTGCGCATGGGCCGAACAGGAACTTACTCGCACCGTGTCCGATTGGCTTGCTGAGCCGAGCACCCGCCACATGTTCGATACGCTTGATGCGCTCGCAGCGGACGCGGCGTCGCGGCGCGAGCTAGGCAAGTTCCTTGCCTATTTGTTCGAGCCCGGCAACGACAAACTTGCGCCCAGCGCGTTTAGCGCCGCCCTGCTCGATCTCATGCAATTACTGGACGACGAAGCGAGCCTGCGTCCGATGCTTTCGCTCGCATCGCACGCGCTTGCCGGAGACAGTAAGATCGCTTTCGATGCGGCGCTCGTCCCATCGCTGCTCGAGCTACTTTCGCGTTTCTTTGATACCCCTGAAAAAACGGGCTGTGCCAGCATCGATCCCCAGCACGCGTTTGCATTCGCGTTGGCCCGCGCGGTCACGCCCGCGGCACCGGACGGGCCCGCGCCCCTCGAAGTCATGCTGCAGTCCGTCTATCGGGTGAATCGCGTCAATCCTCGCGAGCGCGGCGCCTATCGCCCAGATGATTTTGCGAGCCTCGCCCACGAGATGTCGGCTGTCATGTTGGATCCGGCGAGCGGTCTCGAGCAGGTCTATGCCATCGTGCGGCAGGCAACCGAGATTCGCCCATGAAACGTTGGGTAGTACTCGCACTGTGCACGCTGCTCGGTGCGCGCACGGCGCAAGCCTCAGGACTGTACTTTACCGAGCGCGGAGTACACGGCATAGGCCGAGCCGGTGCATACGTGGCAGGCGCGCGTGGCCTGGACGCCGTCGGCTATAATCCGGCCGGTTTGCGCGGCACGGGACTCCTCGGCGACCTTACTCAGCTCGTGCTCGATGTTCGCTATCGACGCGAGCTTGCGATCGAAGATAGCGGGGGCGCGACTCAACGCGTGTTTTCGCCCACCGTACACGGGCAAAGCGAGCTTTTGCCGCTGCCCACGTTTGTAGCCGGCTATACCACCGACGATGACGATCTCACTATCGCGGGTGGCATCTTTGCGCCTAGCTTTGCCCTGATCTCGTTCCCTTCGGAAGTGAGCGGAAAGCCTTCGCCTGCACGCTATACACTGAGTGGCCTGACCGACTCGCGCATGTTGCAAATGGGTGGGTGGCTCTCCTATCGCCCTAACAAGCAATGGTCGGTTGGCGCAGGCGTACACGCCTTGGTGGGCACGTTTCGATCGTCGCTCGCATTCACGCTAAGCCTACCCGATCGTCTCCTCGCAGCCCCCGAAGATCCAGACTACGACGCCTACGGCCGGATAAGCGTCGGCCCTTTCATCGCACCCAGCGGAACCTTAGGGGTTCAGTACGCGCCTATTCACGAGCTAACCTTAGGTCTCTCCGGCGATCTACCCACTTGGCTCGACAGCGCTGCCACCTTCGATGTGCGACTCCCCACCAGTGCTGTCTTCGATTCCGTGAGCGTGCGCGGCAAGCGTGCCCATGTGACCATGCGCCTGCCGCCCGTCATTCGTGCGGGCATCGAAGTACGCCCCATCGAGCGTCTGGCGATCGAGCTGGCCTATGTCCGCGAGTTCTGGTCGCTCCATGATCAGATCGCAGTAGAGCCCAAGGGAGTTAAGATCGACGGCATTCCCGGCGGCCCCGCTTCCATTGCGCTCCCCCCGATCCACATCGCGCGGGGCTTCCGTGATTCCAACTCGTATCGGCTCGGCGCGGAGCTTGCCAATAGCCTGCGCAGCCATGCCTGGTATCTGCGGGCCGGGGCGGCCTACGAACAAAGTGCGGTGCCGCCTGCCTATCTGTCCCTAAGCTCCCTCGACTTTAACAAATTGATGCTGTCACTGGGCTTAGCTGCCGAAGTCACGCCGCGTGTGCGCCTGGACGTTGCTTATGCCCATCTCTTCTTGCAAGGTCAGACGGTGAGTCCGACCCATGCCAAGCTTACGCGCATCAATCCCCTCTCGGGCAATGCCCCCACGGAGACGATCAACGGGGGTCGATACCGCGCGCACGCAGATGTGGTCAGTGCTGGTTTCTTAGTCCTGCTTCGCTGAATCGTAAGGAGAAGCGAACATGTCGTGGTTATCTTTGGTCGGTTTGATCTTAGTCGCAGGTCTTGTGCTCGCTGCGCTGTGGCGTCTGCATTTGGTGTTCTGGCATGGCCGGCTCGATGTCCCCATGGCTTACCATCACAAAGAGCAGATTACGTTGGCGGACGGCGGCGTGATCGAGCTACGCCACATTCGCAGCGTCGGCACTCCCACGTCCAAGGTGCCGGTGCTGATGATTCACGGGATTGCCGTCAACCACCGTAACAACGACCCGGTTCCGCAGCACTCGTTTTCCCGTTTTCTCAGCGAGCGCGGGCGCGACGTCTGGCTTCTCACCCTGCGCAGCGGTGTCAGTCGCCCTTCCCTCTTCGGACACGCCAATCAAGCGTTCTCGAGTATGCGTGACCATGATCTTCCACGCGCGGTCGAGACGGTGCTCGCACGCGCCAACGCCGAGCAGGTCGACGTGGTGGCTTACTCCATGGGCGGCATGGTCCTCTACGCAGCACTCGGGCGCACGCTCGAGACGCGCTTCATTCGTCGCGTGCTCGTGTTCGCCTCGCCCGGCATGGTAAGGCCCCTAGGCCCGCTCGCTCTGGCACGTTACCTTCCCGTATCGCTGACCCCTACGGTGCCCATGCGTATCGCAACGCGCTCGCTCGCGTTCGCTCATCGTGCCCTGCCCGCTTTCCTCAAACGCGTCTTCTATAACCCCACGAACGTGTCCGCTGAAATTGCCCGTCAAAGCATGTTCAACATGTTCGAGGACATCCCCGGCAGACTGGGCGCAGACTTCCTGCGTTGGTCCGCAGACGGCGGCCGCATGACCTTGGATGGTGCCCCCGTGCTTGACGGCTTGCACGGCATCAACGTGCCCGCCTTCTTCTTTGCAGGCAGCGCCGATTGGCTCGCACCCGAGCACGCGGTGCGCGTCGCCTACGACGCCTGGGGCCGCGATGTACCGACCTGCAGTAAGTCTTACCTTCTGCTCGGTCGCCACTCAGGCGCGCGCCAGGACTATGGCCACGGCGACTTCGCTTTTGGCACGCACGCTTGCGAGGAGGTCTTCGAACCCGGCGCACGCTTCCTCGACCAGGACCTTATGCTCGAGGCGCGAGCCGCCGTTTGAGCGCGGTGTGTCTTAGGCCTCGCCCAACCTAGTATTTCTGCCTTGACTCAAACACGCGCGCATCCCTACGTTTGCGCAGTAAATACATGCCTCCTGGGGGCTCGGCGCCTGTTAGGCGTTCGATGGGAAGGGTCTGCTCATGCAGCAGCTTCGTAGCTGGTTCACGGCGGTGCTCGTCGCGAGCAGCAGTGTCTTGTGGAGTGAATCCGTAGCGCGCGCAGATGAACGCACTGAAGCACGACGTGAGTTTCGAACGGGCATGAAGCTCGCCAACGCGCATCAGTACGACGAAGCGATCGAGCATCTGGAGCGCGCGTACGACACGCTGCCGCACCCGAACGTGCTCTACAACATCGCGCTGGCGCACTTGAACGCAGGTCGAGCCGCTGCCGCGCTTTACTATCTTGAGCGCTACAAAGAGACGGCACCACCGAGCGATCAGGTGGAAATCAAGTCGCTGATGGCCTCACTGCGCGACGCCAATGTGGTCCCGCAACGGCCAGATTCGCCGCGGGAACGGCCGTCGGAAGAAGACACGGTCATGCTGCCGCCTTCGGAACCGAGTGCGCCGGAGAGCGACATGTTGACCACGATCGAAGCGGCGGCGCGCGAGCTGCGCGAAGTCACAGCGGCCTCC
>JBKJIA010000319.1:0-5979 GCA_046598735.1 Polyangiales bacterium
CGAAGCTCTCCAAGTTTGAAGGCCGCGTGTCCGATTCCGGCGAGGGCCGATGGACGATCAAGGCCGCCATCGACCAAGGCGTGCCTGCGCCGGTGCTGACCACCGCGCTATACGAGCGCTTCAGCTCACGGGGCGAGGCGGAATTCGCTAACAAGCTGCTGTCTGCCATGCGTTTCGAGTTCGGCGGGCACCACGAGAAGTCATCCACCTAACGAGCAATCCCATGGACAAAAAAACAAAACGCGAATCCCATTCCGACGCCCTGGTCTTCTTTGGCGCTACGGGTGATCTGGCATTCAAGAAAATCTTCCCGGCGTTGCAGGCCATGGTAAAACGCGGAACCCTCGATGTGCCGGTCATCGGCGTGGGCAGGTCCGATTGGACGGTGGAAGAGCTTCGCGACCGGGCTTGCGAGAGTGTGAAAAAGCACGGCGGCGACGATCCCGGATCGTGCGAAAAGCTCTGTTCCCTGCTGCGCTATGTCAGGATTGATTATTCTGACCCGGAGACTTTTCTGGCGCTGCGTAAGGAACTGGGCAAGGCCCAGCGGCCGGCGCATTACCTGGCCATCCCGCCCCAGATATTCGAGGTCGTGGTGAAACATCTGGAGACATCCGGCTGTGCCAAGGGTGCCCGTGTGCTGGTCGAAAAACCCTTCGGCCGGGACCTCGCCTCCGCCAAAGAACTCAATCAGATTCTGCTCGAAACCTTCGCCGAGCCGGAGATTTTCCGTATTGATCATTATCTCGGAAAGCGCGCGGTGAACAACCTGCGCTTTTTCCGCTTTGCCAACGCGTTTCTGGAACCGATGTGGAACCGTCACTACATCGAGAGCGTGCAGGTCACCATGGCGGAAGACTTTGGCGTCCAGGGCCGGGGCGGTTTCTATGAGGAAACGGGGGCCATCCGCGATGTGATCCAGAATCACCTGTTCCAAGTGCTGACCAATCTGGCCATGGAACCGCCGGCTGGGACCGACAGCGAGTCTCTTCGCGACGCAAAAGTCGAGGTCCTCAAGACCATCGCGCCGCTGAAAAAGAAGAACCTCGTTCGCGGGCAATTTCACGGCTATCGGAAGGAAAAGGGTGTGGCGGCGGATTCCAAGATGGAGACTTTTGCGGCTATGCGCTTGGATTTGGATTCGGAGCGCTGGCGGGGAGTCCCCTTCTATCTCCGGGCCGGGAAATGCCTGCCCGTCACTTGCACGGAAGTCGTGGTCCGGCTCCGTCGCGCCACTACCGTGGATCGGAAACTTCCATTGAAACCGAATGAACTGCGCTTGCAAATCAGCCCGGAGATTCTGTTCGTCCTCGACCTCAATGTGCTCGGCCCCGACGAGGGGGACTCCGGGCAGACGGTGGAGCTGGAGGCGCATCGCGAGCAAAACGCCGATGAGATGTCCGCTTACGAACGCGTCCTGGGCGACGCCATGAAGGGCGACACCACCCTGTTCGCCCGGCAGGACTATGCGGAAGAGGCGTGGCGAATCGTGGATGCCGCAGTGAGGGCGAACACGCCGGTCCACGACTACAAGCCGAAAACCTGGGGACCGTCCGAAGTCGATCAGGTCACCCCTCCCGGTGGCTGGCATAACCCTGGCAAAGCATATTCGTAATTCACCCCAAACCCATGGAAACCAAAACTCCCGCAAGTCCGGACCGGGCCAAAGTCGTTTTCCTGTTCGACGTGGACAACACCTTGCTCGACAACGACCGCGTCATCGACAACCTCAAGACCCATCTCCAGCGCGAGGTCGGCCCCGAACATGCCCGGCATTACTGGGACATCTTCGAACAACTGCGGAAGGAGATGGGCTACGCGGATTATCTGGGAGCCTTGCAGCATTACCGGATCGGCCATCCTCACGAGGTGGGTCTGCTCACTCTCTCACATTTCCTCGTCAATTATCCTTTCGCCAATAGGCTCTACCCTAACTCGCTCGATGTCATCGATCACGTCCGGCAATGGGGAACGCCGGTCATCCTCACCGATGGCGATGTGGTCTTCCAACCGCGCAAGGTGGACCGCTCCGGACTGTCTGAAGCGGTCGCCGGTCGCGTGCTGATCTTTGTGCATAAGGAGATGGAACTTGATGATGTGGAGCGTCGCTACCCCGCCGATCATTATGTGCTGGTGGATGACAAGCTGCGCCTTCTGACCGCTGTGAAAAACATTTGGGGTCCGCGCGTCACCACCATCTTCGTGCGGCAAGGCCATTACGCCGCCGACCCGAAGATTCTGGCGGATTATCCCGCTGCCGATCTCAGCGTCGAGCGGATTGGCGACTTGCTGCAATACAACCTCTCCCAGTTGCTGAAGCCGGGAGTCTTGAAATGATAGTAAAAGGAACTGCCATGGAGATAAAAATATTTATTGATGCCGATACTGTCGCCCGCGAGGCCGCCAAGGTGATCGCGGTGGAGGCACGGGCGGCTATCGCAGCACGCGGACAGTTCATCCTGGCAGTCAGCGGTGGCCAGACGCCGTGGCAAATGTTGCGGGCGCTCGCCGGTGAGGATGTGCCATGGAAAAGCGTCCATGTCGTGCAAGTGGATGAGCGATTGGCTCCGGCAGGTGATCCCGACCGGAATCTCACCCACCTTCGCGAAAGCTTGCTGCAACGTTCACCGATGCGCCCGGAGCAAATCCACGCGATGCCGGTCGAGGTGGCAGATATTGAATCCGCCCCGGCAAGCTACGGTCGCACTCTCCAAACCATTGCCGGCACCCTGCCGGTGCTCGACCTCGTGCATGTCGGACTTGGGCCGGACGGCCATACGGCGTCATTGGTTCCAGGGGATCCGGTGCTTAACATGACCACCGGGGATGTCGCGCTGACCGGCATTTACCAGGGACGACGGAGGATGACATTGACATATCCGATACTCAACCGCGCCCGACAAATTCTCTGGCTGGTGACCGGGGCTGAGAAAGCCGGGATGCTAGCGCGTTTGCTGGTGGCGGATGCGTCCATTCCTGCCGGGCGCGTCCGACAGGATAGGGCGCTGGTGCTGGCCGACCACCAAGTGGGAGGAGATACCACAATGAAAGAAACGTTATGAAAATAGGAATTGCTGCTGATCACGGAGGTTTTGGATTGAAAGAAGAACTGCTCGTCCAGCTCCGCGCGGCCAGCCACGAAGTTGTGGATTTCGGTGCGCACAGTTTGCAGCCCGATGACGATTTTCCTGACTTCGTCATTCCGCTCGCGATGGCGGTGGCGGCGGGGAAGGTTGATCGCGGACTAGCTGTTTGCGGCAGTGGTGTCGGCGCGGCGGTCTGTGCCAACAAGGTCAGGGGCGTTCGCGCCTGCCTGATTCACGATCATTTTTCAGCCAGGCAAGGGGTCGAAGACGACCACCTGAATATCCTCTGCATGGGTGGTCGCACCGTTGGCCCGGCGGTCGCGTGGGATCTCGTTCAGGCCTTCCTCTCTGCCGAGTATGGCCAGGCCGAACGATACTTGCGCCGCCTCGACATGGTCGCCGCCCTGGAAACCGAAACCTAGCCACACCACTTTAAAATTATGAGCGACCAAAACGTGGAACAACTTGCGATCAACACCATCCGCACCCTTTCCATCGATGCGGTGCAGGCGGCCAAATCCGGCTATCCTGGCACGCCGATGGCGCTCGCGCCGCTCGTCTATACGCTCTGGAATCGCGTGCTCCACTTCGATCCGCAGGATCCGATTTGGCCGAACCGCGACCGGTTCGTGCTTTCGAACGGACACGCGTCAATGTTGCTCTACAGCGTGCTGCATCTGTGCGGCGTCAAGGCGGCGAGTCCGACCTGCGCGCAAGGCGATCGTCTCGCCGTGACGCTCGATGACATCAAAGGTTTCCGCCAGGCCGGCAGCCGTTGCACCGGCCACCCGGAGTATGGCTGGACCTCGGGGGTCGAGACGACCACGGGGCCGCTCGGACAGGGCGTTGCGACGAGCGTCGGCTTGGCGATTGCGGAACGCTGGCTGGCGGCCACCTATAACCGCCCGGGAACAAATAGCGCGCCACGGCGCTGCAGTGAGCCGAGTGGTCCCGGACCCGTCAGGAGGGCAGAATGAGTAACGCAAAAGAGACGGCCATGAAAATAAGTCCTCTGGCAGGAAAAACCACCGAAGCATCAATGCTGGTCGACGTCCCCAAACTGATCACGGCCTACTTTTCCGAACAGCCCGATCCGTCGGTGCCCGCGCAGCGGGTGGCGTTTGGCACCTCGGGTCATCGCGGCTCGGCTTTTGAAAATACGTTCAACGAATGGCATGTGCTGGCGATCAGTCAGGCTATTTGCGATTACCGCAAGCAACAGAGCATCGGCGGTCCGCTCTTCCTCGGCTTCGACACGCACGCGCTGTCCGCACCGGCCTGCGCCAGCGCGCTCGAAGTGCTGGCGGCCAATGGCGTGGAGGTCATGCTTGCAGAGCACGACGAATACACGCCAACGCCGGCGATCTCTCACGCCATACTCACCTATAACCGCGACCGCGTCCGCACCCACAGCAAGGGACTGGCCGACGGCATCGTGATCACGCCGTCACATAATCCGCCCGACAATGGCGGCTTCAAATACAACCCACCGAACGGCGGGCCCGCCGATGCCGACGCTACAGGTTGGATCGAAACAAAGGCGAATGCGTATCTTCAGCAAGGCCACAAGGGTGTGCAACGCGTTACCCATGCGCAAGCACTGCGTGCGGCGACCACCCATCGGCACGATTACCTCCACACCTACATCGACGATCTACACAACATCATAGATATGGAGGCGATTCGCGATGCCAAGATTCAGATGGGGGTCGATCCCCTTGGGGGCGCTGGCGTTCACTACTGGGCCGCGATTGCGGAGCGATATCGCTTGAACCTGACCGTGGTCAACGAGGCGGTGGATCCGACGTTCCGCTTCATGACGGTCGATTGGGATGGACGCATCCGTATGGATCCGTCGTCACCTTATGCGATGCAAAGCCTGATCGGATTGAAAGATCGCTTCGACGTTGCGTTCGCCTGCGACACCGATCACGACCGCCATGGAATCGTTACGCGCAGCCACGGTTTAATGCCGCCCAATCATTTTCTCGCCGCGGCTATCCATTACCTGATCCAACACCGGCCGCAGTGGCGCAAAGACGCCGCCATCGGCAAGACTGTCGTGAGCAGCGCCATGATCGATCGCGTGGCTGCCAAACTGGGCCGCCGGCTTTATGAAGTGCCGGTCGGGTTCAAGTGGTTCGTGGACGGCTTGCTCGACGGGTCGCTCGGTTTCGGAGGCGAAGAGAGCGCCGGCGCGTCTTTTTTGCGCAAAGACGGCAGCGTGTGGACGACCGACAAAGACGGCATGGTTCCATCGCTGCTCGCCGCAGAAATCACGGCGCGCATGGATCGCGATCCCGGCGAGATCTATGGCGACCTGGCGCGCGAGTTCGGCGAGACGGCATTCGAACGGGTTGACGCGCCCGCAACACCCGCGGAAAAGTCGCTGCTGTCGAAGCTCACGCCAGCGCAAGTGAAGTCCAAAGAGTTGGCCGGTGATAAGATTCAAAATATCCTCACGCAAGCGCCGGGCAACGGCGCCGCCATCGGTGGTTTGAAGGTGATTGCCGAACACGGCTGGTTTGCCGCGCGACCTTCGGGCACCGAAGACATCTACAAGATTTATGCGGAAAGCTTCCGGGGAGCGGATCATCTGCGCCGCATCCTGGAGGAAGCGCAGGCAATCGTTAGCGAAACCCTGGCAGTGGAGCCAAAGACACCCGCGGAGACATGACATATCAAAACACATATTGGTGCTGTTCCTCTATCGGAATCGCCCTGGAAGTTGTGCAACGAGGCAACGTTTCAAGTTCAGATGAACACATCATAGAAAGAAGATCATGAGCGATCAAACACAGGCCAGTCACCCAAAGGAGGCTCGTTCACCCACGGACGTGGAGGGATCCGATTCCCTGACCGGGGTCACCCCTTCCTCCACCAACTTCTCACA
>JBKJIA010000392.1:0-8582 GCA_046598735.1 Polyangiales bacterium
CTCGCTCGGCGCTCGCGATCGCTCGTACCCACACGCGTCGATTGGAGGTCGTGACGATCTGGAGCTCGATGTCGAAGGGCTTACCCTCGCGCATGCAGAGCTCGACCACATTCTGAAGCTCTTCTCGAAATTCCGGCGCGCAGTAGGAGAGGGCCTGATCGAGCATGAGTGCTGTGCCCACGGGCACTTCAAGGATGGCGCAGACCTCGTCCGAACAAGTCAACTGGAGGCTCGGGAGTGACAGGCTCCATGCCCCGAGTCGGGCAACATGTCCCGCGATCCGAAGCAGACCTTCTCGCTCACGCAGGATAGCTTCGCTCTGCTTGAGGGTCTCGATGTCGGTGCACGTCCCGAACCATTTGAGAACATTTCCAGCTGCGTCGCGCACGGGCTCGCCGCGAATCAGCCACCATCGATAGACTCCATCAGCGCGACGAAGCCGGCACTCCACCGCGTAGGTGCCGACAGTTGCGACCGCGTTCTGCCACGCCTTGTCCGCAAGCTCCCTGTCGGCTGGGTGAAAGGGCTTGATCCACCCGTCGCCCAGGCTCTCTGCGAGGCTCAGGCCCGTGTAGTCCGTCCAGCGCTGATTGAAGAAGACGTTTGCGCCGTCAGGCCGCGTGATCCAGACGATCTGGGGCATGGCCTCGGCCAGCAGCCGAAACTCCGCCTCGCTTGCTCGCAGGGCCTCGGTCGCGAGATGACGCTCGGTGACGTCTTGAGCCGTCCCCATCATCCGTGTCGGACTCCCGCTGCCGTCGCGTTCCACGACGCCGCGCGCGTGTAGCCACCGGACCTGCCCATCCGGCAGGATCACGCGATGTTCGACTTGGTACGGAACGCCGCGGGCGAGGGCGTCACTGGTCTGGCGAGCGACCTGTTCCCGGTCATCGGGATGAATGGGCTCGTAGAACCCCTCCACCGTGACCGCAGTTCCGGGGGGGATCCCATAGAGATGGTAGCATTCTGGTGACCACCAGATGAACTCGTCGTCGCTTGCGTGGCGCGGAGCTGGAGGCCGCAGCTGACCCGCCCGCGTCCCCCATGTCCAACTCCCGATGTGCGCGATCGCCTGCGCTTCCTCGAGCATGCTGCGATATTGCTGGAGCGCTTCCTCCGTCCTGACTCGGTCTGTCACGTCGCGCATGACGGACAGGTGTAGGCCTGGTACCACGTTCGCGACCGCGCTGTACTCGAGGCTGCGCTGCGTTCCATCGGGCCGTTGCAGGGGGAACATCCCACGCATCCGACCGTGCTCCTGGAAGGACCGGTAGCTCGCCTCGGCGTCGTAGCCCGGCGCAGCGAACTCCATCAGTGTCCGGCCGAGAAGCTCCGGGCAGGGCAGACCGAACAACTTGCAAGCCGCCGGGTTCGCATCGACATACCTACCGCTGTCGTCTGCGAGCACCATCGCGTCGAGGGCGCTATCGAAGATCGCGCGCAGGAGGACTTCGTTGCGGCGCTGCGAAGCCTCGAGCGTCACTGCGTCAACCTCCCCCCGCGCCATCGCCTCGAGCGCCTGCTTCGCTTCAGCCACTTGCCGGAGTAGCGCTTCGTTCTCTTTGCGAAGGGACGCGTTCTCGAGTCCCAGCTCGGTACGATCGGTACGATCGGTACGATCGGTACGATCGGTCACGACGCCTCCTGAAGGCCCAAGGCGACGAGCAGGGGTGGACGATCGCGAAGATGTCCCAGAACACGTGGCTCTGGCAGTGGCGCAATGCTCGCGAGCATCGGCGTCACAAGAGCGAACTCGGCTCGCTTTTCGGGAACGGCAGCAGCCGCGATTTCGAGTTCCAATGCTTCCCGCCCCCCTACCAACCTATATCTCATTCCAAGACCGTCCCCTACCGATATATGCTTCGGCGGAACGACGTTTTTTGCGCATCAGAAGCGCTGCATCACGTTTTGAGGAGGCACAAGCTCAGCCGTTCGGAACGCAAACCTTACGGTTTGTCGAACCGCCGCCCGTCGAGCGGCAGATGAAGCCCTCATGCGCGTACTCGGCGCAGTAGGCGTCCCCATCCGCCTGGTCTTCGCAGCTCAGAAAGCACAGACGCAGTCCGGTCGATTCGAACGGGCCGCACACTTGTTCGCGACCGCCGGGGCACTCGCCTTCCACGGTGCAGCAATCGGCGTCCGTGGCGCAGGCATGCGTGCAGTAGCCACCTTCGACTCGGTCGAGGCACATCGCGGCGCCGGCCACCTCTGCTTCGAGGTCGGCATAACATTGCTCGGCTTTTGTGCAGGCGCTGCCGACGCCGTCTACCTCCTCGTCGTCGTCGCCGCATGCCGCAACAAGGATGGCGAGAGACAGCGTGAACGGACCCAGGATGCTCGATGTAATTCGCATGGCAGCGATAGTAACCCGGCGCGCCCGCGCTTACAGCGTTAGTTCCCGAGCGAGAGCTTGGCGCTGCCCTTGGCTTCTGCTTTCAGCGTGGGAAGTGCAGAATCGGCGACTTTGCGACAGAGCCACGTCGGGTCCGCGCGGCCCTGATGCGGATCAAACCAGGCGTGGCTTCCCGGCCGAGGGGAGGGTTACGCCGTGGGCTCCGAGCTCCTTTTCACACCAGTCTTCTGCTTCGGCAAGCGTACCCACCACCGTATAGGGCGCAGGCATGTCGCTCAGCCACAGGATCGCGGTTAAGACACCGCGCACCAGACTCGAGTTGATTACGAAGCCAATCCCTGCGCAGTTCAAGCGCGTAGCCTCAGCGTTCGCCTTCATCCACTCGGCTTGCCGCTTGCGAATGCGCGGCGATGCCTGATAGCCCGAGGTCGAGTCGTAGATTAGGGCCGTCTTTTGCCGCGCCGAAGCCGCTTTTCTCACGTTCTTATCGAGACGCGAGAGCAGTTCCTCGAATTCATTTTCATCGACCTTTGCGTCATAGCGCACCACGACCAGCGGCCAGCGGCTCTCATCGAAGGTGATGGTGTTCATAGAGATGAACGAGCATATCGCCTCCGCTCCGCGACCAGCAATGGGTGTAAAGCGCCCTGAAGTAGCTCCCCTGATCACGCCTCCCCACTTCTGCGCACGCATCGCCACGCATGATCTCTCCCCCATTTCGCGACGTGGGTCGACTCGGCCACTTCCGATCGAGGGCGCTTCTGGGTAGGCTCGCCCCCATGACACAGCTTAACGGACCCACGCTCCGATACCGAGCACCAGCTTCGTCAGGTCGGCGGGCAGCATGATCTCGATGGCGGTCTGCTTGGTGCCTTCGAGCTATCCCACCGATGTCGGCAAAACGGGCTGGTACTTATTTGGCACCGCGCCATACCATCCCGACTCGGAAGGCCAGTCTTATACGTTCACGGTGACCGCGGATTGAGGAAAGCCTCGTCACCTCTCCAGGGTTGTATCGGCTACCTGGCGGCGCTATTCGCCTTTGAGGTATCTGGATAACGCTGCAAAGAGCCTAAAAGGGAGACTGGAATGTTTAAATTTTCATCAGCCGTGCTGGCAGCAGGATTGCTTACCGCCTGCACCGTCACGCGCGAGCCGGCGAGCACGAACACGACGGCAAGCGAAGGGCAGGAGCAGCCCGCCGCGCAAGGCCCTGCCTGCGGCAAGGTGATATGTGCCGTGGGAGAAGTCTGCTGCAACCCGAGCTGCTCCGTGTGCACACCTCCCGATGGCATGTGTACGCAACAGCTGTGCATGGACGACTCACAACGTTCCGAGATCGAGGCGCAAACCGGTCAAACGGACAAAGGCGAGCCCGCTCCCGCGCCCGGAGGAAAGCCCACGCCCGCGCCCGACACAGCCCCCAAGCCGGAGGACGCGAACACGACCTGCGCCAACGTGCGCTGTATGGCCGGCACTCACTGCGAGATGGTGCAAGTGCAATGCGTGCGCGCGCCGTGTAATCCAGTGCCCGAATGCAAGCCCGATGCAGCTGCAACGCCTCCCGTACCGGGGGTGCCACCCGCTCCCGCAGCCGGCGGACAAAAGTGCGGCAAGAACACCTGCGCTGCCGGGCAGACCTGTTGCAACAGCAGCTGTGGCATCTGTACGAAGCCCGGACACATGTGCATTCAAATGTTCTGTTCAGACGGCAACATGCCGCGCTGACAGACCTTACTTATGGAGCGCCCGCTTCGCGACTTATGGATCGCCCGCTTCGCGACTTATGGATCGCCCGCTTCGCTCGTGGTCACGGCTTGCAGGCGCAACTGGACCCCGACACGAATCACGTGCTCTTTACCATCGGCCGCGAGTGGAACCCGATCGGCAGGTACAGCCTTACCATCCAACAGGACCGTCAGCTCTGCGTTGTTCAGCTCCGCGCCGTGCGGATTCTCGACTTTGATCGAGTAGCGCGTCTCGCCGCGGCGATAGTCGATGGAGTAGCTTCGCCATGCAGAAGGCACCCGCGGCCGCAGAGATAGATAGTCCCCCCGCACATGGAGCCCGAGCATATCCTCGAGCGCGATGCGATACATCCAGCCCGCGGCACCCGTATACCAGGTCCAGCCGCCGCGCCCGTAATGATCTGCTGCGGAATAGACGTCCGCAGCGACCACGTAGGGCTCGACCTGATAGCGTGCGCTGAGGTCGGCAGTGCTGCCACGCTGTACCGGGTTGAGCATGGCAAGCAGCGCATGCGCACGATCGCATTCGCCCTGTGCGAGTAGGGCCTGGACTGTCCAAAGTACACCATGGGTATACTGCCCCCCGTTTTCGCGAATACCCTCAGGATACGCACCGATGTATCCCGGGTCCGCTGTACCTTTTCCGCTGAAGGACGGCGTTAGCAGCAACATGATGCCCGGGTCTGGTTTGACTAGATGGTCGAGCGCAGATTGCATGGCTTGCTGTGCGCGGCGAGGATCGGCGACCCCCGACAGAACGGACCAAGATTGTGCGATCGCATCGATCTTACACTCTTCGCTCTGCGCCGAGCCAAGCAGGGACCCGTCGTCGAAGGACGCGCGCCTATACCACGCGCCATCCCAGGCGTGGGCGTCTAGCGCGGCGCCCAGTCTGAGTGTTTCCACACTCGCTCGATCGCTGGTTTCGCGGTCGTTGCGCGCAACGGCAAGCACGCCGAAGTCTTGCCAGGTGCGGGCAAGGAACCAACCGAGCCATACGCTCTCCCCTTTTCCTTCAGCGCCGACTTGATCCATGCCGTCGTTCCAGTCACCTCCTGCCATCAGAGGTAGACCGTCTTGGCCCACGGTTGTCGCGACCAGCAGCGCGCGCCTGCAATGTTCGTACAGGCTAGCTCTTTCATCCGCTAAGCGCGGGATACTATAGAGGTCATGTTCCCCGGCCGCGAGACCGCGCTCGTCCAAAAAGGGTACCTGTTCATCGAGCACACCGGAATCACCGGTCACGCGAACATAATGCGCGGTGGCGAAGGGCAGCCACAACATGTCGTCCGAGCAGCGCGTGCGTACCCCCTCACCTGTCTCAGGGTGCCACCAGTGTTGCACGTCGCCCTCTTTGAATTGGCGGGCGGCTGCGCGCAGTAGGTGCTCGCGGGCCAGGTCTGGGCGCGCGTGAAGTAAGGTCAAGACATCCTGAAGTTGGTCCCGGTAACCGTAAGCTCCACCGGACTGGTAGAAGCCGGAGCGTCCCCAAATCCGGCAGCTCAATGTCTGATACACGAGCCAACGGTTGAGCATGATATCGAGCGCCGGGTCGGGTGTGCGGACCACTACCTTCGTGAGCAGCGCATCCCATTCGCCGCGCGCTTGCTCAAACATGGCATCCCACGCAAGCTCCCCAGCATACTGAAGGCACGATGCCGATGCTTCGCCGTGGGAGGCCGCATCACCCAATACGAAGACACACGTCTCAGTGCTGTTGGCGGCCACGTGCAGGATCACCTGCAGCGCACCGCACGGATTGAGCCCTACTCCCACCCCATTCGTAAGGTGCGCTCGTTCGATCCCTGCGGGGCGCGTGCGTGAGCCGGACACGCCCATCAGCTCGCTGCGATCTCCTGTAAAGCTCGCTACCTGACGATGGGACGTTAGAAACGCGCAACGCGCGGGAAATGCCGAAAAGGCATTCTCTGCGATGATGCTGTTAGCCGCGGCCTCGAAGCGCGTCGTGATGGTGTCGCGCGAATGGTCGCGCGTGGCGCCTAGCGCCCAATCCACGCACATGTACACGGACATGGTTCGTGCTTTGGAGGAGGTGTTCGAAATGTCGAGCCGGTATACCTTTGCGGACTGGCCTGGCACGAGGAACACCGTAAGGTTACTGGTTACTTCCTCACTCTTGCGCTCGAACTGGCTGTAGCCTTGACCATGGCGCACGGTATAGGTCGCGCCGTCAGGTGCTGGGTTCGGCGTGGCAGACCAAATGGAACCGTTGGTCTCCTTGACATAGAGCACCTCTCCCAACGGGTCGAGCACGGCGTCATTCGCCCACGGGGTTAGGCGGTGGCGTTGGCTGTTGCATGCCCAGGTAAATCCGCCGCCGCTTTCGGTCACTAAGGTGCCGAACGAAGGGTGCGCGATCACGTTGCTCCAGGGCTGGGGCGGGCGCTTACCTGGAGCTATCCGCATCACGTATTCACGGCCGCCGTCCGCAAAACCTCCGACGCCGTTGTCGAAGCTTAGCCCAATGGGCTCCTCGAACGCGATCGCAGGCGTGGCCGCAACGCGTGGGATTGGCTTGCGCTCTTCCTTGGGCTTGGCCTCGAACCTGAGTTGGCGTGCGAGGGAACCCTTGGAAACAGTCAACACCACCTTTGCGGCAGACAGCACCAGTTCCTGTTCACTCGCAGACAAACGCGACGCATGGCGCAGGAATATGCCGCCGCGCTGGTCGACGTGGCCTTGGGAGGCCGTGGCACGCACGACTTGCACGGCTTTGTCGTGAACGGGTGACAGGTAACCAGCCGGCTCCTCATCCCACAACAACAGATCTACTTGCACGTTGTTGAGCCGATAGAACTCGTGTGCCAGGAGCACGTCACGCACCAAGTCGGTTAGCTCCAGGTCGTCCAGTCGTACGAGCAGGATGGGTAGGTCGCCGGAGATGCCCAATGACCAAAGCGCATGTTTCCCAGAGCGCCCAGGTTCCGCCAAAGGCGCCGTGTAACGCAGGCGTGCATCGGGAAACAGTAACCATGAAAGGAGGCGCTGAAAGCGATGGGATACGAGTCCGCTAATGCCGAGATGTTTGAGCTCGACCCTCGCATCTGCCCACGCAAGCTCGAAGGCGCGCGTGATCCCCGACGTGGACGAAAGTGCCTCCGCAGCACTGAGTAGGCCCTCTCTCGAATCGGAGAGTGCGGTGGTAAGGGTAAGTCGCTTGCGCTCGCCAGGCTCGAGCACGAAGCTGCGGCGCAGCGCGATCACAGGATCGAGCACGCAGCCGACGGAGCCCGTGAGTGGTTCCAAGCTCAGCATCGCCTTGGGCGACTCATAGCCATGGCCGCGGCCCACAAAGTCCACGCGGGCCGTCTCCCACTCAACCCCGTTAGGCGTACTTTCACCTTCCATGGTCAGCATTTGCAAACACCAAGGTTGGAAGGCGTTGCGCTTGCGCGGTCGTCGTGTGGCAATCACGGCCCCGCGCTCGGGCAAGGCTTCGGTATGTACGAACATGTTGCTGAAGGCGCGGTGAGCAAGGTCTGCCGCGCGCGGCGCAAGGACCACCTCCATATAAGAGGTAAGGTCCAGCTCCACCGCGCGCGCGCCGTGATTCAGGATGGAGATGCGTCGCACGGCGGCGGGAAACTCAGGCGATACTGCGAGCTCGAAGATGGTTTCGATGTCTCCGTCGCGCCTCTGAATACGTACTTTGTCGGGCGAAAACTCGACGAAGTATTCGTCGGCCGGTTTGCGTGTCGGCTCGAAGCCCACGGACCAGAACTCACCCGTTTGACGGTTGCGCACGTACAAGTGCACACCCGAGCTGCCTGTTTCCGCGTCTTCTCGATAGCGATGCACGTCGAGCTCGCGCCACGTGGTAAAGCCGATGCCGCGTGTGTCGATCAAAGTCGATAGCTCACCGTGCCCGAGCAAATGACAGCGCTGCTCGGCCAGCTCCGAGAGCGAGACGCGTTCGACGTGGGAGAGATCTTCGTCGGAAAGCGCTTGCGAAGGAGTATGGATCACGCGGGCTGCGCTGGCCGGCACACCGATCGGCGCGCGCTCTTCTAGCAAGAGCTCGGTGGCTTTGACGCGCACGTCCGCATGAAAGCGGCGCTGCATGGGATTGTCGTGGAGCACGTTGGCGAGCGCTACGAACGCCATGCCTTGGTGATGGGCCATATACGCTTTGACCACCACGGAGCTACGTCCCGGTGGTACGCGCTCGGGTGTATAATCCACTGCTTCATAGAACCCGCAGGGACCTTCTAGACCTTCCTTGGCCAGTCTGCGCAAGTTCGAGAGCGCAAGCTCTGGCTGCACCATCACCGCGAGCATGCTCGCGTAGGGAGCTATCACCAGATCGTCGGACAGACCGGCCTGGAGTCCGAGCGACTGTACCCCGAAGGCTCGGTACTGGTAGGTCATGTGCAGGTCCATGACGTTGTACGCCGACTCTGAGATTCCCCACGGCACGCTCTGCGCATCCGCGTAGGCCCGCTGAGCCAGCACGACCGAGC
>JBKJIA010000614.1:0-17894 GCA_046598735.1 Polyangiales bacterium
GATTGTGCCGCCGTCCTGATGGTAACCTAAGGGTAAGCTAGCGGTGCATCCTTGACGACAAACGGAATGTTAGATGGCTGGCATTCATGGACTCTTCCCGCTAAATCCGTGCGCAGCCGAGGTGAACTTACCCATGCTGGGCGTGCGCGTCCGCTCACTGAGTCAATCAGACACGCGGCATGCGGAGACGATGTAGGACTTGCTTCGGTCGCGCTGCGCGAGCTGCGGGCGAAGGGCGAGTGCGAGCGCGCTCACTCAGCGGCAACGTTCACCCGGTCACGAGCGCAGGAGTCTGAATCGGCTGAGGCGACGGCGCGCGTGGCTCAAGAAGTGGGCGAGCCACACTAGCACCCGGCGGGCTTTGGAGGCACGGCACGCAGGAACAGTACGTGGACAAGATTCCAAGCAAGGCCACACCGCGTGCCGGCGATCGTGTCGATCTCGACGAGGCCGTGACGAATGCCAACGCTTTCCGGTACCCTTAGGGAATGGCTGAAGCAACCGACAGGGCGTCTGCAACTTCGCCGGAGCCGGTCGTCGTCAAAGAC
Source organism: Polyangiales bacterium (assembly GCA_046598735.1). Lineage (GTDB taxonomy): Bacteria > Myxococcota_A > Polyangia > Polyangiales > DASUME01 > DASUME01. Next base: position 549 of record JBKJIA010000614.1, read on the forward strand.
CTCGGTAACGTGCTGTTGGTAACCTTCTTTGGGCACGCCACCGACGAGCAGTACAAGGCTCATCTCGACGCCATGGATGCCGTGGTGGAGCGCAACAGCCGGCAGATGGGTAAGCGCTGGGGGGTTATCATCGACGCCACGCGCTGGCTTCGCAGCAACGCAAGCCAGCGTAAGATGCACGCGGACTGGATGAAGAAGCACGAGCAACTGATGCGGCAGCGCACCGCTGGCATCGCGTTCGCGATCGACAATACTTTCGTTCGAGGCGGTTTGACGGCGGTGCTGTGGCTTGCGCCCTTGCCGTGTCCGCACACTATCGTCAAGGACCTGGCTGAAGCGCTGGCGTGGGTCGAGCAGCAGCTCGGCGAGGCCAGCGTCCACGATGCCTCGGAACGCAAGAAGGTTTAGCCCTGAGCCATCCCGTCGTGCCGCATTACTCGGCAGGAGTTCCGGCCCTCGCACGAAGGCCTGCGCTGGAGTCCTGTCGATTCGTTGTTGGATGCCTGCATCCAGCGAGCTTGGCATGGCGCGAATGTACTCTCTCGTGCCCGAGGGAGAAGATCAGCGGCTTTGCAACTTGAATACGTCGTCTGAGGGTGACATCGTCTTGGCTGCAAGGTCCTGCACTTGGTCGAGGTACTGAGCGCTGTCCATGTACTGTCTGACCTCCTCGTCCGAGGCGGAGGCAGAGAGACCTCGAACCGTACTTCCACTGATGCTGGGAACTGCGAATTCCTTACCCCAGAAGTACCACCAGTAGCCGACCTGATGTTTTGGGGCAAGCTCAGTGGTTCCATAGTAGGATGGTCTAAGGCTGACGAGCGCCGCGTTGCCCTTCTTGACGATCAAGGAACTGTTCTGTGCCGCCAGGGCGGAACTCCGGTACACCTCGAAGACTACAGGAGCGGCGCCCACCTGAGTGTCAGCCTTGAGGGTGGCCACGATGGCTGCGGCAAGGTTCGTTGTCTTCGCGCCGGAGTAGTATGGATCGAGCAAAGCAATCCGCGTCGGAAGTAGCTTATCGTTGGAGACAATACCGTTCTTAATAAGCTTATAGATTTCGTCAGCGATCGCGATCGCAAGCTGGTTGCCCAGTGAGTGGCCGGTGAGGCGGAACGAGTCTCCCTCGAAGTTGGCCATGCCAGCGACAATGGAGTCGGCGAGCAGCTTGGCGACGTAATCCGTAGGGTTGGCCAACATGGTCTGCTGAGTCGCGCAATTTTTGACGGGCGTCTTGCACACTTTGTACTTAATACCCGTTTTGCTGTTCGCCGGTCGCGGCCAGATTTTCGCCTCAGCGTCAGTGACGTTAACTTCGTCAGCAAAGTTCGTCCAGTACAGCATGCCGACGTTGTAACCCTGGTCGAGCCATGGTTTGGCGATGTCCTTGGCCACCTTCTTTCGCGCATCCGAGCCGCGCCGATGATCGTAGTCCTCGCGCGAGAACTCTGCGATCGAGTTCTTCTGCCAGCCGTGGATGTGGATGACCGTAGGACGCGATGGATCGTAGAACGGATTCCCAGCCTGGTCGGCCTTTACATATCGGCCCTCGGCGCTCCCTGCGTCATACCCGTACCAATAAAGGCCGTAGTCGAGGCCCGTGAATACTGTATCGGGGAAGACGGGGTTAATGACCAACGCACCAGATGCCTCCGCTGTGTCCCGCGCGCCGGCGTCGTCTTCGTAAGCAGCTTCATCTTCGGATAGAGACTGACCGACCATGCCCGCCGACTCGTCGCTCTCGACATCCGCGCAAGCGCCCAGCATCAGGGCAAGCAACAACGCACCAGATCCGGACAAAAAGCGGCCCGCGCCGCTACGCCCAGCACAGCTCGGGCGAGCGATATTCAATTGATTTCCCATCTATATACTTCTGTCTTGTTATGACGAACGAACGCAGCGCTTCCCAACATGGGAGCAGCGCGACATGCCGTTTCGTATGTTGGTTGAGTTGCTGGGAGGCCAGATTTTCGTTGAAAAAATGCCGCTCCAGTGCTCCTCTGATTATCTCGCCACCCGCCCCCTAACAAGGGACGAACTCATCGAGCTTGTTCTTCTTCACGAGTCGGCCAGTTGGCTTTACTCGGGATGAAGGTCATCGCTGGAGAGCACCACACCGGTCGCGTATCGCAGGGCGATGGTACGTTCCGCACGTTCTGGCGCTTGCACGAAACGCCCGATCGCGACCTTACCGTCTGCGCTCCTCGATTCGGCCTTGACCTTACTCTGTGCTTACGCAGGTTGGTTCTCCTTCAAGCGACGCCTTCGCGCGGCTGACCGTACGCTATGAGGAGGGGGATGGCGGCAGCGCTCCGACTCGAGGCCAGGGTGATTCCTCATCTTTCATCCTTGCCGAGTGGGCAAGTACGTAGTCTGCTGCCTGCAGGTGAACCGCAGTCCGCGCACAAGGCCGCGAAGAGGAGCTCTCGTGTCGAAATGGATCATTGGATGTGCAACGGCCGGTCTAGTCCTCGGCCTCGGCTGCGGAGAGGATTCAGATGGCGGAAGCGGGGGCGAGTGCGCACCCTTCAAGGCGTGTGGTGGTGATGTGGTCGGCAAGTGGAAGATCGAGGACATCTGCTTCGACGACGCCGCAGCGGTACTCGGCAAGAGCTTCGATGAACCTGAGTGTGGTGACGCGTTTCGGAACGTCGAAACCGACTTCACGGGCAGTCTCGAGTTCACTTCGGAAGGTAAGTTCACTAGCGAATCCTCCTTGACAGTCTCGACGCGACTCGTGCTCAGCGCCAGCTGCTTAGAAGCCATTGCCGAAGGCGCGACGCGCGATCTCGCAGCGACCTGCCAAGCGATCGAAGAGAGCTACGCGGACGATGACACGATCCGGAGTGGCACTTGCTCAGCCCAGGGCGGCGGTTGCGCTTGTAACCTCGAGTTTGCGCCCATGATGGACATGGGCTCGGACACCTACGTCGTGTCGGGGGCCTCGTTCTCGGACGGTGACGAGGAGATGCCGTTTTGCATAGATGGCAATCAGATGACGATTCGCATCGACGGAGGCGATTCGGGCCTCGACGGCCAGATGGTTCTGAGCAAAGAGTAGAGCCTTCCGGAGCTGTGAGTTGAGCGACTCGATGGCGTTGGTTGTGTAGAGGCCCATAGGCTCCTGCTCGGGTTCGCAGAATCAGGGTTAGGTTACAATGTAAACATCGGTCGTTTTCAGAGGCTCGGAGTACTTCCGACCGCATGCTTGCTAACCAGCGTCCGAAGAAGACATGCTCTTGGAGGTGCGGACGATGAGAATGGCGTGTGGTGTGCTGGTGGTGAGCGGGCTGCTGACCGCGTGCTCATCGAGCGGTGGCGGCCCGGATGCAGCGCGCGATGCGGCGACGAGCTCGGGTCGGGATGCCCAAAGTGCAAGGCCGGACGGAAGCGGGGCAAACGGGGGCAATGACGCTGCCAGCGGCGGCGGCAACGACGCTGCCGGTCCCGCCACGGGTGACGATGCTCAGGTTCCAGCGGGGGCGATCACTCGCACGCGGGTATACATCGGCGGCTACGGATCTGACTATCCAGTGCGCACGTTCGCGTTGTCGCGTGAGTCGGGCACGCTGAGCGAGCTCGGATCGTCCGCCAATTTGGGCCAGGATCCCACGTACATCACCCCCAGCGCAGACGGTCGCTTCTTGTACGTGGCGAACGAGTCGGGCGGGAGCGCAGGCGGCGTCACTGTCGCAGCTGTGGATGCGGCAGGCATACCGATCAAGATCGACCATGAGCCGGTCGTGAATGGCGGCTTCGTTTTTACGAGCCTGTCTCCCAATGGTAAGTACCTGCTCGCGGCAAGCTACAGCGGCGCAAGTGCGTCGGTGTTTCCCGTGGCCGAGGATGGCAGCCTGGGGGCCGTGATCGACACGGAGTTCTTCGCGGCCGGTTCCCAGGCGCATTCGATCCGGGTGCATCCGTCGGGCAAATGGGCGTTCGTGGCCAAAAAGGCCGGCGATGCGATAGGCCAGCTCACGTTCGATCCGAACACCGGCAAGATCGCTCCCAACACCACAGCCGAACGCACCACCGAGGCTGGAGCGGGCCCCCGGCACCTGGCCTTTAGCCAAGACGGGAAGCTCGTATTCGTGATCCACGAGCTATCGAGCGTGGTTCAGAGCTATGCGGTGCAAGACGACGGAACCCTCGCACCACGCGACAAGGTTTCGTCACTTCCTGTGGGCTTCAGCGGCGCCAATTCGGGCGCGCACATCCTCGTGCACCCGAAGCAACACGTCCTTTACGCCAGCAACCGTGGCCACAACAGCCTGGCCGTATTCTCCTTCGACGACCGCGGCGTGCTTACGTTGATCGAACACGAGCCGGCGCGAGGCAACTGGCCGCGCAACTTCGATATCGACGACGCGGGCGAGCTCCTCGTGGTCGCTCATCAATACTCAGGATCGCTCGCGGTGCTCGCCATCGATGCGCAAGGAAGCCTATCCCCACTCGGCGACGTCGTGGACCAGATCCGTTCGCCCGCCTCGGTGGCGATCGTCAACACAAGAGAGTAAGACTGCGCCCAAGCTTTCGGGCTGACGACGCACCGACGATCGACTACCACTCGAGGCGGAGTCGCCGTGTCCAGCTCGCCCTTTGCCTTCGTGCCATCCGTCCGTTTCGACCAGCCTGGCCAGGCCCAGGCCGGCCTTTGGTTTGTGTTTCGCCGACGCGAGCTGCTCGTGAGTGATCAGTTCGGCGTGCCCAACGTTCCGTCGCTCGAGGCCCTGGGCTTTCAGGCCTTGCGCGTGCAGTTTCTCGGCCATCTGAATGGTGAGGCATGTTTTTCGGCGGAGCTGCCCCACGATAGCGAAGCCCCACGGGGAGCCCAGTTCCGTGACTTGCGACAACTCTACGGCCGGTTGCGCGAGGAGCTGATGGGCGTCGCCGCGCGGGCGGTTCAGATCATGGATTGGGATCGCACGCACCAGTTCTGTGGAGCCTGCGGTGCGCGAACGGAGCCACACCGTAAGGTGCGCGCTCGTGTTTGCACAGCCCCTGACTGCAAGCTCGAGCACTACCCTCGCATCTCGCCCGCTATGATCGTGGCCGTCGAGCGAGGCGATGAGATCCTGCTCGCGCGCTCGCCTCATTTTCCGCCTGGCATCTTCAGCACGCTTGCCGGCTTCGTCGATCCTGGCGAGACCATCGAAGAAGCGGTGCATCGGGAGGTCTTTGAAGAAACGGGCGTGCACGTGCGCAACGTGCGCTACTTCGCCAGTCAGTCCTGGCCGTTTCCGAACTCCCTGATGCTGGGTTTTCAGGCCGATTATGTGGATGGAGAGCTCAACCTCGATCCGGACGAGATCGAGGATGCCGGCTTCTTTCGCTTCGATGCGCTACCACCCATGTTCCCCGGTCGCATCAGTATTTCGCAGTGGTTGATTCAGGATTTCCTGGAGCGTCACGGTCGTTCCATGTAAGCCCGCCCTTCGGCCGTTCCTGCTAATGTGCGCCCGGATCCACAGCCTCGGTTCAGTTACCAAGCTTGAACTTGGCGCTGCCTTTGGCTTCCGCCTTGGCGCTAGGCGGCTTGATCTCGGGCATTTTGACCTTGATCTTCGCCGACGCGCCTGCTCCAGCCTTGAGCTTGGCCTTGGCGTTGGCCGCTGCATTGGCTTGCGCCTGCGCCTTGGCTCTTCCATCGGCGGCCAGCTTGGCCTTGGCGTCGGCGGACGCTTTGAGCTTACCCTTTATGTCCGGTAGCTCGCCTTTGGCAGCGAACTTCGCGTCAAGCTTGGCGTTCAGGTCAGGGGGCGCTGCATTGGCATTCCATCCGGCACGCGCCTGGGCCGAGGCCTTGAGGTCCGGCGGCGAAAGCTTGATCTTCTGCCCGAGCGCAACGCCCCACTGTGCCTTCAGCCGTCCGCGCGCTTCCGGAGGACGCACGGCAAAGCCGGAGTTGATCTTACCCTTGACGCTGCCGCCGAGAACCGCCTTGGCTCTGAGCTTAGGGGGACGCACCCAAAATGCGAGCTTACCGCGCGGTGCGGTGCCCTTAAGCTTGACCTTACCTTGCCAGTTCGCGCTTGGCGCAGCCACCCAGACGGCACGGCCTGTGGCGGTAAATGCGACCTGCGGAGGTGTGAACACTTTGAACTTCAACTTCATGTTGGCATTCGCATCAAGCGCTGGCGGCGTGACGCTGGCATAGAAGGCTGGGACCGCGATGCCCACCCACTGAGCATGCGCGCGTCCGCGAGGATGATGCAGATAGTACTGAAGGCGTAGGGGCTCGAAGTACGCAACCACCATCGCATCGAGGCGCTTGGGCCAGAGCACTCCAGCCTGAACATGGGCCTCGACCTTGGGCCACACGACGAGCTCGGGATGCCGCAAGTAGAGCTCCGCGGCCAGCGCAGCGTGCGACGCGTAAGCATGCGTCAGAAACTCTAGGCGCAGAGCCACGAGGAACGATGCGTCGATGTCGAGACTTGCCTCGGGCAAAGCAGCAACATACCCAGCACTGTTGTTGCTGCTGGCTTGGGCGGCCGCTTCGGCCTCGAACTTACCCACCTGCGCACTAAGGTCTGCAAGTGCGCTGTAACCGGCATCGAGCTGCGTGGCTAAGTTGGCCATTGCGTCCGCATGCAGGGTAGCGGTCGCGGCGACGTCGATGTCAGCTTCTGCCTGATCGCGCCACACCCCCCAATCGTCGGCAGGCCAAGCCGTCGCTGAGCCGACCTTACCTGCTGCGCTGAGCTCGGCGGCACTGCTCGCCTCCAGCGTGATCGGAGCGTCGAGCGCGATTGCACCCGCTACCTCCACAGCACCAGATTCGACACCCACCCGTGCATCTCCATCGGCGGCAACGCCGACGCCAAACACGGTTCCCTTGGTGGCGATCACACCCGCCGGAGTAAAGACCATGAACGGGCCTTCACCGGGCGCACGCGGCGTCACACTAAAGCGGGCCACACCCGATAGAAGCGCCGCGGAGGACGCTGGATCAGCGGTAGCCACGCGACTTCCCACGGCGAGGATCGATAGCTCCGCAAGCTGCGCGCTACTTTCGTCGGCGAAGAGCACGGTCGCCTGCGCCCCCTCGCCTGTGCGGATCTGGTCGCCCAAATACAGCGCATCGTCGCGCTTGATGCTGCTGAAGGCTTCCTCTCCGAGCCTCCGTACGTCGACCTGACCCTCGACCGCCGCAAGCACCGCGGCTGCCCCTTCCGTTCTGAGCACAGGACCGGGTTCCACTCCGACCTGGGCCACGAGCGCGTCGGTTCCGGCTTTAGCCGTCGCCACGCTCTGTTCGTTTTGCGCGAGCTCCGCTCCGGTCGGCTTCGCGCCTTCAGAGTTACAACCGGCCATCACGGAGGATGCGACTGTAAGCGTCACGAGAACCCGCCGCATGTTTTGGTTTATCTTCATGCCCGCATGTTGCGCGTGATTTCGACGCAGGCATAGTCTCGCGATGGGGCCGGGTCCCATCTTGCTTAGGTCGCTGAGCACATGCCCTGTAAAGTAGGCGCGCTGTTCATGAAACTCGCATAGCTACAGGTTACCCAGCTTAGGATGTCACCTTATTTTCAGCAAGGCTCCTTGCGCGTCCTATCCCAAAACACGACCGCCACAAACGCAGCTGAATTCCAGCCATTTCTTGAGCTGAGCGCCGGCTCACGCAATCGCGCCACGGTGGCAGTCTGTGATACCCACCTCGTTCAACTTCTTGCTCATGACCGTCTGCGGCTGGGTCAACAGACGAAAGCTCGCCGCCATCGAGTACCTGCGCGAGGAGAGAACCGCGTGCTGCGTGAGCAGCTCGGCCCCAAGCGCCTCGTATTCTCGGACGCGCAGCGACGCGCGCATCGTCGGGGCGATGAAGAACCTGGGCTTCAGCGTCGGGCGTATGACGGTGGCCCGATTGCTCGCCGAGCACGGCATCGACCCCGCCCCCAATCGCGCCAAGGGCATGTCGTGGAGCGCGTTTCTCCGTGCACACTGGGGTGCCATCGCGGCGACCGACTTCTTCACCGTGGAAGTCCTTACTCTGACCGGGCTGGCTCGCTACCACGTCCTCTTCGTCATCGAGCTCAAGACCAGGGTCGTGCACATCCGCCCTTCGACCATTCCTGCTCGGGTTCGCAGAACCAAGCTTACGTTAGCAATGTAAACATCGGTCGTTTTCAGGGCCTAACACGTTTGTTCTGCTTCCGCCCCGTTCCACCACAATTCACAGGTATGGGTTAGATCGCCACTTCTGGTATAAAATGGTTATCGCGCCTGCCCAAGAAAGTGTAGCGACGCCGACCCATTTCGCAGAAATGTATTGAGTGCGTGTGCGCCTAGCTGCGCTCACGGCGCACAAACACCCTCCGGTTTTGCCTGAGTATTCGAAATGGCATGGCGCATCGAGCCGATCTTAAGGCATACCCAGAAATCCGCCCTTTGACGCGCGCCTGGCACGCAGCGCCCGTCAATAACCCCCCAAGAGGAAGTTCATGCGAAATCAAGCGATCGCATCCCTAGCTTTGGCGCTTGCCATGGGCTGTGGCGGTGTGCCTGATGATCAGGGTCAGAATGAAGACGGGCTCGATCAGACGCTCGAGTCGGGCGAGAAGTCGCTGGGCGTGATGCGCGTCAATACGTTTACCACCACGACGCCAGCGGGCGATCAAGCCGATGTTTACTATCCAACGACGCGCAGACCCCTCCCCGCCGACTCCCTTCCCGTCGTCTCGCTGACCCAGGGCGCGCTCGTCGACAAGTCCCTCTACTCCGAGTACGCGACGCAGCTTTCGCGCTTTGGATTCGTGGTGGTCGTTCCGAACCACTACGCCTCGCTGTTTCCCGGTGCGCCCCCCCAGCTCTTCACCAACCAGATGGTGATCCACGACGTACTGGCCCTGATGGCGCGCGAGGATGCAGATGCGAGCTCTCCCCTGCATGAAGTGGTGGATACCTCTCGGTTGGGCCTCACGGGCCACTCGTTCGGCGGAGCCGCTGCGTTGTTCGCGGTAGAGGGTAGCTGCAAGCCACCCTTCTGCTTTGGCTTCTTCCCGCCGCTGCCGCAGCTTAAGGGCGCCGCGCTCTGGGGCACCCATACTGTTCAGAACGGCATGACCCTGCCGGTCGACACGTCGAAGGCCCCGGTGGCCCTATTGCAGGGCGAGCTCGACAACCCCAACGAAGCTGGCCTTACTTACGAGCAGCTCGAGAAGCCACGCGCGCTCATCTTGTTCGAGGGCATGAACCACTACGGCATCACCAACATCAATAACCCACCCGGCGCTAAACCGGATCCGAGCGCCCCCACTGTCGAGCAAGAACAGGGCATTAAGCGACTCGCGCGCTGGACTGGCTTATATCTGCGCGCCACCGTGCACAACGACCCGCGCGCTGCGCGCATCATCTACGAGAGCGGCGGAAACCGAGGCGGTTCGGTCACTGTGACTGCAGAGCGCTACTAAGCCTCGTCGCCGTTACACTCGTGGCCTGCAATCCGCCCTTCGGCCATTCCTGCTCGGGTTCGCAGAACCAATCTTACGTTAACAATGTAAACATAGGTCGTTTTCAGGGCCTAACACGTTTGTTCTGCTGCCGCCCCCGCCGAAACAGGCGACGTTCCCGCGCCATTAGATTAGCCGCTCGTTTCGACCAGGCCATGCTTACCTTGTCGTCGACCAGGTAGTCCGCACGAGATGTTGCTTACAAGCGTGGGCCGCGCGCGGACCCGTGTGAAATGTGGTGGCGACTTTGCCGCGACTGTGCAGAGTGCGCACGTACCCGCATTCGGCAGTCTACGCTTCGTGGTCGAGCACAATGCCACCACCTTTCACCGCTGGCCTGCCTAACCATTCGTTGCAGCTGACAAGGCAGGTTGAGCTTCGCCCATGATGCGATGCAGCACATAGACGAGCACCGCAAGGGGCGCGACGTACGCGCTTGCCCAAGCCAGCCCCCAACCGAGCGCGCGCGGTAGATGATTGCGGCAGTCGTGCCGATCGCGCGCAGCGCGCTTGAGCGCGGCCATGAGCACCATGTAGAAGGTAAGAAAAGCCAAAGGTAAGATCGCCTCTACCACCAGCCACGACAGCAGCGTCGCCAGCACCACGATGCCAACCACCGCGAGCATGGTGATCAACAATCCCATTCCCTCGTCACAACTACCTGCATCCACACAGCCCGGATCTCCAAAGTCACAACCATCCAGACGTGAATCGCGCAGGCCGCGGCGTCGCTCGAGCTTGAAGCTCGGGGCATAGAAGTACAGATCATCGTGCAAACGAAAGCCCCGGAACAAGAGCAAGCTGATCGTCAGAAACAGGATGCACCAGAAGGCGGCAAGTATGGCCTCGATCTCGAGCCAACGCGGTGCGTTGAGTGCCATCGGAAAGGTAAGGCTCGCCCCCAGCAACGCGAGCAGCACAACCAGGGCGGTGGCGCATCCTGAGAGCTTGGGGGAGGCTGCCTGTACCACCCGCCTGGCCAGCGCCGCGCGACGCTGCCTGACGCTGGGCAAGGCGGTCTGCGGGATGTCCTCATGCGGCGAACGGGACATGACGCCGTCGGTTTGCAGACCTCGAAAGCCCGTGCGTGCGAGCTGCGCTGAAACCACGAGCGCGACCCCCGAGCCCAGCCAGAACAGCCCAGGCTCGATCTCGAAGCGGACCTGCGCGCTGCCCCAGATTGCGACTGAAACCGAAACCAAGGCGACAAACACCGCGAGCGAAATTCGTCGCTGGGCACGCGTGCGTATCTCGTACGCACAACGCACGCATAGGGCGCGCCCAAGCTCGACGAAACGAAAGCACGCATCGCACATCGGCGTGCCGCAGGCCGAACACGCGATGACGCTGAGCGTAGCTCCATGCACGGTGCAAGGTGAACTCACGCGGTCAGGGTAACCGATAATTGAGGCGCTCGACTTAGAGAGTGCGCCTTCCGCCGTCTGGTACCGCGGGCTTTGTCACCGTCGGCCATGTCAGCGTGCGGTCATGTCAGCGCAGCGATCGCAAAGCACGACCGTACCCAAATCCATCAGGCAGCTCTGTTACGGGATGCCGCTGATCATAGGCAACACAGCGCACCTTGACCTGCACGCTTCCGCCGCCGGCTTTGACGTATAGGTACCAGTGTTCGCGGCCACCATCGAAGCCGTCTATCTTCTTAGGAAAGATCCGCGCCTGTTCGTGACTGCCGTCAAACTCGCCACCGATCCTAGTGAAGTAACAGAACCCTTGGTCCGTGCGCGGAATGGACCGAAGCCAAGGTGCACGTCGATCACCACATCCAGGCGCAACGAGCGCGTTATTCGAGACCGTACCGCGGCGTGCTCAACGAGGGAGTCTGCTTCTTGCAGAAGCCGTTTACGGCCACCGCACTCGCCGCCAAGATGAGGGAGTCCCTGGGCCAGCGATAGCATCCTGGAAGGAAGCCTGTTGACGCTGCCTGAGCAGCATCGAACGCGCCATCGCGCCAGCTACTCGGCGCCCCTCCGAGCTAGCTTCCGTTCAACCCGCTTGCCGTCGCAGTCCCTTCGCGGCGGATGCTGCCCTCGACGTACACAACCCGAGCTTGAGCTGCACCCGCGCCACGTTCCGATTGACGGCTTCCGGGTCGAGCAGTGGAATGCCGTGTCCGACACCGGCCAACACCTCCAGGCTCGAGCCCGGAATGGCTGCCGCCAGCAGCGCTGCATTACGCTTTGGGATGAGCGTATCTTCGTCGCCCGTCACCACCGCGGTCGGGCAGCGGATGCTCCCCACGTCCGCGCCCTTTAAGTGTGTGAGCACCGCACCGAGCTGGGCAAAGAACGAGCGCAGGCGCACGGGATGCCTCGCGAAGAGGGGGCCCCAATCGCGAAAGTGGATTTCCATGTGGGGCAACTCGCGCTCTGGAAGCACGAGTCGAGCAAAGGCGTCGAGGTTGGGGCCTCGCTTGCGCCGGGCTGCAAAGGGCACTGACAGTAAGGTGCGCACGACCGAAGGCCGCGGCAGACGCGTGCGGAGGCCGCCTCCAGTGGTCGCGAGCAGCACCAAGCCCGAGACCCGCGTTGGATGGCGAAGTGCGACATGCTGCGCGATCATCCCCCCCAACGAGATGCCCACGACGACGGCGGCCTCTACCCCCTCGGCGTTCATGACTTCGACCACGTCGTCGGCCATGGCCCCGATGCTGAACGGACGCGAAGGCAGGGTTGAACCGCCGACCCCGCGATTGTCGAGTACCAGCACCTGGTGCGGCTGACCGTTGAGCTGCGCGAGACGTTCGGGCACGTCGAACCAGAAGTCGCCAGCGAGACCGAGACCGTGGAGCAGCACCACGTACGGGCCCGTCGCACCGATCTTGCGATACTGTACCGAGTGCCCATCGCGAACCACGGTGTGTGCCATGTCGGCGAGCGTACACCGAGATGTGCGCCCTGAAGCAAGAGCGAACTCCGCGAGGTGCCGCGGTTGAGATATGATCGGTGCACGACGGGGACGGCTCCACGGCGAGTCGAGATGGAGCGGGAGAAGCGACTGGGATGAAAGTTCTGTGGCGATGGGCGCACGCCGCGGTCGCGGTCTTGGCGCTCAGCGGATGCTCGCAGCAAGACGGCGACCCGCTGGCGGAGTGGCAGCTTGTAAGCAGTCAAGGGGCGCCCACCATCACGCTCCCAGCCGCGCTGCCTCTCCCGGATCGCGGTTCAGACTTCGTGCTGGAGCGACGGTGGACGCCTGACCCTCCGACCTCCTCCGCGGCGGTCGAGCTCGTCGTGCAAGGCGTTCAAGCTCCTGTCTCGCTCGAGGTCGACGGTGTCCCGGCGTTCGTGCTCCGCGACGGCTCGGGCATCGCCCCTCCAGGGCCGCGCAGGGTCGTGCCGCAGCGCTTTCGCATCGCACCCAACGCTCAACGAGGGCCGCGCACGCTCAGACTCCGCATGCAAAACAGTTGGTACCAGGCGCGTTGGGTGGAAGGTGTGCCCCGCATCGCCCGACCTGGCGTGTTGACGCGCAAGGAGAACATCGCGCTGGTCACCAGTCTGTATTCGGGGTGGCTCTCGATAGGCGTCGCGGTTCAAGTCGGAGTCATGTTTCTGGCCGTGTTTCTCTTCGGAGGAGGGCGCACCGCATATCTGTGGTTCGGCGTGCAGGCGCTCGCCTGCACCATCGTACCGTTCTATTTGCTTGGGTATACGCAGGTGTTCGGGACGTGGGAGGGCGGCATCTTTGGAGCGACGTTGGCCGTCGGCAACACCATCGGCCTTCGCTTCTCGCACGCGTTCTTCGAGCTCAAGGCCCCGCACAAGGGCCTGTGGTACCTGACGGCCGCGGGGATCGTCTATCCCATGGCGTTCAGTGGACCGTTTGCGTTCACGCCCTACGGGGCCCCTCCGATCGATCTCCTGATCTCCGTATCTGTGGGCTATCAGATCGCACTTTGCGTGCGCCTGTGGAGAACGCGTGGACCTGACGTGCGAGTCGCGCTGTTTGCTACTTCGTGGCTGACACTGACCGCGCTCGCTATGCCCGATCAGCTTGCCTATGTGGGGATCGCATCCCCGCTCGAGGGCGCGCGGCTCGGCAGCCTCAGCATCGCCGCATTCGCCTTTCTGCAGTCGATTCTCGTCGCAAGTCACTACCGTGGCAGCCTGGACGCGGGGGACTCGCTCAACCGTGCGCTCCAACAGAAGGTAGGTGACCTCGAGCAACGCAAGGGCGAGGTAGACACGCTCAACGCCGAGCTACGCAGTCAGGTCCAGGAACGCTCACAACAGATGTTCCTCGCGCTTTCTTTGGCAGCCTCCCGCGGCGCGGCTCCGGTCCTCGAGCAAGGACAGACGGTGCACGGAAGGTATGACGTGCTCGGGCGCATCGGGCGCGGGGGCATGGGCGAGGTGTATCGCGTGCAGCGCAAGCGCGACGGGCGCATCCTTGCCCTGAAGGTGACCCACGACGTCGACGGCATCTCCCTCGCGCGCCTGGCACGTGAGGCCACGATGATCGCACGCATTGCCCACCGGCACATCGTCGAGCTCGTCGACGTGGATGTCGCTCCGGAAGGATTTGCTTATCTTACGATGGAGATCGTGGAAGGTATGACTCTCGGCGAGATCGACGTCGCGCGTCGCAGCCCGCGCTGGTGTCTAGACATACTCGACCAGGTCCTCGATGGTCTAGCCGCGTTGCACGAGCTTGGCATCGTTCATCGCGATCTGAAGCCGTCGAACGTGGTCGTGGCTGAGGAAGGCGAGGTGCCGAACGTGAAGCTCATCGACTTCGGCATTGCCCGGGGCCCCGGCGAGACCCCTTCGCTCGCTCCACCAAAGCCCGAGGCCCTACTCCAGTCCACCGCAACGCTCCTGGTCCTGCCCGACGACACCCAAACCATGGACCCCGAGCCCCGATCTCACTCGACCGAGCTGACACGGCAAGGGGCGCTCGCCGGCACTCCCGCGTTCATGGCCCCGGAGCTTGCGGAAGGGGGCGCAGCTGCAGGCAAGGCTTCCGACGTGTTCGCCTTCGGCGTCATGGTGTATGCGGTATTCACGGGCAGCTACCCCTTCGATGAGCCCGTCATCGCTCGCAGACTGCGTGGCGAGGACCTGCCTGCACCAGCGGCCCTCCATGTGTCGTGGATGAATGCGGCGCTGCGGGAAGGGATCGAGCGCACCCTGGGCGCGGCCCCCGACGAGCGGCCCTCGACGACCGAGCTACGAGGGCTTATCGCTCAGGCGCGCACGCCGGCGGAGGCCGTAGCCTAAGGGCGCTGATTCAGCCATTCGCCCTACGGGAGTTGACCCCGCGGGCAAAAGGCACAAACGTCGCGGGCGTCATGAAGACGAAGGCATGGCCCCCAAAGCCTATCTTGTCCCCGTCGGCCACGAGCTGGGCATTTCCTGGAAGCAGTCTCAGGCCTCCGACGAAGGTACCGTTCTTCGACTCCTTATCAGTCAGGTGATAACGACCCGCTTCGTCAAGCGAGAAGAACGCGTGAAACTTCGAAATTCCTGCGCGCACGATGGCCACGTCGAGGTTCTGTGTTCGCCCCACGCTGATGTGGCCCCCAAACACGCCGTCACCGCGCTTGCGAACCGCGAATACCTCGCGTTCGGAGGGGCCGCCGAGTCTGCTCGCAGCGGCCCTCCGGTCCATGTACTCGGTGTGAAAGCCCTGACGCGCCTGGGCGGTCTCTTCGGTCATCTGCACCAACATCGGATGCAGGATGAGATTCATGGCGGCCGCGTCCGTCAGACTGACCAACTGCTCTGCATAAACTGCAAGTGAGTGTGAGTCTTCCATCCCATCTCTCTCGTCGGCTAACGGCCAGTATATCGCAGTCCGGAGGGCGCCCGTGCGGGTTTCGGACGGGGAACGATCGCGCGCTGGTGCGCTCTCGTGCCTCGGCACAACTCCGTGAAGCACGGGGTCCCGTGTCCGAGTTCGTGCCGGATGACGCCTCCTGCAGCGTAGTCGTCCCCGTACGACGTCCGCACCACAGTGACAGTAAGGCGACTTACGCTAGCGCTCTGACCAGCGGCCGTCTGGCCGAGGGACAGCGAGTGTGCACGCCAGCCTCGGTTGGCGACACCCTGTGGACGGGTGTGAGCACCTTACGGTTATCATGCCACGCAAGCCATCTCACTAGGTGGCGTGCGCGGGCATCCCATGTATTCACATCTGCAAGGATCGGTTAACTCGGCAGCCTACGTCACCGCCTAAAACCTCAGCGCTTGTCTCGTGCCCTACCGCGGCACGCAAGCTGCATTGCCTGAGTGCGGAGCAACAGTTGGTTTGGCGGACTCGTCCTAGGCGCGGCACTAACGTCGTCGATCGCGGGGTGCGATTCGGCGCACCGCAACGCCTACATGCTCGCCGACGGCGTCGCGCAGCGCCTGCCCGCGCCTTACACGCGTAGCCAAAACCCCCTCGAAGATCAGGGCTACGACTGGTGGTGGCATTCGCTTATGGCAAAGAACCGCGCCACCGGGGAGATGCAGCCCTTCTTCATCGAGTACTACGTGATCAACCCCGCCCTTGGCGGCAACACACCGATCCTCGGTCAGACTCCTGCCAACCAAGCCGCGGGAACGAAGCCCTCCTACGCGATGATCAAGGTCGGCACCTGGAAAGAAGGCGGCGGGGTGGAGATCAACAACTTCTATCCGATCTCGCAGTTCAGCGCGTCGATCGACGTGATGAACGTGCACATCGGTGCGAACTACGCGAACGAAACGGCGCTCGCGGGTTCGGCTGCGGTCTCGGCGGCCGATGCGGCCAACCACCCAGAGTACATGTCCGATGCCGGCACGATGAGCTGGAACCTGACGGCAAAAAAGACCGTGTCTTACTCGCTGGGCTACGCAGCCGGCGACTTCTCCACCGCCAACAACGTCATGCAGATGGCGTGGCACGTCAACGGCATGCGCACCGAGTACACCGGCACCGTGACGTTCAACGGTCAGATCTACGACGTGACACCTGCCACATCTTATGGTTACCAAGATAAGAACTGGGGCAACGACTACACCAATCCGTGGATCTGGCTGAACTGCAACAACCTGCGCAAGAAGCTGTGCTGGACCTAATATGGCACCTCGTACGCTTGCGACCTTCCCTCCAAGGCCAGTGTCGACGTCGGCGGCGGCAATCCCAAGGCGTTCGGCGTGTCTCTGGGCAAGAAGATAGTCGTCGCCTTCGCGAACGACGCCGGCAAGATCATGGACTGGAACTTCACCGAGGACCCGCTCGCCACCAAGACCAGCGTCAACGTCACCTGGGTGGACAATGGCGCGAGCATGCGCTGGCAGATCAGCGCCGAGAACCTGAGCGACAAGATCGTGCTCGACTTCAAGGCGCCCGTTGGCACCAGCACGCCGGCGTTGAGCTCGAGGCATTGCTTACGATAGAGACCGAGTACGCTCAAGCGACGTTCGTCGACCTGAACGTCGTGCAGACGTGCTTGTGGTTGCATGCCCCTGCGTAGTTCCTGCACGGCTTTCCGGTAGTCACCCGCGCCCCAGCCGACGCTGACGAAGGTGCGGTAGACCGGCACGCTGAAGCCTTGCTGACAGACCTCGGCGCGAATGCGTCCATGGGGCGTGAGCTGTTCGTCTGGGTAGACCACGGGCGAGTGATAAGAGAGGGCGCCGCTCGAGCCCTGATACGCAATGATGCCTGGCAGGCTCAGGACTTGGGAGTTGGCCTCGTAGCTGGTGTGCGGCCGCGCGGCGCAGGCGGGAAGCGACAGCGCGGCGAGCAGCAGAGATAGGGCTCTCATACCCGCTCACTGCACCGCGCGTCCGCGCACATGCGTACAGCGCTTTCCGTAGACCAGGAGCACGTTCTGGGCGTGTCGGTCGGCTTGAACGTCGGCCAGCAGCGAGGCTCCCGATTTGGCTTTCGCGTTTGCCAC
>JBKJIA010000191.1:0-8840 GCA_046598735.1 Polyangiales bacterium
TTGCGCTCTTGTCGCGCGCGGCCATGCGCAAAAAACGCACCCTTACCTTTCGCGATCGACCGTTGCTATACGCGCGCTTGGCGTTGATTGCACTGGCTGCGCTGGCGCTGGCGCGGCCGTTTTTGTCGCAAATTGCCAGCTATGCGAGTGAACGACCGATAGCGCTTGCGATCGTGATCGACGATTCGATGTCGATGGCGCGCAAGAGTAAGCGTTTGGGCACGTTGTTTGAAGTCGCCGCTTCGCGCGCGCGCAGCGTGATGAACGAGCTTGCGCCCGACTCCGAAGTGGCGATCGTGCTGGCGGGTACAGCGCCTCGTTTGTTGTCGGCCCGCAGCGAGGATCTCGCCTCCGTACGTGAACAGCTGGCCGCATTCACGCGCCGTGGCGCGCGCGGCACCTCGCTGAGCGAAGCCGTGGCCATGGCCATACGCGAGCTGGCCGGTACCAGGCTCGCCGCACGTGAGCTTTTGGTTTTGTCAGATTGCGCCGCACACTCAGGTGCCGCCGCGTTGCAAGCGCCCTCGCTCTCCATGCGCGTGGAGTGCATTCCCACGCGCGAGAGGGAAGACAACGTCTTCATCCGCGAAGTCAGTCTGCTGCGCGCGGGTGATCCGGAAAAGCCTGCCGAGCTACGCGCCGTACTCGGTTCTACCGGCGCCATCCGCGAAGTCGACGTCAGCGTACGCCTCGACAACAAACCCATCGGAGAGATGCGCGTCTCGGTCCGAGAAGGCGACGGCGAGCTCACCTTACCGATTCCAGAACGTGAGATCGAAGATGCGCGTACCTTGAGCGTGCGCATCGAAACAAACGACGCGCTGGCCGAGGACAACCTGCGCGAGCTTGCACTCGGTCGTGGGGCCGGGCTGTCCGTACTGCTGGTCGATGGCGCGCCCGCGCTCAATCAACGCGACGATGAGCTGCGTTTCGCTGGGCTCGCTTTGTCGCTGGGCGATGCCAGCCACCCGCCACCGCGCGTATCGCGCATCGACGCGGACGGACTGGGCTCCGAAGATCTCGATCTATACGATGTGATCGTGCTCGCCAACGTGGCCGCTCCCAGCGAAGCGCAAGCGGCGCCCTTGCTCGAACGCGTCGCGGCGGGTGCAGGCTTGCTAATTAGCGCAGGCGACAAGGTGGATCCGTTCGCCTATCGCGGTCCACTCGGCAAGTTGTTGCCCGCATTGATTCGCAGCCGTGCCTACGCGGAACCCGCGCGCGCGGTCGACCTGAGTGTTCCGATCAGCAGCGAGCTCGTGCCTGATCAAGGCTTAGGTCTGGAAACCGGGCGCACCACTGAACGTTTGCTGGTGGAAGCGCCCACACCGCCGAGCGTCACAGCGCTTGCATTCGATGACGGTTCGCCGCTGCTGATCACCGGCCGTTACGAGCGCGGCCGGATCGCACTGTTGACGACTACGCTGGACGATGATTGGTCCGACCTGCCTCTTACGCCTGGTTTCGTACCCTTGCTGCACGGCATCGTGCGCGGGCTTGCCACGGTCGATGCGCTCCCGGCCGGCCCGCATGCCGCGGGCAGCGTGCTGAAGGCGCGCACACCGCTCGGCGCACGACGTCTCTATATCGTCACCCCGGACGGGCGCAGCATCGATCTGCCGGTGGGCGCGCCCAGCCTACGCATCGATGCAACGTCGAGCGTCGGCGTGTATCGCACCTTCGCGTCGTTCGATGAACGGGGCGAGCGCGAGCTACCACAACTTTCGTTCAGTGTGATGGCCGATCCCGCCGACAGCGATCTGTCCCCTGCACCCGCTCCTAAACGGTCGTGGAATACCGGTGCAGGTGGCGTCAGCCGTCCGAAGGGCATCGACCCTTGGATGTGGTTGCTGTTCGGCCTAGCGGCGATCGCGGAAAGCGTCCTGCGTCTGCTTACCAAGCGCACACCGAGGACGACGGCCATGCCCGCCGCTTGAAGCAGCGCCGATCTTACGGTTGTGGGTGCGCTGGCTTCGTACGACTACAAACCTTACGGTTGCGGCACGTCGACGCAGGCGCGTGCTTCGACGACGCGGGAGATGCCGCCTAGGTCGCGATGGCTCGTGATCTTGACGAGCCCTTGCGCGGCGAATAACCGCTCGACCTCTTCGGCTTGCCCCATGCCGACTTCCACTAGCAGCGCGGCTCCTGGCAGCAAATAAGGCGGAGCTTCGCGCGCAATCCGCCGATAGAACGACAACGCGTCGTCGCCCGCATCGAGCGCCAGATGCGGCTCGTGGTCACGCACGTCTGGGGCCAACGTGGCGAGCTCGAGCGCCGCGATATACGGCGGATTGATGGTGATGCAGGCAAACTGCCTGGGTTCGCGCAGCGCAGCGAACAAGTCTCCCTCGAGAAAGGACATGCGCTCGGCCGCATGCAGCTTTGTTGCGTTGTGTTTTGCAACGGTAAGGGCCGCCGCCGACAGATCACTCGCCAGCACTGTCCTATCGCTGCCCAACACCAAGCTCACGGCGATGGCGCCCGAGCCCGTGCATAGGTCCAGCACGGGGCCCACGGGCAACTCGCGTGCGAGCAACAGTAAGGCGCGCTCGACCAATGTTTCGGTATCTGGCCGCGGAATCAGAACGTCCGACGTGACCGTGAAGTTGTGTCCGTAAAACTCGCGCTCACCCAAGATGTAAGCGACCGGCTCGTGCCTGCGACGACGCTCGACCAGCGTGCGAATCGCGGTCAGCTCCGCATCGACCAGCGGTCGATCGAGGTCGAGAAACAACTTGATGCGGGTCAGGCCGAGCGCACGCGCCACGAGCAAATCCGCATCGAGCCGCGGTGTATCCATGCCTCGTCGCTCGAAATCAGACTGCGTCCAGGCGATCACGCTGCGCACAGTCCAGGGGTCAGCCATCGCGCGCTCTTAGCCCCCACCCTGGCTGCTAGCAACGACTTGAACTGCAAGCTGCGAAACAACCTACTGAACGGCGACTCATTCAGGCGTGCTTGGGGCACCGAGAGATGATAGGGAATTTAGTGCAAGCCCAATTGCGTACTGTCAATGCGCACTTGTGCACACATGTTGATTGATCTAGGTTGGCCGCCGGTTGGTTCGGGCTGCGCCCCCCGTGCGGTCCTGCTTATGGGTGAGTAATGGAACGGAAGTTTTGGGGCCTGCGCGTGTCGTTCACGTGGGCGTGGTTGGGTCTAGCTGTATCCGGCTGTGTCTTCGAATTCTCGGAGACGAAGCCGCGTGAACACGGCTCGACCGGGTCCGAAGTCTTTCGCACGGTGTGTATGGGCCTTGCTGCCCAAGCGTATCCCAACGATCTGACGGGCCAGAAATTCGAAGCGCGCTGCGCGGGCACGGATACGTCGACCTTCGCCGAAATCGCGCCAGCAAGCGATACAGCCCAACGCTCATTCGCGCGCCTGAACGTGCTGCTCAAACGGCGCACGATTCTGGTCGAAGCGCTGGATGCCACCTTCGACTCCGTACTGTTCCAGGACGATGAGCTGCGCGGTTTTCTCTCCGATCTTGTTCCGCTCTACGAGGGCCCTGAGCTTTTGCCCGTGGTGACGCGCGCCACCGCCGAAGTACTGCGCGACCTTATCGACCAAAACCAACCAGCGAGTAAGGAGGCGATTGCGGCTTTCGAGCGCATGGGCGCGCGCGGCGGTTATCGCCCGTTGCGCTTGGCGCTCGGCATCGCCCGCCCCGTGCTCGAGTACCCTGAGCTCGACACCGTCGTATCGACGGCCCTGGAGACGTTGGATCCCCAGACGGGCAATGCCAAGGCTGCTTGGCAAGAGCTGTTGAAGGCGATGGCGCTCGACCTCGCCACGGCCGACACCACGCCTCCCGATCCACGCAAACCGGGCACACTTGCGGTGGCGCGATCCTTACTATTCAAGACCGATGCAACCTTCGCGGGTAACCGCGGCGCACTTTATGTGGCCAGGCGTGATCATCGCGGTGTGGCGCTTCCGCAGCTGCTGGCGGGCAAAGTACCCGCGCCGTTTACGGACGCCGATCGCGATGGACTCGCCGATCTAGATGAGCTTGGTCGACTAAAGGTCAATGGTCTTGACGTCACGCCGACGCCCTTCACCACCCTGAGTGCCACGCTCTTCAATCTCGATCAGGGCATGCGCGATGGAGCTGGGCGTGCCGTTAACATGGGCGCGCCGCAGGACATCTGCGCCACCACACCGGCTTCGGCCGGTTGCGGCACGGCATGCACGCCGGGCTCCGCATGCGGCACGGGCTTGAGCTGCGGCGCTGCCAACACCTGCGTGTGGGATGGCCAACCGAGCCTGTTTTACGACTATCTCGACGCAGACAAGACGTTCCTTGCAGGTGTCACCCGCGACCTCGGCAGGCTCTTGATCGCACCTGAGGGTTCAGCGGCGCTGACACCCGCCGCGGTTCACGACTTCGCGTTTGGTTTGTCGGCAGTGTTGGGCGAGTTCAAACCGCAGACCTTCGCTGCAGACCAGGCCAAGCTCTCATTCGTGGGACCTGATACGGCGACGGGACCCGTGTTCGATCTCGTGCACGCCATGGGCACGCTCTTACCCTTCGAAGACACGGAGCAACTGCTCGAAGTTCTGAACGTCTTGCTCGCGAAGAACGAAAATGAAGTGGCGGGCTTGCTCGAAGCGGGCCTCTACATCGACGCCCAAGCCGACAAGTATCCCATGGCGAAGTGGGAGCAGCCCCACGAGTTCTGGGATGATCTGATCGTGTGGACGCAGCGCGTGTTGAAGCGTCCGGGCATGCTCGAAGCGATGCTGCGCGCGCTCGCGACCGAAGAGAGCGCAAAGTCAGGTCCGCTGCTCGGCAACTTCATGCGCTTCCGCGATCGCGTGTCGTATCCCAAGGGTACGATCGAAGAGCTTAAGGCGCGCAACATCGAGATCAAAGATGTGATTGGTCCGATGGGTCTCGGTACCCCGCCCGCGCCGACTGCCGCTGCAATCCAAGCGGATCGCGCGAACCTGAACTTTCCTTGTCCAGCCTTGCCCACCGGTTTGGGCGACAAACCCGTCGCCGATTGCACGCCGCAGGTACTGCACCCGAGCGTCGATCACAAAGGCATCCGCGGCTGCGTGGGACCTGACTGTACTAGCGGTTGCCCGGCCGCGATTCCCCCGGCTGGCGAGAGCTGCGCGACTGCGGGCGGCTATGGCTTGTGCAGCTATCCGCAGGGCGCATGCACCTGTGATTGCAAGGGCGGCTTGTGCCGCGGCCAAGAGACGCCTGTCTGGACTTGCGGCCTGCCTCGCACGTCCGGCTACGCCAACTTCGTCAATCGCGAGATGCCCGATCTCCGCATAGGCGAAGGCGGACAGACCAATCAGTCGCTGTTTCAGCGCACGGCCGCTCTCGTTCACGATCTGCATGTGCCCGCAGTTCTTTGCAACAAAGCAGATGCCAGGATGAAGCTCTACGTGCCTGCAGGCTCGGGCGATGAGGTGGCCCTCTCAGGTGTCCTCGGCGCGGTTTTACCCGCACTCTCGGCCAAGGCGGAGTGCGCAGTGCTCAACGAGCCGCAGATAGTGCGGTTCTTCGTGCGCGCGATTCTCCGCACCGCGGTCCTCGACGTGAAAGACGCTGACATTCAGAACTTGCTCCGCACCCTCGAGAACCCGACGCTCGGCTTTATCGCCTCGATCGCTATCAATCCGGGGGCGTTGAGCCGTAACGAAGTCATGCAGCGCCAGAGTCAGATTCGTGGCCTGTTCATCGGGGGCATGGATTCGAACAACAAGAAGGTCCCCTCGCCGACTCCGCAAGCGGTTGCGCGATTGGTGTTCGGCCCATCCAATCCCTTCCAAGCGCACTTGCTCGACCTGCCCCTTACGCGCGACAAGAAGGCGATCGTCGATCTGCATCGCGATACGATCTTCGCGTGGGAGCTGCCTGATCCGGTGTCTGGTCTGAGCTTCTACCAGGCACTCACGCCGCTGCTCAAGGCGTTCGATGAGCACGAGCTGCGCAACGACAAGGACGAGCTCACTGACGGTTATCTGTTCGGTGACCTCATCAGCATGATCCACAAGCACTGGTCCTCGCGCAGCACTGACGCGACCGTGCGCGCCTGCGATGACAAGATGTCGCCCCCGCTTTGCGACGAGAAGGCGGCCTTGTTCGCCTTCCAATCCAACGGCATGAGCTACGAGGACTTGGTCGCCGATGCGTTGCTCGATGCCAAGATCATGGCGCGGTTGCGCGATCTCATGGTCGCCCTCGACAACATCGAAGTCGCACCAGGCGTCGATGGCATCAGCGTGCTCGCCAAGGCGACTGCAAACCTGTTCGACCCTGCCCGCTCGTGCGGCCCGATGGGTTGCGAGATGCAGCCGCTCACCGCGCGCGACAACCTCACGCGTACCACCAAGACGAACACGGGCAAAGACGTCGCACAACTTGCGCCTGCGCACTTGTTGTTCGACGCACTCAACAACATCGACAAGACGTTCGTGGGCGAAAAGGAGCGGCGCCTTGAGCCTTGGCGCCATGCGCGCAGTGAGCTCGTGGACCTCTTGCTCGATGTCGAGCGCCCCGAAGCAAACAAATGGAAGCTGAAGAACCCACGCGCGCGCGCGGTGCTCTTGAATGTCGTGGCTCTGTTGAAGGACAGGCTTGCGACTTACAAGAAGGAAGAGACCGCGTGCTTGATGGCAGGCGGCAACGCCACCAGCTGTCAGCAACGTCGTGCATGGTCCATGGGCTTGACCAATCGTCTCGAGAAGTCGCTCGGACAGCCGGTCACCGCGGCCACCTTACGGTTGCTCGATCAATACTGGAAGGCCGAGGGCAATCCGGGCGGCGAGCTGCTCAAGCTCTTGCACTGGGTGTCGCAGGAACAAATCGCACAAGGTGGCGACAACGAGCCCTTCGACACCACGCTCTTGTCAGTCACCGACATGCTCCAGGTGTTCGAGGACTCTCCGAACGTGGCGCCTGTCATGCGCTTCTTGTCTACCGCGATCGCACCGAACGCACTCGATGTCGCGAGCAAGGGCGGCGAAATCAAATCCGAAGACTTGGCTGCAGGCTCGATCGAGAAGACGCTAGAGCTTCTGCGCGAAGTGAAGAAACTCGATGCTGCTGGCCCAGGCGAGCAGAGCGTGCTTACCAAGCTCATGCGTGCACTCGCAACCGCACATGGCAAGGACGGTGAGACGCCGCTCGAGGTCATTCTCGACACCATTGCTGAGGTGAATCGCGCTGCCCCAGGCGTCGATTCGGGCAAGGCGCTCAGCGGTACAGACATCCGTGCCGTGCTGAACGAAACGCAAGGCTTCCTTAGCAGCGAACGCCACGGCCTCGAGCGCCTCTACGACATCATTCAGGAACGTAAGCTCAAATGAAACGTCTGCTTTCTCTTATGTGCAGCGCAGGCATCGTCCTCGCGCTGTGTGTGCCCGAGCGTGCGTCGGCGGGTGGTTTGTACCTTACTGATCGTGGCTCGCGACAGCTTGGTCGCGGTGGCGCGTTCGTCGCTGGCACCGACGATGGTCAGAGCCTTTGGTACAACCCCGCAGGCCTTTCGTACACGGGGCGTAAGCACGTGCACGTGGACGGCACGCTGTCGTTCTTTCGCGGTAGTTTCAATCGCAAAACACGCGACGACGTGAACGGCCCCACGCCCACGGTCGACGTCGAAACCGAAAAGCTGCCGATTCCCACGCTCGCGTACAGCGATAGCTTCGGCCTCGAGGACTGGAACTTTGGCATCGCGATCATGGCGCCCAACGCCGTGATGATGAGCTGGCCCGAGAACTTGGGCATCGGCGCCAATGGCATGGCTATCCCTTCGCCCACGCGTCACTCGCTCATCTCGATGAAGGGCAGTGTCATCGCCAACATCGCGCTGGGCTTTTCGTGGCACGGCGTAAAAGGCCTGTCGTTGGGCGGCGGCGTGCACGTGATCCCGTCGCGCTTTCGCGCCGGCGTGTATCTCAGTGCATGTGACTACGGCTTACTGTGTCAGCAACCGGAGAATCCAGACTGGGAAGCGCCCGCCACCATCGATCTCGAGCGTGCGGTGACGGCCACAGGCATCCTCGGTGCCATCTATCAGTGGGACATCTTCAAGTTCGGCGCATCGGTGATGTTGCCGTACACGATCAAGGGCGAAGCCAAGCTCGACGTGCAGCTGCCGAACGCACCGCTATTTGGGCCGAGCGATTGTGGCAATCTGAAAGATCGCGAGTCACGTCCGGACTGCGCCAAGGTGCACGGAGACAAAGCCGACGTGGGGCTCGATTTCCCGCTGGTCGCACGCGTCGGCGCCGAGATTCAGCCGATCAAAAACCTGCGCGTTGAAGCAGGCGTCGTCTACGAAGGTTGGAGCCGGCAAAAAGAGCTGAGCCTCAAGCCTAAAAACATCACCATCGTCGATGCGCTCGGGTTGCCTGAATATCAAGTAGGACCGATTGCCGTGAAGCGTCAGATGCAGGACGTGTTCAGCCTGCGCGTGGGCGGCGAATACGAGCCCACGCAAAAGGTCCCGCTGGTCGTGCGCCTCGGCATGATCTTCGAGAACAGCGCCTTTCCCGATCGCACGCTCACGCCGCTCACCCTCGACTCGCAAAAGCTCGTGGTCGGCATGGGTGCAAGCTACGAAGTCATGGACAAGATGTGGCTCGACGTGATGTACGCCCACATGTTCATGAAAGACCTGGTGGTCAGCTCGAGTGAGGTCTATCCGCAAAATCCGCTGCGTCCCAAGCCCACGCGCGCACCCTCAGGCGATCCGCAACCGCGGCTCGGGCAGCCTGAGCCCATCGGCAACGGCGCTTACACGATGGAGGCGGATTTGGTCGGCCTCGGTATGCGCTGGAACCTCTGATCGGCGCCCCGAGTAAGCTCG
>JBKJIA010000431.1:0-18190 GCA_046598735.1 Polyangiales bacterium
GTATTGGCTGCCTAAGCTTGCCAGTGGCGAGGTCATGTCTACTGCCGTCTTTACCGAGCCCAACACGGGTTCGGATATGGCAAAGCTTGCCACGCGTGCGGTCAAGCAACCTGACGGTAGCTATCGCGTCAACGGTAACAAGACTTGGTTTACCCACGCCGTGCGCGCCGATCTGATGACCTTACTTGCGCGCACCAATCCGAATGAGCCCGGATACGCGGGCCTGTCGATGTTCCTCGCGGAAAAGACCCGCAAGGGGCAGGAGGGCGAACCCGAGTTTGTAGACCGCGGCCTGACGGGAACCGAAATCAAAGTGCTCGGCTACCGCGGCATGAAGGAATACGAGCTGAGCTTCGAGGACTTCAAGGTGAAGCCCGACGCATTGCTCGGGGGCGTGGAAGGCCAGGGCTTCAAGCAGCTGATGCGCACGTTCGAAGCGGCGCGCATTCAGACCGCGGCGCGTGCTGTGGGCGTGGCGGTGGCCGCGTTCGACGAAGCCATGCGCTACAGCCATGACCGGGTCCAGTTCGGTCAGCCGATCTTCAAGTTCGGCCGCGTAGCGCGCAAAATCGGCCGCATGGTGGCGCGCATTCAGGCCGCACGACAGCTCACGTACTTTGCGGCGCGCGAGAAGGACAAGGACCTGCGCTGCGATCTCGAAGCAGGCATGGCCAAGTTGCTCGCCACGCGCGCAGCCTGGGAAGCGGCTGACGCGGATGTGCAAATCCATGGTGGCAACGGCTTTGCGGAGGAGTACACCGCATCCCGTCTGTTGGTCGATGCCCGCGTGCTTTCGATCTTCGAAGGCGCCAACGAAATCCAAGCGGGTGTCGTCGCCCGTCGGCTGCTCGAGACCTGAGTTTGTTGCACCTGAGCGTGTTGAGACTGAGATTGCTGGAGATCTGACATGAGAAACCCCAAAGACTTCTTCAAACCGCTCGCAATCGGTGCTCCTGAGCCTTTGCGCGAGATCCCTTTCAAGCCGTCGCGCATGATTCATTTCTTCGACCCCTCGAACGCGAAGATGGCTGCGAAGGTGCCGGACATTGCACGCCAGGTGGACGTGTTGCTCGGCAACCTTGAAGACGCCGTCGCAAGCGACAAGAAGCTTGATGCGCGTGAAGGCTTCATCAAGATCGCGAAGGACGTCGACTTCGGCGACACGCAGCTTTGGACACGCGTGAATAGCCTGGACAGTCCGTGGGTACTCGATGATCTGACACGCATCGTGACCGAGGTCGGACACAAGCTTGACGTCGTGATGGTGCCGAAGGTCGAAGGACCGTGGGACATCCACTACGTCGACCGCTTGCTCGCGCAACTCGAAGCACGCGCCAAGGTTAAGCGTCCCATCATGATTCACGCGATCTTGGAGACGGCACTTGGCGTCGCGAACGTGGAAGCGATTTCGGCCGCGAGCCCGCGCATGCAGGGTCTGTCATTGGGCCCGGCGGACCTTGCAGCGTCACGTCGGATGAAGACAACACGCGTCGGCGGCGGACACCCGGGCTACTTGGTGCGTGCGGATCCGGATGCGGCCAACGAAGCGGCACCGCGCTTAACTGCGCAACAAGACCTGTGGCACTACACGCTGGCGCGCATGGTCGATGCGTGTGCGTCGAACGGCATTCTTCCCTACTACGGGCCGTTTGGTGACATCAAGGACACGCTGGCTTGCGAGGATCAATTCCGCAATGCGTTCTTGCTCGGCTGCGTGGGTGCGTGGTCGCTGCATCCGGTGCAAATCGAGATCGCGCGCAGGGTCTTCAGTCCACCGGTCGATGACGTGAAGTGGGCCCTGCGCGTGATCGAGTCCATGGGCGATGGCACGGGTGCCGTCATGCTCGATGGTAAGATGCAGGACGATGCGACCGTGAAGCAGTGTAAGGTCATGGTCAGCCTCGCGCGCATGTTGGCCGAGAAGGATCCCGCGTTGAAGGCGGCGTACGGGATATGAGTACCCACGCCCGCCCCCGTCGTTCGGTTTTGTATATGCCCGGCTCCAACGCGCGTGCGCTCGAAAAGGGCCGCACACTAGCCGCCGATGGTTTGATTCTCGATCTGGAAGACGCCGTCGCGCCAGATGCCAAGGCGCAGGCGCGTGAGAACGTAGTCAAGGCACTTGACGAAGGTGGCTACGGCCGGCGCGAGATTCAGCTGCGCATCAACTCCCTCGACACGCCTTGGGGCAAAGAAGACGCTCAGGCGGCGGCACGCAGCAAGGCGGACGCGATTCTGATCCCTAAGGTCGAGAGCGCAGCTCACGTACGTGAGGTCGAAGCGATCATGGAGCAAGCGGGTGCGCCAAACAGCATGACGATTTGGTGCATGATGGAGACTCCCCTTGGCGTCTTGCACGCGCAAGAGATTGCGAAGTCTTCCAAGCGCCTTGCGGGTTTCGTCATGGGCACGAGTGATCTGGCCAAGGATCTCCGTTGCGCACACACGCCTATGCGTCTACCGCTGCTCACGAGCCTGAGCTTGTGCCTGCTCGCAGCACGCGCTTACGGTCTGAGTATCTTGGATGGCGTGCACTTGAACCTCGACGACGATGAGGGCTTCGCAGCCTCGTGCGTTCAGGGCAAAGAGCTAGGCTTCGATGGTAAGACGCTAATCCATCCTAAGACTGTGGCCAAAGCCAACGAAGTGTTCGCGCCCAGCGAGAGCGATGTGGCGTGGGCTCGCAAGATCATCGCCGCCCACGCCGAGGCCACGTCCCAGGGCAAGGGCGTGGTGCTGGTCGATGGCAAGCTTGTCGAGAATCTGCACGTTGTGGCGGCACAACGTCAGGTCGAGTTGGCGGACGCCATCGCTGCACTAAGCTGAGCGGCTCGTAATCGTGCGGCCCAGCAGCCGCAAGCAGCTGTAGAGAGCGAAGGACGAAGCCATGAGCAACAAGACCCAAAAGGGAAACTTCTTCGAAGACTTTCGCATCGGCCAAGTGATCCGGCACGCCACGCCGCGCACGATTACCGAAGGCGACGTCTCCCTCTACACGGCACTCTACGGCGCGCGTTTTGCGGTGAATTCGTCGGATGAGTTCGCGCGCTCCGTGGGCTTACACCGTGCGCCGGTGGACGATGTGCTCGCGTTCCACATGGTGTTCGGCAAGACCGTGCCCGACGTCTCGCTGAATGCGGTGGCAAACCTTGGTTACGCGAACGGTAAGTTCGGCGTGCAGGTGTTTCCCGGCGATACGATCAGCACGACGTCGACCGTGACCGGGCTCAAGCAGAACTCGAACGGTAAGACCGGCGTCGTGTATGTGAACTCGGTGGGCAAGAATCAGCACGGCAGCGTGGTGCTCGACTACACGCGCTGGGTCATGGTCAACAAACTTGACGAATCGAAGCCGGCGCCGGAAGCGGTGTTGCCGACCCTGCCTGAATCCGTGCCGTCCCACGAGTTATATGTGCCCGGCGCACTTCGGCTCGAGAACTACGACTTCACCTTGTCCGGCGCCAAGCACGTGTTCAGCGACTACGCAGTCGGCGAGAAGATCGATCACGTGGATGGCATGACGATCGAAGAATCAGAGCATCAGCTCGCCACGCGCCTGTATCAGAACACGGCCAAGGTTCACTTCGATCAGGTCGCAGCCAATGAAGGCCGCTTCAAGCGGCGCTTGATTTACGGCGGTCACATCATCAGTCTCGCGCGTTGCTTATCGTTCAATGGGCTCGCGAACGCGTTCAAGATCCTGGCGATCAATGGCGGCAGTCACGTGAGCCCTACGTTCGCGGGCGACACCATCTATGCCTACAGCGAAGTACTCGACCGCATCGATATTGCGGGGCGTCGTGATGTGGGTGCGTTGCGCTTACGGTTGGTCGCGACAAAAAATCGGCCCGCTGCTGGCTTCCCTTACAAGAAGGACGAGAAGTACGAAGACAACGTCGTTCTCGATCTCGACTACACGGTGGCGATCCCTCGGTAGAGGCTCAGCTTTCGGCGATGTGCAAGCGAACGTGCAGCCGCAGCAGACATGCTTGCACTTCAAAGTTACCGTGCTTCTGCCGTTTTCTAGTGAGGCATGGATTTAGACGCCGAACCCCTTCCTACCCGCGGCAGCGTATTGCTTGCTGAGGACGACCCCATCGCCAGCGCCATTTGCGCGCGCACACTCACGCAGGCGGGATACCAGGTCTCCGTAGCGGCCGATGGTCAATCGGCCTTCAACATGCTGCGCGACAACGAATACGACCTCGTGATCACCGATGCGATGATGCCCAACATGACGGGCTTCGAGCTGGTGCGTGCCATGCGCAACGACCACGATTTGCGGCGCACACCGGTGTTGTTCGTGACGTCGTTGTCGGAGAACAGCGATCTGACGCGTGGCTACCGCGTGGGGGCCGATGGTTACCTGCTCAAACCCGTGAACCCTCCAGATCTGGTCGAAGAAGTCGACGCACTTTTGATGCGCGTGTTGCGCACGCATGCGCAGCTGGGAACTTCGGCATTGTCGGGGCGGCTCGACGTGATTTCGGTGGTGGCGGCGCTGGTGTTTCTACATTCACAAGAGCAAAGCGGCATTTTGCGTTTGTCGCGCCCTGGAGCGGACGGGCAGATCACGGTGCGCAATGGCGAGCCCATTGATGCACGGCTTGGCCGGGCGGTCTGGTACGAAGAAGCGCTGGCCGCGATGCTTGGCTGGAATACGGGCACGTTTCGATTTGAGCCCTGTGATGTGAGCCGCGCGGAACGCACGCTGGCAGGTCCACTCGCAGAGCTGTTGATGCACGCGGATGGCATTCGTCGCGCTCCCTAATACGCGTTCGGTTGGGTCGGCGACTAGTCAGCCCGGTGCGCAGGCTAGATCGAGGCCAACGTGAACTTCATCGGGCATTTGCACGTGGCACGCTGGATCCACACGGCGCCAGCGTTTCTGTTCGGTGCGATGCTGCCGGACTTTGCATCAATGGGACGCGTCAGGCTCGGTATTCCGGCCGATGCAACCGTGCGCGCGGGCGTCGCGTTTCACCATCGTACGGACGAGGCATTTCATCATCAGGCCGATTTCGTCGCGTTGATGCAGGAGACGCTCGTGGCCCTGAGCGAGCACGGCGTCGCGCGAGGACCGGCACGCGCGGTCGGCCATATCGGAGTCGAGATGTTGATCGACGGCGAGCTCGTGCACGCGCAGGGCAACGGCGATGCCTACGTGCAGGCGCTCCAGCACTCGGGCGCCGTCGACGACGATCCGTCAGTGGATTCGGAGACGCGCGCGGGTCTTTCGTCCGTGCACCGTCGCCTGCGAGCACACGGTGTCCCTTATGACTACCGGAACACCGAAGCAGTAGTCAGTCGCCTGTCGAGGGCGCTTTCGGGACGTCCTCGCCTAGCAATCAGCCCAGAAGATGCGCGTAAGGTCGCGATCGTGCTGCCTGAGATTCAACGCAGTGTGGTGACCAGGCTGCCCGCACTTCTTGCTGCAGTTCGTGACGCATTGCTTAACGAAGGTGTCCTTGCGGAAT
This sequence comes from Polyangiales bacterium, assembly GCA_046598735.1. Classification (GTDB taxonomy): domain Bacteria; phylum Myxococcota_A; class Polyangia; order Polyangiales; family DASUME01; genus DASUME01. Next base: position 5,478 of record JBKJIA010000431.1, read on the forward strand.
AAAGGCCTGATATCATGGGCGTCTCCGGATGACGCTACCGACCGCCAGCATGCCGCCTTCGATCCCACCATCGATCCCGTCTTCGATACCGCCCTTCGTCACAACAGGCGGGGACGCTTCGCGCGGAGCAGCACCGTCGCAAGAGCTTGAAGCGCGGGTCCTGGAATTACGTGGCGAAGTCGAAGGCGCAAACGACAAGACTTTCAAAGCAGCGCTGCTTTATGAAGTCGCACAGATCACGGAGTCTGCGCTTAATGCGCCCGTGCAAGCGGTGCAGGATTATCTCGCGGCATACAACGCAGATCATCGCTTGCGTCTGCCGCTCTACGCGTTGCTGCGCGTGTTCGAGCGCAAGCGTTCGTACAAGAACTTGCAACGCCTGTACGACGCAGAGCTGCGGTCAGCACGGTCGCCCGTGGAAAAGGCCACGGCACTCGTCGATCAAGGGGTGCTTGCGACGATCACGGCAGGTGACCTCGAAGTTGCAAGGGCACGTTTCGAACGCGCGCTCGAACAAGCGCCAGACCTTGGCGATGCCGCGATTTTGCTCGAATGGAATCGACGGGCGGCACAGGACTACGAAGCCACTCAGATCGCGGCCTTGCGCCGCGCAGAGAGCTGCGATGATCCGATTCATCAGGGCGTGCTGTTGCTCGAAGTCGCGGGCATCCGTGAAGCCAATGGCGATATTGGCGCGGCACTCGAAACCTTGCGCGAAGCAGCGCTCGGACCAAGTCGTCAAGAAGCTTTCCTAGCTGCGCTTTCGCGTTTAGCCCGCGCGCACAATCACACGCAGGACTTGGTCGAAGCGACTGAGCGTCTAGCGGAGATAGTAAGTGGTGAGCTAGCTGAGCGCATGGTCGACGAAGTGCCCGACCAAACGCACGTGGAGCGTCTGCGCGCACGGGCAGTGGCGCTTTGGTACGAATCGGCGCGCTTGCGTTGTTCGAGCCTGGGCGACGCCGAAGGAGCGCTCGCTTGTTTGGCCAAGGCCTTTGCCATCCGCCCCGATGACGTGCTGCTGCGACAGACGCGCATGCTCGCCTACGACATGCTCGAAGACCGCGAACGCGCTGCGCGCGAGGCGGAAGCGCTGCTCGAGGAAGGCTACAAAGGCGAGCACGCCGCAGCGTTGCATTTTCGCTTAGCCGAGGTTGCGCTCGTCTCTGGCGATACAGACAGCGCGCGCGAGCGCCTGATGGAAGCCATCTCTGAAGCGGGCGGCTCGATTGCGGCGGATGCGATCCTCGATGATCTGCTACTCGACGAAGAGCGCCATCGCGATCGTATCGAGCGTCGTGAAGCGCGCGCCGCCACGGCCGATCCCGTGCGTGCAAGTCGCGCGCTTTTGGAAGCGGCACTGATCGCCGCCTATGGTTTGCGCGATGGTAAGCTCGCTCTCGCGCTCCTAAGTCGTGCCGATCAGAAGACTCCGAACAACCTGGACGTGCTGCGTGAAGCGTATGGTGCCGCGCTCGATCTGGGCGATTCGGACCTGGCCGAGTTTGCGATCGATCGCTTGCTACAGCAGCCACTCGATGACGATGAACGCACAGCTTTGCTGCATCATCGCCTCGAACGAACCGTCTCGGCGACGGATGCGGCACTGTGGATCGCGAGCCACGAGAGTGCGCTGCTGAGTCGGCCAAGTCTCGCCACTTTGTGTGCGGTGCGGGCGGCCGAGGCGGGCGATCACGCGCTGCTTTCACGCGTGCATGAGGCGCTGGCAGAAGCGGCAGCGGGCGTCGATGACGCCGTCGCTCACTTATGTGCATCCGCGCGGGCGTTGCTGCGTGCCGGCAACGCGCCGGGCGCAGAAGACGCGCTGCGTCGGGCGCTCGCTCGTTCACCTTCGCAGCGCTACGCGCTCACGTTGCTCGAAGAGGTGTTGCGCGATCGCGGCGAAAGCCACGAGGTCGTGGCGCTCTTGCGCAAAAGTGCCGAGGCGCAAACCAACGCCAAGGACGCAGAGCTTTCCTTACTGTTGGCAGGTGCCGCCGCGGAAGGTGCAGGCGACCTCGCGCGCGCCGTGCAGAGTTACGAAGAAGCGGCAGACCGCAATCCCGCATCGGTTGGGCCGCTCTGGGCGCTCTTACGCTTGGGTCAGCGCATGCACGACCCCGCGCTCGAGCTCAAAGCGCGCGAAGGTTTGGCTGGCCGCGAGCAAGCAGACGGTGGGGCGGGCGCAGAATCGCTCATGCTCGCCGAGCACTATGATCTAGTCAGCAACAAACCCGAGCTGTCTGAGTCCACGTTGCTCGCCGTCGTGACAAGTCAGGGCACGAGTCTCAGCGCCGATCAGAGTGCCGGTCTACATGCGGCTGCGGGTCTCCTGCTGTTGCGCGGTGCGAGCAACGAGGCGCGCGAACAAGCGGCAAGTCTGCTATCGGGACAAGCGTCAGGTCCGGGCCTCGCCTCAATGTTGCGCGAACAGGGCGGCAGTATGTTGCGCACTGCGCGGCCGGTCGCGACCGCGCTCGATATAATCGAACGCTGCGCTGCAGCTTCAGCTGAGGATCGCTGGGCGTTGCTTGCGCGCACCTGCTTGTCGCCAGCGGATCAATCACTAGGTCCGCATGCAGGGGCGCTGGACTTGCTGGCAGCGCGCGTCGATGACGCGGCGCTTGCGGATGCCACGCGAGCAGAAGCCTTGTGGACACGACGCTTGTCGCCCGAAGCCGGCCCCATTGCTGCAGACCTGGCGCTCTCCGCTTTTGGGCCGGCAGCCGCGCTTGAACGCGCGGGAGCGTTCGCGATTTTGGATTTGGTGGGGCCACTTGATTCGGCGCCACGCGCACGCGCGTTGGCCACTGCACGGGCTCAAGCCACGGGCGCAGAGCTTACGGATCTCGGACATGCCTTGGCGCGCGCAAAGCTTTCGAGCGGTGATGCGCTCGGTGCGGTCACGGTATGTGATGAGCTGTTGCGCGCCGACAGCGACGACTTGGTCGCCCTCGATACGTTGCGGGTGGCATCGCGCCAATGCGGTCGCTTCTACGAAGTCGTCAGCACCTGCGAACGACTCGCGCGCCATGTCGAAGGCGAGATGTGGGCCGAGCTGATGGAAGAAGCGGCCGCTGTGCGCATGGATGTGCTCGACGACAATACGGGCGCCGAGGCCGACTTGCGCCGCGTGCTCGAGCTGCATCCGGCGCGTGCCACGGCTTACGGTCGCTTGCATGCCTTGCTGAGCGAGCGTGAAGACGCGAGCGAGCTGACCGCGCTTGTGCAAGCACGCGCCAAGTTGGTCGATAGCCCCGAAGAGCTTGCGCCCTTATTCTACGAGCTCGCTCGCTTGCATCGTGCGGCAGGCGATCTCGAGAGTGCGCTCGACGCACTCGACAACCTTACTATGCTCGAGGAGCACGTGGGCGGCCTGGCGCTGCAAGTGGAGATTCACGCAGCGCGCGAGGATTGGCCGCTCGCAGTGGACGCACTGCAAGCGCTGGCCGAAGCGGAAGGCGTGCCCAAGGCGCAGCGACGATTGGCGCGACTTGGTGCCGCAGACTTTCTCGAGAATCGCTTGAACGATCCGACCGCGGCGCTGGACGAGCTCGAAAAACTCGACCAAGGCGGTCATGGTGACGCGGCGCTCTACGTGCGCATCGCAGATGTCGCGCAACGCTTGGGACGCTTTGAGCGCGCAGTTTCGGCGCTGTCGGCGGCCGCAGAGTTGGCGCGTGGTGATGCACGACTCGACGCCCTGATGCGGGCCGGCAATCTCTTGGTCGAGCCGCTGCATAAGCCTCAAGAGGCCGAAGTGATGTACGAGCGCGCTTTGTCACTGCGCCCGGGTCATGCAGAAGCTGCCAAAGCCTTGGCCCAGCTATGCCAAGACGCCGACAAGAAGAACACGATCGCGACGCGCTTCGAAACGGAAGTGCGCGCGGAGTGCGCAGCCAAGCCCACGGAAGCCGAGCCGCTGCGTAAGCTTGCTTTAGCCGCCGAGCTCAAAGCGCAACCAGACATCACATTCACGGCACTGACGACGCTGGCAGCCTTGGACCTCGCAAACTACGGCGAGCGTGAAGCCGCGGATGCCGCCACGCGACGTTTGTTTGGGGCACGCGTATCGGCCAGCGCGCCACTTTCGGAAACGGACCTGAGCGACCTACTCGTGCCCGCTCTCGATGTGAAGTACGCGGCGCTGTTGCGCGCGGTCTTGGCCGCCAGCACTGACATCGATCAGCTTGAGCCAAGTCGCTACGGCGTCGGACGTGGTCAAAAAGTCTCTGCGCGTGAAACCAACCAAGTGCGCGACGAAGTGAGCGCCATGGCAAATGCGCTCGGTCTGCAGCTCACGGAATTTTACGTGGGCGGCGACGAGCCCAATCGCCTGGCAGCATTCGCGAAAGACAATGAGTGTGCATTCGTGGTCGGCGTAGGTGTGACCGCGCCACTTGGCAACGCGCGGCGCTATCAGGCCGCGCTGCACTTGGCGAGCATTGCCCTCAGTACGCAGCCTTTACTGACCCGTAGTCCTGCGCAGGGCGCGCGCCTGCTGCAGGCTGCGCTCGTCGCAGCAGACGCACCGCTTCCTGCCGGCGTGGCACGCGACGATCTCGGCGAGCAGCCACGCATGCTGAGTAAGGTTCTGCCGCGTAAGGTTCGTAAGGCGATTCCTGATCTTGCGCGCGCGCTGCCGGATGGAGGCGCCAAGCTGGAACGCCAATGCCGCACGGCACTTCGTCACTCGCGCAGACTCGCGCTGCTTTTGTCGGGAGACTTGCAAGCAAGCCTCGACAGCGTGCTTGGCACCATGCCGACACGTGACGCTATCGCTGAATCCGATGATGCACTGGACTTGGTCCGGGCGTGGACATCCGCGCCCATGCTGATGCTCAGAAAGAAGCTGGGGCTTGCTCGGTGACGGACGACAAGAAAACCAAACGCGACGAGGATGAGCTCGTGCTCGACTGGGACGACGCGGTCGACAGTTGGGACAAGGACTTCGCTTCGTCCGCGAGCTCAGAAGCGGCGCCCTTCCCGTTGCTTGCGAATCCGGTTCCTACCCGTCGGCCGGGCACGAGCACCAGTCCGGGCACGCCCCCTGCCGAGGCCGGGTCCGGTCAAAGCGCCGAACCGCGCAAAGTGCCGCCTGCCAAGCCGATGTATAAGCCGCCGAGCGCAGACGAGATTCGCGCGTTGCGCAGTCAGAAGGAACGTCCCGCGCCTGCGGCCCGACCTGTGCCGGCGCACAACGATTGGGATGACGGTGTCGACGAGAACGATGGTGTCGATGACACGCGGATCGCCGCGATCCCGCGCGAGCTCATCGAATCACTCGCTCGCCTCGAGACGACGGACCGCGAGCTCAACGTGCGTAGCATCTCCGTCGTGCCAGATCGCGAAGTCGACAATCTCAGTATCTCGATCGACGAGAGCGACTTCAACGATGCCGCGGGGCCGCACGATACGGATCCGTCCGGACTCGATGGCGAGCACGAGGGTTCGGGCGTATTCAGCCCAGCGCTGAGCAGGCCAGCCTCGACGACCGTCCGTCCCACCAAGCCCTCGCTCGAGCCCGAACCTTACGCTTTCCGAGGACGTGACGAGAACGAGGAAGACGAGAACACGCGCGTTCTCGACTTGGCAGAAGTTGACTTCGGCGATGCACGTCCGTGGCATCCAAAGAACGCCACGCCCGTATCACGGGGCTCGCTGCCGCCACCCGTACCGGCTGGTTCCTCGCGCGAGGAAGTCAGTGTTCTACGCAATCTGGAAGAGCTCGCGCCGCCTGCCGCAAAAACCGTTCCGCCGCCAAAACCTCAGGTTTCGCTCGCGCCCAGCGCGGATCGTGGTGCGGCAACGGCCTTGCGCACCGTACGCACGCGCAAACCTCACGTGGAAGACTTGCCGCTCGTAGGCGGCGATGAGCGTGCCCGCCGTGGGCGCGCGGCTTTGCTAAAAGGCCTCGCTGCGCGGCGCTCCGGTCGTCCGGCAGCGCAACTACTGACTCAAGCTGCGGCGCTGCACGAAGAGATCGCAGACGCCGCAGGCGCCGCAACGCTCTACGCAGCAGCGCTCAAAGCCGAGCCTACACTGAGCGAAGCGCGACGTGGTCAGGCCAGATTGTTACTGCAAGCGGGCGACTTGAACGGCTACGCGACGGCACTCGAGCAGCAAGCAAACCTTACTTTGCCCGCCTCAGAAAAAGCACAGCTCTTGTACTCGCTCGCGCTGTTGCGCTGGCTTGCGCAGCGCGATCAGCCAAACGCGTTGCGAGCAGCAGCAGCCGCAGCGCTGCTGTTGCCCGATGACGTGGCGTGCGCCGCTCTGCTTGCGCGACTCGAGCTCGCCAGCCATTCGGAGGGCGCCGGCGCGGCTGCGCAAATGCTTGCGGCCAAGGTCCACGACAAGGCGCTGGTCGCAGTGTTGAAAGTGATCGCGGGCCGCACGCTTTTTGACCGCGGAGAGTACGCGCCGGCGCTCGCAGCGTTTTCATCTGCCATCGAGCACGACGCGAGCGCCTTCGATGCTCAGATCGGATCTGCGCGCACCTTGATCGCGATGGGCAGCCTGGATGCCGCGGCCGCGCACCTTACGGTTGCTGCCGAGGAGACGGGCGGCGCCTTGGGCGGGGCCTTGCGTCGACAGGCAGCGCGTTTGCACGGGACGGACGAAAGTAAGCTGGAAGTCGGCGCGCGCCTGTTGCTCGATGCTCAGGATCCACTCGCGCTGCGCACGGCATCCCAGCTGGCGATGCGTGCGGGCGTCGATGAGCTCAAGAACCAAGTGGTCGATGCTTGGACGCGCACATCACACGGTCGAGATCGCGCCCTTGCACAGATCACGTTGGCTGAGCTTCGTTCTGCAAGCGGCGATTCGGAAGCGTGCGAAGAAGCGCTGCAAGCGGCCAATCGGGCTGATCCCCAACTTGCCTTGGTGCCGGTGGTACGCGAAGTGCTCGCACGGCGGCGCGGCGATAGCGCCAAGCTTGCTGAGATGAGCGCGAGCGATAGCGACTCGATACTGGGTCCGTTGGCCGCCGCGGCCAAGCTTGCCCGGGACAATCGCAACACACGGGAGCAAGAGCTCGCGTGGCTGGAACGCGCCCATCAAAACGGGGCGGAATTGGCGTGCGTAGATGCGATCCTGCTCGATGCGAGTGCGGAGCTGTCCGCAACGGACCTCATGCGCTCCGCGCTACGCGGCAGCATCGAACGCAGCAGCATCGATCAACGCGTGGGCCCAACACTGGCGCTCGCGGATGTCGAGCGTCGCCGCGGCAATGAAAGCCTTGCAACGGAACTGATTGCCGAGGTTGCGGCAAGCGACGCGCGCAATACGCTCGCTTCGCGCGCAGTGCTTCGTCAAACCACCGATAGCGCAACCGCCGCGCGTTTGTGGCGCAAGGAAGGCGACTCGGCCCAGGGCGCGCGCGCCGCATTCGCACACCTGCGTGCTGCACATGCGCTATCTGACGATCTTCAAGGGCGCTTGGCCGCATTCGTCGCAGCTCATGAGGTGGCGCCCGGTTACATCCCAGCGACCTGGGCGCTGCATCACGAAGCACGCCGTCAGGGCGATCTCGCGCGTCTCGCAGAGCTGCACAGCCGCGAAACCGGACGCTCTAAAGATCCCCTCGACGCCGTGGGACATCTGGTTCGCGCCGCGTTGATTCGCGCCAACGACGACGCGGACGGTGCCGCGGCCCAACTTGCGCGCGCCCTGGACCTTACTCCTGGTGATCCCGTGTTGCGCGAGCTCGTACTGCGTCTCGGCGATGCGGTTCCCGCGACATTGCGCGCGGAAGCTATGCAGCGCACGGCAGAACATGCACCAGAATCGCTCAAGAGAGCAGCCTTACTCGCGGCCGCTGGCGCTTTTGAAGATGCGCATCAACCCGCGCATGCCGAACAACTCTACTCGTCCGTTCTCGAACGACACCCTGACGATCCGATCGCAGAAATGGGCTACGAACGCGTGGCGCCTTTGGCGGGGAAGCTCGATGAATTGCTGGCGCGGCGCACCGCGGCGGTCGATGCGGCCGTCACGCCTGCTGCACGCGTGAAAGCGCTTGAAGAATTGATAGCTCTCGATCGCGGGGCGCCCCCTGAGGTTTCAGTGGAACGCGCGCGCGCCGTGCTCGAGCTCGAACCGCGCCACCCGCTGTCGTTGCGATTGCTTGAACGGGTCGCGATGGAACACAACGACGTCGTGGCCTTGGCAAACATCGAAGCGCGCATGCTCGAGACCTCGGTGGGGCCACGCGACAAAGCAGCGCGCTTGCGCGTGGTCGCATTTGCACACGCGCAGGGCCTGACGGATCCCAACTCCACTGAGTTCGACGCCTTGTTGCTCGGCCCAGGTTTGGATGCGGCAGCCAACCCATGGATTGCGCGCCAGCTCATGGGTGCAGCGGTCGCTGCGCATCATCAGAATGGTATCGAGCGCGCCAACGAGCTCTTGTTCGAGGCGTGCTCGGAACCCATCGAAATCGCATCGTCTGCCATCGTACGCGCGCGCGATCAACGGCGTGACACCCCTGACGAGGTCTTGCGCCAGCTTGAGCAAGGCGTCGCGAAATATCCTGCGCATCCGGTCGCGGACGAAGCTATGGCCGAAGCGCTGCTGCGTGCAGGCGATCTCGAAGGTGCCGCCGAACGCTTTGAAGGCGGCGCCAAGACAGCACGTGGCCGCACACGCATCGCACGCCTTTGGTATCGCGCGGGGCGCTTGTGGCAGGACGAGTTGCGAGCGCCTGATCGCGCCCGCGACGCATTTCGTGCGGCGGCCGAGAGCGACATCGCTTACGCCGATGTCCAGGCAAGACTGGAAAGCTTACTGTCTGGACGCAACGATCTCGCGGGCTTGATCACGCTGACGGAGGCGCGTCTGCAGACGGACGGTCCACCGGATCAGATAGCCGAAGTGCATCGCTCTTTGGCAAAGCTGCAAGAGAAGAAAGGCGACCGCGCCGCAGCGCGCGTAAGCCTGCGCAATGCGCTGTCAGTCGCGCCGGAGCATCTTGCAACGTTGCGCGATTTTGCACAGCTCTGCGAACGCGATCAGGAGTGGCGCGAATGCGCAGAGGCATTGATTCGCTTGGCGCGATTGAGCCGTGATCCAGGCGAGCTACGCGAAGTCTTCTTCCGCCTTGGCGAGGTCTACGACATTCACCTTCCAGATCCACGTCGCGCAGAAGCCGCCTATCGACGCGTACTCAAGCTTGGACCCAAGCACGCCAAGGCCCTCGAGCGACTCGCGGCGTTGTATCAGCGCGAAGGTCAGCACGAGCTCGCGATCGAAGCGCTTGAGCGCTTGGCGCAAGTGGCAGAAACCGTGGCCCGTCGTCGCGACGTGGCGTTCGAGCTGGCGCGTCTCAAGGAGGCGCACGGGGATGGGCGTGGCGCCGAAGAAACACTCGAAACGCTGCGCAAAACCGCGCCCACGGATTTGTACGTGTTGCGTGGCTTGGCCGATTTCTATCGACGTCAGAACGCAAGCACGGCGCTCGCGATGCATCTCAATCGCGCGGCCAACGATTTGCGCGCGGTGCTGGCCGAAGACCTCGATGACGCCGCGCTCTGGACAGCTCTAGTCGAAGTACTGGATCAGCGCGGACGTCGCGATGCCGCGGGAGCGTGCGCATCGACCGCCTTCGCGCTTGGTTTGGCCGATGCTGGAGTTGTCGCGCACACTGACAAAGAGGGCGGAATCCCCGGAGTGGGAGGCGCCGCGTTCAGTGAGCTACTTGATGACTTGTTGTATCCGCAGACCATGAATCCGGCCGTGCGCGTGTTGTTTCGTCACGCGGCCGAAGCCCTCAACAAGGCGGCGCCCTTCGATGTGCGCATGCTCGGCGGAGAGAAGCTCGACAAGAAGCACGCATTGCGCGGCACCACGCAGGAAGTCGCGCGCTGGATGTCGGTAGCGGACGTAGAGATCTACGTGACTGAGCAACTACCTTACGCTTTTGTGCCCATCCAAGACTCTCCGGTTGCGCTGCTCGTTGGCAAGACGTTACTCGATACGATCACGCGCGGCGAAGCTCAGTTTCTGAGCGCGCGCGCACTGAAGATCGCACGCGCGCAGATGAGCCTGTGCTGCCGAATCAGGCCTGACGATCTCGGCGTGATGATGCACGCCTTGATTCGCGCGCATGCGCCCGACTACGCACCTTACGGTGTCGACATCGCGACCATGGAGGACATGGGTAGGCGCATCGCCAAGCATCTCAGCCGTAAAGCCCGCGAAGAATTGCTACCGCATTTGGTCGAGCTCGAAAGCGCGAACAGCTTCGATCCGGCGCGCGTTTATGAAATGGCCAGCACCGCCGCGAGCCGTGCCGGCCTCTTGGCCACGGGCTCCGTTCCCTCCGCCGCAACCGCACTGTGCAAGCTCGCGGGCATGGCGAGCAGCGCGCGTCACAATACGATAGGTATGACTCAAATCGCGGAAGCACGAGACCTGTTGTTGTTCGCCGTCAGTGAAGCCCATTTCGAAGCGCGACAACGTGCGGGCGTGGATCGGCGCTAACCGTCATGCGCATAGGTCTGGTTGGCCCTGCTGATGGCGACACCAAGCTGCTGCGTGAAGCAGTCGAGTTTCTCCTAGGAGACTGCGGCGTCGACCAAGCGATCTACCTCGGCACCGACGACAGCGTGAAGGAGGTGGTCGATGCATGGGCGACCGAAGTCATGGGCGGCCCCGCCACCGAAGATGCGTTCCTCAGGCAAGCTCTACTGCTCGCCACCCGGGGAGAGCCCCGCGAGATCGACAGTCTGCTGAGCCGAGATCTGGAAGTTCGCCGCTTGGGTGCCTTACGGTGTTTGCCTCCGCCACCTGCACGCGCGGTGGAAGTGTTCGACGACAAAGTCATGCTCTTCGTGCACGACAAGGGATCCTTGGACGAAGAAGACATCGCCAATGCCTTCCTCGTCGTCTACGGGCGCGGCAGACAACTCGCGCTCAACCGCTTTGGCCCGCGCACGTTCTTCACACCTGGCCCGCTTCAAGCGAAGCGCGTGGCGCTGATCGAGCGCGAAGCCGACGGCAGCCTGGCGATAGCTCAGTTCAATCCTGAAACGGGCGAGCCCACGGGTCGCGAGACGCTACTCACGCGCGGAGCACGCCTCGTCGTACAGACGTAAGCGAGCTGCCAACGTCGGCAAGCGGCCACGAGGAGTAAGCTACAGCCATGAGACCCGCCCTTGCGATCTTCGGAGGCAGCTTCGATCCGCCGCACCTCGGCCACGTGTTGCTCGCCCACTACGCACTGCTCGTGACGAACGTAGCCGAAGTGATTGTGGCGCCGACTTATGCGCATGCTTTCGGCAAAAGCCTTACTGATTTTGATCACCGTATCGCCATGGCCAAGCTCGCTTTTGCAGACCTGCCGCGGGTACGCGTGGACGCGATCGAAGGTCAGCTCGGCGGCACGAGTCGAACACTCAGACTCGTCCAAGAGCTTTCGCGACGCCACCCCGGTAACGACCTGAGGCTATTGATCGGCGCCGACATTCTGCACGAAGCCGAAAAATGGGAGCACTTCGACGAGGCCAAGCAGCTTGCCCCTTTGATCGTGGCAGGTCGCCCGGGTTTCGCGCATCCAGGCGTGGGCGAGAACGCGCCTTGTCTACCCGAGGTGAGCTCGTCAGATGTTCGTAAACAACTCGCATGCGGCGCGGATGTCCATACGCGCGTGCCGGCACGGGTGCTGACGTACATCGCAAAGCACGGTCTGTACGGCACGGAGCCAGGCTCGTGAACGTGCGCATCATCGGACGCGGTAAAGTAGGTCGTGCGCTGCACGCAGCCCTGCGCAAAGCCCGCGTCGCAAGCAAGCTTCACCAAGGTCGCAACGTGCCGCCCCGCTCGAACGACGGTCCGGTGATCTACGTGCTCGCAGTACCCGACTCGCAACTTCGCGCCACGGCGCTGCGCGTCGCAGGTCGAGTCCATCCGGGCGACGCCGTTCTGCACTGCTCGGGCAGCCGTGGCCCCGAGGAGCTCGAAGCCTGTCAGGCGCGCGGCGCAGCGATTGCGGCCATGCATCCGCTCGTGTCATTTGCAAGCGCCCGCGCCGTGTCCGATCTTCTCAACACGACTTGGATCGCACGGGGTGACGAGCGCGCTATCAGCAGCGCAAAAAAACTCGCCCAAGTACTCGGCGCGCGCTGCGTGAAAGGGCCTTCGGGCAATGCCGCGTATCACGCAGCCGCCGTGACCGCGGGCAATGGCAGCGCTGCGCTCGCAGATTTAGCCGTACGCATGCTGCAAACACTCGGCCTGAACCGTAAGGTAGCCGAACAAGGCATCGCCGGGCTCTTACGCAGCGTAGCGAACAACATCGAACGCGTCGGCCTGCCTGCGGCGCTCACGGGCCCCGTCGTGCGTGGCGATGCCGAGACCGTAAGATCACACGTATTCGCATGGCATGCGCTCGATCCGGCGCTTGCCCACGACTACGTCGCGCTCGTCCCGTTGATTCTCAGCACGGCCGAAGGCGCCGGCCTCAGCCGAGGCGAATCCGCCCGAGTGAAAGCCGCGCTCGTGCTCGATCGCACCGCAAAAATGGCGCTCAAATCCAAAGGTAAGCGAGCACGGCTGCACCCACGATGAGCAGCGCAGAGGCGTACCAAAGCCAATCGCCCTGCGGGACCGCCGGTTCGACCACGAATAAAGGCGGGCTCGACCGCCGCAATGCCACTTCGGCCTTGGCTTCTTCTGCGAGTACCTCGAGGCCGTGCAGCGAGCGCTCGAGCTCC
>JBKJIA010000456.1:0-2871 GCA_046598735.1 Polyangiales bacterium
CTGCTGCTCGACCGCTGCGCCTTGACCCGTGCGGTCATGGAGCAAGAAGCCATCGCCGTTCGATGAGAATACGAAAGGCACGTCCAGCATGTCGGCATACCCAAGCCCTTGCTGCATGCCGTCCCCAACGCTGTGGTTATTGTCCTTGGCCTCGATGATGGCCAAGGGCAGATTGGCGTTGGGCTGAAAATACAGCACGTAGTCCGCGTATTTCGCGACGCCACGGGTAACGAGCTTGCCGGGAACGATCACGCGACCCTTGGTGAGGTGCACGTTCTCGCGGACCTGCACATGCAGGTCCCACCCCGCCTTTTCGAGCGCCGGCGTGATGAACTTGGTGCAAACGTCACGCTCTGACAGGGCCTTCTTGTCCACTGAGGACCGAGAGTAACGCGATTGGGCTGCGTATGTCTTGGACAAGGTGGCGCGCTACGACTCCGCTTTGCGGGATCCAGCAACGGGCCCTTACGTGTGGGCGATGTGGGTAGAGGCCGCGAGCAACGAGCCCGACCCCCGTGGGAACGAGGCGAGCGAGGCAGCGCGCTTCTGGACCACAGCGCCCATGCGCGCAGGTCACGCAAGCCGCGACCGTGCCTAAGTGTCGAGCTTCCTGACACCGACAGCCGAGCGTCGCCAAGGTCGGATGCCTGAGTGGTAAGGTTACCGGTGCAGTGGTGATGATGCCTCAGTATCCATCAAGGTCATATCCGGAAGCGGTAGCGCGCACGACCACGGGTGCGTGTAGCGCGAGCGCCTGACACGCGGCACGCCACATCGAATCCTCGAAATTCGCCGCGGCGGAAGTTTACAGCACCGCGCAGGCGGCGCGTAAATCCTCCCGATCTTCCCTCGAGGAGTGCGCCCACGCACCCTCAGGGTAAGGAGAACAGACCGTGAAGTTCTTGCCACGCAACGCGACTTCGCTCGCATCCGGTCGTGTTTCTTCCGATCGTGAGCCTGCACCCGTTCGAGCAGTGCGCCACAGCACTCGCATCGCTGTGTGATTTCTTAGCTGCTTTGGCGATCGGCACTTGCTGCCTGGGGACCTCCTGAGCTATGGCACCCCCGTACCGGTCATTGCCTCCAAGCCACACGGTTTCGAGCTTGGGCCCCCCCCTCTTGCTGCCGCGTAATCTCTCACGGCTGTCCTCACTGGGCACGCCATGGCGATTGCGCTGAGGTTTCTAAATGCTTTTACGGTCTGCCCTCGTTCGTTGCTGCCTTTTTGCTTCCGCGCTCCTCGTCGCTTGTCAGCCGCAAGATCAAGCAGGTCTCGCTCCGGGCGATGGCGGGATGGACGGCGGCGCGGTTGCAGTGCGCAGCACGTCGCAAGCGCTGGAAACCAGCTTGTGCGGTCCGTCGAGCGGGCTTCAATCCGGGTCAGCTTGGCCGATGGCTCGCGGGGGCTGCGCAACACGTGCCGCCCGAAGTAGCGAATACGGAGCCTCAATACCGACAAGACTTTGGGGCGCTGATTTTTTTGGCGATGTGCGCTCCTCGCCGGCGATCTTGGCAGACGGTTCCATCGTCATCGGCACAGATACGAACAAGCTCGTCAAGCTGAACTCTCAGACGGGCGCCGTACTCGCAGAGGCCAACCTTGGAGGGTTAGTCCGCTCGTCGCCTGCGATCGGTGCTGACGCGACCATCTACGTGGGCAGTGCTGCGCGCAAGCTGTTCGCCCTCGATCCCAATACCCTGGCGATCCGGTGGGAGCTACCGACGCAGGGGGACGTGGCCAGTTCACCTGCCATCGGCTCGGATTCCACCATCTACTTCGGCAGTGCTGACAAGAACCTCTGGGCAGCCTATCCGGACGGGAGTAAGCGCTGGAGTTACCTCACTGGAGGTGCGGTTAGTTCACCTTCGATCGGTTTGGACGGTACCATCTACGTAGGCAGTCAAGATACCTACTTATATGCGGTCACCCCCGCCAATACTTTAAGGTGGCGGACGAAACTCCCGAGTGCCATTTCCTCGACGCCGGCGGTGACACGCTTCGGACGAGTGCTTGTGGGCAGCGGTGACAAGCTATTTGCGCTCGATGCCGCTTCGGGCGCGATAGTTTGGCAAAAGTCTTTGGGATCAGTGACGGTATACTCCCCGGCCGTCGCTGAGAACGGGACCGCGTACGTCGGGACCGGCTCCTCGTTTCTACGCGGTTCGCTGTTCGCTGTATCACCCGACGGGGTCATACTTTGGCAGCATGATAAGTCGGGAGGGGTAGAGAGTACTCCGGTAGTCGATCGCCGGGGCAACATCGCATTCGGGTGCAATGACGGTACTCTTACGGTCGTCGATCCGGCAGGTGTTCTTGTGTGGAAGTATACCCTTCCCAACGGTGCACTCGGCGGTGTGAAATCTTCGCCTGCCATATTGCCCGGAGGGGCCTACACCTTCGGGTCTGACGACAACCTCGTATACTCGGTTGGTCAGTACGCAGGAACGCTCCTCCCGGCAGGTGGGCAGTGTGACAAGGATTCGACCTGCGAGCTAGGCCTTATTTGCGGCGTGAACAACGGAGCGCGCCTTGGCGCCAGCGTTCCCGACGTGTGCTGGCCTCCGAGCTGCGAGAATAAGATAAGAGACATTGCACTGGGCGAGACGGAGATCGATTGCGGCGGCTCGTGTGGAGCGTGTGCTGGCGTATGTTCGCTGGCCTGCAACAACGGCACTCAGGTTTCTCCACCGGCACTTGCGACGCTGAGTTTCAGTAAGGGCGCGTTCTTCCGAGCGGGCGTCGGTAGCTACCAAACCTCCGCCACGCGCGTGACCACTACGGGCCCGAATCGGCTTCGCCACGAGGACCGTGGAGATGGCTACGGGCGCGTTGCGCTGTTCGAAGGCGTGCGCACCAATCGCCTGCTCTGG
>JBKJIA010000483.1:0-9675 GCA_046598735.1 Polyangiales bacterium
GTGCCATCTTTGCGCAGGCCGGACAGTTCGAGCCTCGTGCCCATGGCGCGCGGTCGCGGCCCCTGAAAGTAAGAATCGCGAGCTCCTGTCGCGCGTAACCAAACACTAGAGTTGACGCCGCACGGCCCGCCTCGAACAGCGCGACTTCCGAACCGTGTAAGTGCCGCACCAATCGAGATCGCTGGCTGGCGAGTCGCCGTCGCGATTTGCTTTGACGCCGCGAAGCCGCGCCACGCTGAGGCGGCTTCAGCCCTTGGGGCGGACGTCTACGTCGTGTCCGCCCTGTACTCCGTCGGCGAAGAGCACCGCGCCGCCCTACACCTTGGCGCGCGCGCCATGGACCACCGCATGTTCTCAGTGCTCGCCAACCACTCGGGCACCACTGGGGGTCACGTCGCCTGCGGGGGCAGTGGTGTCTGGGCGCCAACCGGCAAGCCGCTCGTGCGCGCGCGCTCGTCGGCTGCGGAGTTGATCACGGTGGATCTAGATCCGCTCGCCCTTCAGGCATATCGCTAAAGCTCGCCGGCAGTCCCGTAGCCGGGGAAGTTCTGCCGCCACCACACGCAGGACTCGCCGGAACCGGTGGCGTAAGGGCGGCAGTCGTAGGCGCTGATCGTGGGCTGAGCGCCCTTGCGGACATACAGATCGGCGTCCCCTGTACCGGTCATGACGGCACTGAAGTCG
The DNA here is from genome assembly GCA_046598735.1 of Polyangiales bacterium. Taxonomy (GTDB): domain Bacteria; phylum Myxococcota_A; class Polyangia; order Polyangiales; family DASUME01; genus DASUME01. The sequence goes on from JBKJIA010000483.1 coordinate 685, forward strand.
CCGGTGCGGGCGTCGAACGGTCCGTAGTATTGCCAGGCTCCCTGCGCCACGGTGCCGGACTTGGTGACGGTCACCGGAGTGGCGGGCACCTGGTGCGTGATGGACACCTGGAAGGTCGAGGTCGCCGCAAAGCCGCGAACGGACACGTGTAGCTGGGTGTCGGCGGTCAGTGTCAGCGTGCAGGTCTCGCTGGAGCCGGTCTTGTAAGGTCGGCAGTCGTAGAGGGAGGTCGTGGGCTGGGCGCCCTTCCGGACGTAGAGGTCAGCATCCCCTGTACCTGTCAGCACAACGCGAACCTCGCCCGCGCTGGCGGCGTAAGGGCCGAAATGCTGCCACGCGGCTTGGGCGACGGTGCCGTTCCGCGTGATAGTGACGGTCTGCGAGAGCGGCGTGGAGGACTCCCCGATCGCCTCTACAGCTGACGATACTTCGTTAACCGGCCCACGTTTCTTGGGCTTCGCGAATCGTAAGATTCTGGATCTTACCTTCCGATTCGGAGTCCTGCAGAGGACTGAGACCATGTCACGGGTCACCCCTAAGTTGCCCGATCACGCCTTGACGCCTCCCGGCCCATGCCCCACGACGATGGGATGCTTCCCGTGCATTTGCTGCTCGCAGTCTTACTTGGCCTCGCTATCTCATCGCACACCGAGCTTGCGCGCGCGCAAGAGGTGGATTCGCCAGCCGCGCCGGCTGTAGGGCCTGTTTCGCCAGTAACGGGCCCTGTGAGCGAGAACGTGCCTGCTACGGCGCCAAAGGCCAGCGCGGGAAGCGCCCCACAGCCAAGCATCTCCACCGCAGCGCGCGTGAGCCCGCGTGCTCGCCTGACGCTGTTGTCTGAGCGGTCGGATCTTACTGTTTACAAAACGCGCGATCGCGTCTACGGCACCAAGCTGTGCTCCCCGGAGTGTAGCCGCGAGATCGACCCGGGCCATTACGCGTTCGGGCTACGTGTGGGTACGCGCGCGCCGATATGGAATGGCAGGGTCTTCGAGATCAAGCGCGACCAGACCTTGTTCGTCCATTATCAATCGCATCGCGCCTCCCGCATCGCGGGCGCGATCCTACTGCCTACCAGCTTACTTATTGGAATCTTATATGGATCCGTGTTGCCAGGTCTCCAAGCTCTCTCAGCACATTCAGAGGGTCGTGAGCAAACCTTAGGAGACAGAGCGGAGGTTGCGATCCTGAGGATGCTCTGTGCCGGGACCGCGGTCGTCAGCATTTGGCTCATGACGCGGCGCGATCGCGCGCACGTAGAAACGCGCGAGGAGCACACCCGCCGCAAAACGTCGACCCAGGTCGTGGAGAACACGATGCATTTGCGGGCTGACGCTGAGCTGAGTCGGCGTGCACTTGCGTGCGCGCCGCCGGAGGACCGTCGCCTCGAGATTCGCGTGGAGGTCGACGCCGCGCACGGGATTTCCTCACTGCTCGCACCAAGTTCATTCGGTCGGGGTGGGCGACGCTGCTTGAAGGTTGCGCTACACGGGCAGACGCTACCTCTTGCGCCCGCGGGCAGCTGGGTGCTCGTGCTCGACCGGTGATCGGAAGCGGTGATCGGCGCGGTGGTCGGAGGTGGTGATCGGAAACCGGCGCCTTTGGCGCTGTCGAGTTTGTCCCTGGCCTGCTGAGCCATCGCCTTGATGTTCGCCTCCCATGATTCCTTCGAAAGGGTTTCAAGGAGCTTTGCCACGCAACCTAACCAGACCCTCCTGCACACGCACCCAACGACAAAGCGCCGCAAAGGCTGAACTGGAACCAGATGTATGCGTTGACCGCAAGTGGTGGGAGGAAGTGGCTGGCATCCTAGGCCTAGGCCCAATGCCGGTCAGTTAGAGTGGATTGACTAGCTCCTCGCCCGTGGAGCGCCCTCACCCCAGCCCTCTCCCACGCAGGTGGGAGAGGGAGGAGAGAGCGTCTTTCCCAGTTTATTCCGCACGCATACGCGTTCCGACGCCCTTCTCCCACCCGCGTGGGAGAAGGGTTGGGGATGAGGGCACGGAACCCTAACTGACTGGCATTGAGCTTAGGGCTAACTATGGCGTTCTCGTGGCGTCTCGGCTGCTCAGGATACGCATAAGGTCAGCCACCGTTACGCCGCCCCCGCGTAACATCGTTTTCGAGCGCCCCGCGGCCCTGCTGCCCCTGCACGAAGCCAGACGTCTGGACCACGTAATGCACGGGCGTTTCGCCGCTCGACGTGGGCACGTGGACCGGAATTACCGCGAGATGCTCGGCTGCGTCTCGGTAACCGGGCGAGATCCCCTCCACCGTAAGAAAGCAGCGACGCGCAGAAACGTCGTGGCCGGCGGCGAGGTAAACCATCCCTAGCCGATAGTAGATCTCTATATTACCCAGGTCCGGTATGGGAGACGGGCCGAGCATGCGTAGCAGCGACTCAGCAGACGGTTCGTTAGGGCTGGGCGTATCGCCACGACCCAGCTTGAGCGTGGCGTCCTCTTCACGGCGCTCCTTGGGAAGGCGCGTGCGCGGCTGGATGCCCGAGGGTGTACCTGCCGCACGAGGTGGTGATGTAAGCCTTTCAGAAAGCAGCGGGTCATCGAGGTGCGCCGCGAACTCGCGCGTGGGCGCCTCATGCACGGCCAGCTCGCGGGTCCGCGTCGCGAGAGCGGCAAGCTGCTCGGCGTAGGCACTAAACTCGCGCGTGGGTGCTGAATGCACCGATGCGGCCTCATGAGTAACCATGGACTCGACTAAGGGCAGCGCTTCTGCCGGTAACCTTGGGTGCGCCCAAGCTGCGGAGCTGGCGGCCTCTGTTAAGGACTCCTCGCTCTCGTGATCGCTCTCGGCACGTGCCAAGGCATCGTCAGCCAGCACGATCGTTTGGGTTCGAAGCCGAGCTCGCGGCGATGGTAAGGTTTGCCAAGCGGCGATTATGGCCTTGCGACGATTCCGCCTACGCCACGCGACGGCGCCGAAAAGTACGCTGAGGCCAGCAAGTGCAATTACGCCGAAGGGGAAGGACCACACCATCCATCCATTGTTCCACGTCCGCGCGCACCGTATAAATGCCCTTGTCCTTGCAGCTTGCAGTCGCGCTTGCGGATGCGCGAGTAATCACCGGGCTGCCCCTGTGCAGAAAGCTGTGGACCCATCTCAGGTCAGCCTTTGACGACGTAGTCTCTAACCGACTGCAGCCGTACGGTCTCATACCAAGCGTAAGTCGTCTTATGTAGGATGCGCGACCCTTAGTTTAGCTAGGATCATCTGCAGACTCCGAACTTTTTTGCAGACGTCGGACGACCAATTTCAGCGATAATCGTAACGTTGCCAACGCGCCGTTCAGCGGTACGCAACTTGCTCGCTACAATGGTTGCGCCCTCCGCGGAGCGCGCATGCACACCGTCATCCTGGCGATGACGGGCCGTTTGACCTGTGGGGGATAGTAGCAATGAGTGGCGGAAGGCGTGGGTCTCTCGGGGGATGGCAAATCTTGTGTGTGCTCTCCCTGGTCGTGGGTGCGTGTTCGACCGGCGCGCCGGCGGGGCCATCCAGCGCCTCCCCGAACCCCCATCTCGGCGATGTGGGGATGGACGCGGCCGTGACTGCGTCATCCTGCACCGGGCTGCCTGCGCCCACGCTGGATGATTTGTGGGCCAAGTACTTCGACCCGTTCAAGCCGACGGGTTGCGCCGTGGCTGGTTGCCACGCACCGGGAGCGCGCCAGGTCGAGTTCTCGAACGCGCACGAGCTGTGGGAGCGCACCGTCGCGCGGCCTACCGCGGACAAGAAGGGTGTCTTGCTCGATCCGGGGAGTCCGGAGACGAGCGAGTTGTATCTGCGGTTGCTTGCGAACGCGAAGGCACGCATGCCACTTGGTGGCCCCTACCTCACCTCCGCCGCGCTGCGCGACGTCGCGGGTTATATCTGCGCGGGGGCCCTAGAGCCGCACGCGGCGAGCGCGCCGGGCACGAATAGCGATGCGTCCACGGCCGATGGAGGAGTCGCCCTGAGTATCACCGGACTATCCCCGCAGAGCGGCGTGGTGGGGTCAAACCTTACCATCCAGGGGAATGGGTTCCCGAGCGACGCAAACTCGGTGGTGGTCTCGTTCGGCAACGTTGTAGCGATGGTGGTAAGCAGCGCGATGACCGAGATCGTGGTGGTCGTCCCCGACGGAGCGACGAGTGGACGCATCACGATCGAAGTTGGAAACGCTCAGGCGGTGAGCCCGATGGACTTCGAGGTCGTGATCCCTAATCCGTCCCCTACGCTCGCGGCCATCGCACCGGCCAAGGCCCTGGCCGGCTCAGCCGATCTCGCCGTGTCGCTGACGGGTCAGAACTTCGTCTCCGTGTCAGCCGCGGAGCTGGATGGAACCATGCTGCCCACCGCGTACATCGACGGCACCAAGCTGCACGCGGTGATCCCCGCCGCCGCACTACTGACTGCGGGAGGCCACGCGATCACCGTAACGACCCGCGGCCCCGGCGGCGGGACCAGTAGCCGTCTGCCTTTCCAGGTGGACAATCCCGTGCCTGCGCTGACGACAGCCACACCCTCCGCCGTAGCGGTGGGAGCGACGATGGCGATGGTCGACCTCGACGGTACCGGCTTCGTGCCGGGCTCCGTGGTCACGGCAAGCGGCGTCGCACTCACGACCGCCTTCGTCAGCACCACCAAGCTGCAGGTTCTGTTGCAAGCCGACAGCCTGGCGAGCCCGCGCACGCTGCAACTGGTGGTCGCCAACTCGGCGCCAGGCGGAGGCACGAGCGGGGCGCTCGCACTCAACGTCGAGAATCCCGCGCCTACCCTGACATCGGCGACACCGAGCATCGTGCTGGCGGGCGCTGGCTCCACGCAACTCACGCTGCAGGGCACGGGCTTTGTGCTGGGTTCCACGGTGCAACTCGATGGCACCAACCTCGTCACGACCCACGTGAGCGGCACCGAGCTGAGGGCCGAACTGGATGCCGCGCTAACTGCGGTGGCGTCCACGCATACACTAGTGGTCGTCAACGCCGGGCCCGGCGGTGGCAAGAGCAATAGTAAGCCTTTTGCCGTGAACAACCCGGTGCCTGCGCTGAGCGCCGTCGCACCGACCAGCGTGGCGACCAACGGTGCCGCCTTCACACTCAAGTTGACGGGCACCAGTTTCAATGCGAGCTCGGTCGCGCGCTTCAACGGCACAGACGTGGCGACGACCTACGTCAATGCGACCACGCTCAACGCGCAACTTCCGGGCATCCCGACCGCGGGCAGCTATCCCGTTGTCGTATCCAACCCCACGCCTGGGGGAGGCGTCAGCAGCGCGGTCAGCTTGGCTGCCGTCGCGACGACGGGTCCGACCATCACGGGGCTCTCGCCCACGAGCGCGGCTGCGAACACGGCCTTCACGCTCACGGTGTCGGGTGCGAACTATGTGTGCTCGGGAACGCCGAGCAAGGTCAAGTTCGGCGGCGTTTACGTGACGGTGACCGGCTGCACCGCGACGTCCCTCAACGCAGCGATCCCCGCGAAGACTGCGGGCAGCTACGATGTTCAGGTGATCAACGCCACCGAGTCGAGCACGGTGGCGAGCTACGCCGTTGTGGCGCCCAATCCAGCGCCGAGCATCGGCTCGTTCGCCCCTGCCTACGCACTGGTCGGAGGCGCGGCCTTCACGCTTATGGTCAACGGCACGGGTTTCGTCGCCGGCGTCACGGCCAGCTGGGATGGCAGCGCGCGCACCACCAGCTTCGTGAGCGGGACACAGCTGACCATGTCTATCCCGTCGTCCGACCTCGGCAGCGTCGCCACGCACTCCGTAGTGGTCACCAATCCAGCTCCCGGCGGTGGCCCGAGCGCCCCGGCGAGCTTCCTCGTGGTCGCCCCCAATCCCATCCCGACCATCTCCGCGCTGAGCCCGAGCTCCGTACTCGCTGGCAGTGGCGCAGCAGCCCTCACCATCTCGGGCACCGGATACACGGCCGCCTCGGTCGCTTCCATCAACGGCAGCGCGCGCACGACCTCCTACGTGTCGAGCACGCAGCTCAGCGTGGCACTGACTTCAGGCGACACGGCCAGCGCGGGCAGTGCGTCGATCACAGTGGCAAACCCCACGCCAGGCGGCGGCACGAGCGCCGGCTACTCGCTCACCATCATTCAACCGAACCCCGTGCCCGTCGTTTCGTCGCTTTCGCCAAGCAACGCGACGGTGGGCGATCCCTCATTCACGCTCGCGGTCAACGGTTCCGGCTTCGTCACTGGATCGGTCGTCGCGTTCAACGGTGTGGCGGCGACCTCGACCTTTGTATCGTCAACCCAATTGACGATCGGGTTATCCTCGGCCGATATCAGCACGGCGGGCACGTTCCCCATCGCCGTGACGAATCCCGCGCCTGGCGGTGGTGTGAGCAGCAACGTCAACTTCACGGTAAAGAATCCCGCGCCCGCGATTACCTCCCTGTCGCCGACCAGCGTGCAGGCCGCCAGCAGCGCCACGACCGTCACGGTCAATGGCTCGGGCTTCGTGTCGAGCTCGGTGGTCGACTTCGACGGCAGCGCGCGCAGCACGCACTTCGTGACGGCCAACCAGCTCACCTTCGACGTGGGCGCGAGCGATGTCGCCAGCAACGGCACGCACTCGATCACGGTCGTGAATCCGACTCCTGGCGGTGGCACGAGCGCCGCTGCGACCTTCTCTGTCCAAAACCCCACCCCATCGATCGCCAGCTTGTCGCCGTGCGGCAAGGTCGCTGGAGCTGCCGCTTTCACGCTCACGACTCAGGGCGGCGGCTTCGCCTCGGGCGCTACCGCGACCTTTAGGGGCACGGCCGTGACGGTAACCTACGTAAGTGCGTCGCAGGTCACGCTGGCGATCCCGGCGAGCCTGCTTACCACGGCCCCGACAGGTAACTATACCTCGGTCATCATTACGAACCCCGGGCCTGGTGGCGGCGCCTCGAACGCAGCCATATTCGGCATCGCGAGTCAAAAGTCGACGCTCGCGAGCAACGTGCAGACGGTGTTTACCGCAAGTTGCGCCACGGCCAACTGCCACGTAACGGGCGGCACTTCTCCGATGAGCCTCGCATCGGGTGCTGCCTATGGCTCCCTGGTGGGAGTCCCCTCGACCCTGCTGGGCTGCGGCGCTGAATTGATGGTGCTCGCCTGCGGGCCACAGCGTAGCCAGAGCACACTCATCGACAAAATCCTCTCGACCTCGACCGATCCAGCCTGCGATGGCGTGCCGATGCCGAAGGGCCAGCCGCTGACGAAAACCGATAAGCAGACCATCATCGACTGGGTGGCACAGGGCGCGCCGCCATAGGCCGTCGAGCTAGTCTAGAAGCGCTCGCAAGGTGAGGCTGAGCTCCTGGATATCGAGCGGCTTCTCGATGTAATGCACGTTCTCCGGAATGCCTTGGCTCATTGTAATATTCGCGGCATAGCCTGACATGAACAGACAGGTCAGCTGCGGATACAAGGCGACGAGTTTCACGGCCAGATCCGTACCGTTCATCTCTGGCATCACCACATCCGTCATCAGTAAGTGGATCTGGCCCCCGTGCGCCTGGGCCAGGGACAGGGCCTTCGCGGCGCTGCTCGCGGCCAAGACGGTATACCCCAGGCGCTCGAGCATCTCTGTGGTGACCGTCAATAGCGAGAGCTCGTCCTCGACAAGTAAGATGGTCTCGTGGCCTCGTAAGGGAGTACGTTGCGCTTGCGCTCGAACATGCTCCACCGGTTCAAGGCAGCGGGGCAGGTTGATCCTGAGTGTGGTGCCCTGTCCGAGCGCGCTGTCAACGCTGATGAAACCGTTGTTCTGATCGACAATCCCGTACACGGTAGCAAGCCCCAGACCCGTGCCCGCGCCCACGTCCTTGGTGGTGAAAAATGGCTCAAAAATGTGCGACTGGGTCAGCGCATCCATGCCTTGACCGTTGTCGCTGACGGCAAGCTGAACATAGTCGCCCGGGATGCACCCGGGGTGAGCCGAACAGTAAGCTTGGTCGTAGCTAATGTTGCAGGTTTCGATCGCGATCTTGCCTACGTCCGCTATCGCGTCGCGTGCATTGACACATAGGTTGGTCAAAAGCTGACCGACCTGGGACGGGTCCACTCTGACTCGCCATAAGCTCGGCGAAGGCTTCCAGACAAGCGTAATGTTCTCACGGATCAGTCGCTCAAGCAGGGTCAGGGTGCACGCTACCTGGTCGTTCAGATCGAGCACCTTAGGTGTGATGGTCTGCTTTCGAGCGAACGCGAGTAGCTGCTGCGTCAGAGCCGCAGAGCGTTCCGCTGCCTTCATGATCTCACCGACGTCGTTACGCACTTTGGTCGATAGCTCGTCTTCCATCAGAACAAGCTCGCTGCGCATCAGGATCACACCGAGCAGGTTATTGAAGTCATGGGCCACGCCGCCTGCCAGCCGCCCGACGGACTCCATCTTCTGCGCCTGACTCAGCGATGCCTCGCTCTTGCGCAACTTGTCGATGTAGTCCGAGATCTCAGCGGCCATTTCGTTCAGGCTCGCAGACAAGTCTCCCAGCTCATCGTTGGAGACCACTTCGATAGCGATGTTACTTTCGCGCTTGGCGATCCGCGCCGCAGCGATTTTGAGGCGCGCAATAGGCTGGCCGAACAAGCGCCTGAAGAGCATCACCACCACGAGCGCACACGCCGCCAGGCACAGGCTTGCCACTTCGACCGTCACGGTCAGCATGCGGTCCCCAGCTTGCTCGAGCCGAATCGCTTCCGTGCCGTAAACGAGCGCCCAACCCCACGGCGCGAAATAGCGCGCACCAAACAACCGATGTGCGCCGTCGTGGCTCTCACCGCGGCTCTGATGGTTGGGCGCCACGGCGGCAGCCAGTGTGCATTTGCGCAACTGCGACAGTAAAGCCTCGCCAGTACAGCCACGCGTGGCGAGGATCTTACTGCCCTTGTGATCGAAGACAGCGAAACAGCCGTACTCACTGTCTGAACCGTTCGCAAGCTCGTCCAGCGCCTCCTGCTTATACAGCTCGACGAAGCTTGCAACCT
>JBKJIA010000500.1:0-5081 GCA_046598735.1 Polyangiales bacterium
CTCGTGCTCGTCATCGCCAATGGCGAAGATCCGGAGCAGCCCGTGCGCGACGCGTTGCTGCTCCTGTATATGGGAGCAGTCAAGCCCGTTGACTAAGGGCCCTCACTGCTGAAGCAAAGACCGCGGCATACGAACCTGGTTGATTCGCAGCGCCGAAGCAGCGAGGCTACCGTACCCATGCAGCGCACCTCGCTCAATCGGTATCCTAAGCTCGCAAGCTCACCGCGTTTCAAACCGTACCGGGCCCCTTGCGTCGCCTGGCTGCTCGCATGGGCGCTCGGCGCGTTGGTAGTGTTTGCGCGCCCAGCTTCTGCCGACGCGCCAAAGCCCGCAAACGAAGCCGCCGTCACGCTACACGGCACCACGGTCTTCACGCTGCGTAGCCCAGCACCTGACCCCAACCTTGTCGCGCGCGCGGGCCAAGCCAGTCGGAATCTCAACGCGATCGCGGCCAGCAAAGAGCCAATCGAAGCGCGCACCGAGCTTCACGGCAGCGAAGTCTACGTCTTTGTCGGCAAGCGTGTGGTCGTGCGATTGCTAGAGCAAGACGCGCGTGCGGCAGGCCTGCCAAATGCGGCGAGCTACGCCGCACAAGTCTCGACACGTGTGGGCGACGCCTTGCGCGCGGAGCGCAAACGCTCAGCCATCGCCAACACCGTCTTCTCGGTTTCGCTCGTGGTGTTCTTTGGGCTGCTGACCCTATTTTTGCTGCGCAAGGTCGCGGATCTCGCCATGCGCGCGCAGACGTTCTTGGACGAGCATCCCGAGAAAATCCCGGCCGTCCAGCTGCGATCCTTCGAGGTGCTAGGGCCCGCGCTCGTGCGCAGTATGCTGATGGTTTCGCTCAGCATCGGACGCTGGGTGGGCTTACTTGGCTTGGTATACGCCTGGCTCGTGGTCTCGCTCTCGATGTTCGAGAGCACGCGCGGCTACACGCTGCAGCTTACGGGCTTGGTTTTGTCGCCGATCTCGGGCCTGCTCGCCCGCATCGCCGGATCCTTACCGTTGCTCGGCGTGGCCTTGGTCGCAGTCGCCGCCACCAGCGTGGTGGTGCGGCTCGTTTCGCTGTTTTTTTCGAGCGTCGCGCGGCAAGAAACTCGGCTCGCCTGGTTGCCGCCTGAGCTTGCACCGGCAGCGAGCTTTACGCTGAACGCAGCTGTCGTCGTGGCTGCGCTCGGCTTCGGCGCTCCGATCATCACGGGCGACGCATCAGGACCGCTCGCCCATCTCGGTAGCCTGGCGCTGGTCTTCGTAGGCGTCGCGATAACGCCCCTGCTCGCCTGCGTTGCGATCGGCATCGGCGTAATCTTTCTGCGCCGCCTCGTCGTAGGTGCACGCTTTGCTTACGGCGGCGAGCTTGGCCGCATCCAACATATCGCGCTCACGTACGTACACATGCAATCGGACGACGGTCACGACGTATTCGTACCGCACATCCTGTCCTTGATGCACCCAACACGCGCAGAGGCGAGCGAGCCTGCCATCGCCATCGAGATCGAGATTGCTGCGCAGACCGATCCGCGCCAAGTGATCGACGTGCTCACCCGCGAAACGCGAGCTGCCGTCGAAGTGCTCGAGATCGATGGCCTACGCGTACGCTATCGACTCACACGATTGGACTCGCTCGACGGGGCACGCACGCGCCTTTGGCTCGAAATCGCCAATGCCTTGCGCGAAGCAGACATCGCCCTCGCCTCCCGCAGGGACGGCCCATGAGTCAGATGCCGCTCCTGCTGTCGCTGCTCGTCGTGGCCTACATCGGCAGTCTGTTCGTTTCAGGTCAAGGGCGTAGCTACGGCTTACCATCTGGCCTGGAGTTCGTGATCCTGGGCGCAGCGCTCGGCCCGCAATTGCTCGGACTAATCGACGTCGAAGTGACCGCTGCTTTCGACCCGATCGCGTTCGTCGCTCTCGGTTGGTTAGCGCTCGGTTTTGGCCTCGAATGCGGCGCCACCGATGGCAGACCGGCCCCCTTTCGTCGTTTGGCGCTCGGCTCGCTGTTTGCTGCGGTCACGGCGACGATGTCGGGCACCGCTGTCTTCTTCACGGCACGGGCCGTGGGTTTTCATAACAACGCCGAGCTGTGGATCACTAGCTGCTGCATCGGCCTCTTGTCATGCGAAACCACGCGCCATGCCGTGCGCTGGGTGGCGGAACGCAACACCGTCAAAGGTCCGCTTTCAGAGTTGGTGGCAGACGTGTCGGCGGCAGACGACGGGCTCGTGCTCGTGGCGCTCGCGGTCGTGTACGCCTGGTTCGATCAGCCGCGCAGCTTCTGGGGCGAGGTCCTGCCCCGTGGCAGCACGGCCGCCCTTACTCTCGGGCTCGGCATCGCGCTCGGCTTGGTGGCGGCAGCTCTCACGCGCGCGATGTCACGACGGGTCGAGTGGTGGGGCGTCTTACTCGGTGCATCCTTACTATGTATCGGCGTCACCACATCGATCGGCATGAGCGCCATGAGTGCCATGTTCGCGATGGGTCTTTCGTTGAGCGCCGCATCCCACGCCGACGAATTGCGCAAGATGTTCGCGCGTACCGAGCGCGCGGTCCTACTGCCTGCACTGCTCCTCGCCGGCGCGCACTTAGTAAGACCAGCCTCCATGAGCATCGGCCTGATTTTGCTCTCTGCGGTCGTCGCTCGCGTGGTCGGGAGCTTCTTTTCGGGCGCCATAGTTGCATCCGCACGTGCCACCACACGACCGGCCACGGCTTGGCTGGGGCTCGGCATGCTTTCGTCAGGCACCTTGACGATGACGGTGGGCTTCGCAGTGGCCCTGCGCTACCCGGGCGACATCGGCAACACCGCGCTCGCCGCTGCGTTTGCGGGCACGGTCGCAGGAGAGGCCATCGGACCCATTGCCTTGCGACGTGCTCTCACCCGTTGTGGAGAGCTCACAGAGCGCGCGCGTACTTCCGATGCAGCGCCGCCGGACATCGTCGAGTCATGAGTGGCGCACCGACCAAACGCATGGCCGCCGATCGGCTGATGCAAGGTGCCGGGTTGGGGGCGGTCTTCGCGGCCATGTTCGCGCTGCATCACGCACAGCCCGCGCCGTTCGGATCGGGCGTTGTGATCGCCAGCATGGGTTTCTTGTTACTCGCCGGCATGCTGGCAAGTGAGCTCCTCGAAATCGTGCAGTTGCCGCATCTAACGGGCTACATCGCAGCGGGCGTGGTCGCAGGGCCGCACGTGCTGCATCTCGTCGACCACGGGACGGTCAAGCAACTTGAGCAAGTCAACACGCTCGCCCTGGCCTTGATCGCGTTGGCCGGCGGCCTCGAGCTGCGTATCGCCGAAGTGCAACGTGTCATGCGCACGTTGTCCTGGGCCATGCTTGTCCAGACTGTGATCGTGTTGGTCGCTGGCACCTTACTGTTCATGGGCGTGTCGCGTTTCGTGCCATTCGCCCAAGGCTTACCATTTACAGCATTGCTCGGCGTGGGCTTGTTGTGGGGTGTGCTCGCGGTCAGCCGCAGTCCATCGGCCACGCTCGCCATCCTTTCGCAGACGCGCGCGCAAGGCCCGCTCTCGCGCTTTTCGCTCGCCTTCGTGATGAGCTCGGACGTCGTCGTCGTGATGATGATGGCCGTCACGATCGCGATCGCCCGCCCCTTGCTCGAACCCGGCGCGCATGTGTCGCTAAGTGATCTCGATGTCTTGTTGCATGAGATCACCGGCAGCGTTTCGCTCGGTACGACGCTCGGTCTCGTCCTGATTGCGTATCTGCGCTTGGTCGGCCGCCAAGTGTTGCTGGTGCTGGTCGCGCTGGGCTTCGTGCTGTCTGAGGGTTTGCGCTACTTGCGCTTCGATCCGATGCTGACCTTCTTGTGCGCGGGTTTCGTCGTCCAGAACATGTCGGCTCAAGGTGACAAGCTACTGCACGCCATCGAAGACACGAGCAGCATCGTATTCGTCGTCTTCTTCGCCACGGCGGGCGCACATCTGGATCTGCCGTTGCTCGGGCAGTTGTGGCCGGTCGCGCTAGCGCTGTGCGGGGGCCGCGCAGTCGCTTCGCTTATCGCGCACTCAATCAGCATGCGAATCGCGGGAGAAACCGGCGCCGTACGTAGCTGGGGCTGGTCGTCGCTGATGTCGCAAGCGGGCCTTACGCTTGGTCTCAGTGCCGTGATCGAGCATTCTTTTCCAACGTTTGGCCCGGGATTTCGATCGCTCGTGATCGCGACTGTCGCAGTCAATGAGGTCGTCGGCCCCGTGCTATTCAAGCTCGGCCTCGAGCGCGCCAAAGAGGTACAGAGCGAGGCATGACGATGCGCTTGCTCACGCTTCTCCACGATGCTACTTCGACCCCCGGTTTGAGCAGGTCTGTCAGGCACGTGCGGTTCAACGTCTAGAGTGCGAATTGTCCTGAATTCAGGCGATTTCAGCGTGTGAGCCCGAGCCGAAGCGGCCGATTGCCAGAAGGAATCCCCATGGCCAAGGTACTGGTTTCCGACAAGCTGAGCGAAGCAGGTCTCGAGATCCTCAAAGGCTTCCAGGGCGTAGAGGTCGAGTACAAACCGGGCCTCAAAGAGGACGAGCTGCGCGAGATCATCGGCGGCTTTGACGGTTTGGTCATCCGTTCCGGTAGTAAGGTCACCGCCAAAGTCATCGAAGCGGCGGCACGACTCAAGGTGATCGGACGCGCCGGCATCGGCGTCGACAACGTGGACATCCCGGCTGCCAGCAAAAAGGGCATCATCGTGATGAACACGCCCACCGGCAACGCGGTCACCACCGCCGAGCACGCCATCACGCTCATGCTCTCGCTGGCTCGCAAGATCCCGCAAGCCACTGCGTCGATGAAGGCCGGCAAGTGGGAGAAGACCAAGTTCGAAGGCCGCGAAATCACGGGCAAGACCTTGGGCGTGCTCGGCTTGGGCAACATCGGTCGCATCGTCGCCGATCGCGCGCAAGGCTTGCAGATGAACGTGATCGGCTACGACCCGGTGTTGTCGAGCGAACGCGCCAAAGAACTCGGCGTCGAGCTCGTGAGTGTCGATGAGCTGTTCCGCCGTGCGGACATCATCACCTGTCACACGCCGCTCACGGCCGACACCAAGAATCTGATCGGCGCCGAGTC
>JBKJIA010000444.1:0-15510 GCA_046598735.1 Polyangiales bacterium
GCGCAAAGACGGCGAGGATCTCGTCTACAAGACCGAGCGCGAAAAGTTCAAGGCGGTCGTCAAAGAGATCGAAGACTGTCGCGCCAAGGGACAGCCCGTGCTCGTCGGCACGACCAGCGTCGAGAAGTCGGAAGCACTCTCGCGCTTGCTCGAGAAAAAGGGCGTAAAGCACAACGTGCTGAGCGCCAAGCAGCACGAGCGCGAGGCTTACGTTGTCGCGCAGGCAGGTCGTAAGGGCGCGGTCACCGTTGCAACCAATATGGCCGGGCGTGGCACCGACATTCTCCTAGGCGGCAATCCGGAAATGATCGCGCGCTACGAGGTCATGAGTGCGGCAGACGACGCGCTCAGGGCGGACAAAGAGGCGCTCGAAGCCCAGGTGAAAGAAGTCACCGAGCATTATCGCGGGCAGTGCGAGACCGAGAAAAAGGAAGTGCTCGCCGCGGGCGGTCTGCACATTCTCGGCACCGAGCGCCATGAATCGCGACGCATCGACAATCAGCTGCGCGGTCGTGCGGGTCGTCAGGGCGATCCCGGTTCCTCGCGTTTCTTTCTCTCGCTCGAAGACGACTTGATGCGCATTTTCGCCGGCGAGCGCGTGCAGACGCTGATGGATCGTTTGGGCATGGAAGAAGACATTCCGATCGAGCATCCGTGGGTCACGCGTGCGGTCGAGAATGCGCAGAAGAAAGTCGAAGAGCGCAACTTCGACATGCGTAAGCATCTGCTCGATTACGACGACGTGATGAATCAGCAGCGTAAGAGCATTTACAATCTGCGTCGTCAGGTGCTCGAGGGCCACTACGAGTCGGTGCCGACCGAGGAGCAAGTCAAAGCGGGCAAACAGCCCGAAACGCTGGCCAAAAATGGCATCAGTTCCGAGCTGCGTGAGACCGCGCTGCCGGTTTTGAAAGACATGTTGCGCGTGCACGGTGCGGTGATGCCGCCGAACGAGATGCCAGCCGAAGAGGTCGCTCTGTATCGCGAGAAAGTCATGGCGATGGAGATCTCGGCGCTGGGCGAGCTGCGTGTGGAGCCGCTCGAGCGCGATCTGTACACGTGGTTCGGTTGCCGCATCGCGCTCGAGAGTGTGAAGAAGGATCCCGTCAAAGCCCTCGCGCTGCTGGAGGCCGAAGTCTCGTTGTCGCTCACGGAACAGCAAGAACGTCTGCTCGATTTGCTCGATGAGATCGTCGGCACGATGGTCGAGCGCAGTTGTCCTCCCAAGAAGCATTGGGAAGACTGGGATGTGCCCGGCTTAATCAAGGCCTATCGCGAGCAATTCGCGATCGAGCCCGACGAAGCGATCGTGCGCATGACCGACCCGCAAGAGATCACGGTAAGGCTCTACGCGCAGGCGGAACAGGTGCTCAAGCAGAAGGAGAAGGAGTTCAGCTCCACTCAGTTCTTGCGCTTGTTCCGCACGCTGTTTTTGCAGGAGATCGATAAGCAGTGGCTCGAGCATCTCGGCCACATGGATCACTTGCGCGACGGCATCGGTTTGCGCGGCTACGGTCAGCGGGATCCGAAGAAAGAATACAAGCGCGAAGGCTACGACCTGTTCGTGCAGACCTTGCAGAGCATGAAGGCATCGGTAGTCGAAAACTTGTTCCGTGTGCAACGGCTCACGGAGCGCGAAGTCGAGGCCGCAGAGCAGCAGCGTCGTCGCGAAGCCGAGGCGCGCGATCACGCCATACGCGCCACGCATCCGGACCAGAATGGTGCGACGCCGAGCGCGACGCCTACGCAAGCTGGCCCAGGTGCCCCACAGGCAGCTCCGCAGGTTCAGCGCGTGACGATTGCAGCGCGACATTCGCAGGTCGCGCAGCAGGCCGCGATGGTGGCGCAAGCTCGG
Organism: Polyangiales bacterium; assembly: GCA_046598735.1. Classification (GTDB taxonomy): domain Bacteria; phylum Myxococcota_A; class Polyangia; order Polyangiales; family DASUME01; genus DASUME01. The sequence goes on from JBKJIA010000444.1 coordinate 1,856, forward strand.
CGTTTGGTCGCAGCGCAACAGCAGCAGCCGGCCGCGCGTCCTGCACAACAAGCGCCGGCTCAGGCTCAGGCCGCGCCCGCTGGGAAATCGGAGCCCACGGGCCAAACGCAGCTAGAAGCCGTCGAAGCGGCCGCGCGCGCTTCGATGGTCAACGCTGCCCCGCGTCAGTCGCGTCCGGAAACTGTGCGGCGCGACATCCCCAAGATCGGGCGCAACGACCCGTGTTATTGCGGCAGCGGCAAGAAGTACAAGAACTGCCACATGAAGACCGACACGGCGCAGACGAGCTGATAGCGGGCACGCGTGCTGCGTTCGCTTGACGCGCCGGCACGCGTGCGCGAATTGTCGCGCCCATGACGACGCCCATCCCTTCCGTACGCGGCTTCCGCTTCGCTTCCGTGGCTGCAGGCATCAAGAAGACGGGCTTGCCCGATCTGGCGCTGGCCGTGGCCGACAAGCCCGTCACAACGGCGGCTGTTTTCACGCAAAATCAGGTGTTTGCCGCGCCCGTCAAGATCGCGAGGGAACGCGTCAAACAAGGCAAGTGTCAGGCGGTGCTCGTCAACAGCGGCAACGCCAACGCTTGCACGGGCAAGGCGGGGCTCGAGGCAACACTCAGGACCACGCAGGCCGTCGCAGATGCGCTTTCGATCTCGTCCAAGCTCGTGGTGCCCGCGTCGACCGGCGTCATCGGCCAAGTGTTGCCCACGGACAAGGTCGTGGCGGCGCTGCCCGAGCTCGTCAAGAAGCTTGACGGAGTGAGTGCCTGTGATTTTAGTCAGGCGATCTTGACGACTGATCTGGGAGCGAAAGTGTCCACCCGAAGCCTGCGCGTGGGCAAGGAGACTGTCACCGTGCTCGGCATGGCCAAGGGCGCAGGCATGATTCACCCGCGCATGGCGACCACGTTGGCTTTCGTCTTCACGGATGCCGCGATTGGAGCCCCGTTGTTGACCAGGGCACTGCGCGCTGCGACCGATCAAAGCTTCAACATTGCCACGGTCGACGGTGAGACGAGCACGAACGACACGATTTTGGTGATGGCCTCCGGCGCGAGCAATACACCCGTGCTCAAAGCAGCGGATCGCGCGTTCAAGCTGTTTCAGGCGGCGCTGCAAGCGGTGCTGCGCGAGCTGGCCGAGATGATCGTCGCCGATGGCGAGGGCGCCGAGCACGTGGCCGACGTGGAAGTGCGCGGCACCAAAAACGATGCGGACGCGCGCAAGGTGGCGCAACGCATCGCGACGAGCTTGCTCGTGAAGACCGCCATGCATGGTAAGGATCCGAACTGGGGGCGCATCTTGTCTGCGGCGGGTATGGCGGGCGTCAAGTTTGATGGTGAGAAAGCCACCATCCACATCAACGATACTCAGATCGTGAAGGATGGCGTGGGACTTGGTCGCGAGGCGGAGCTCAAGGCCGCACTGATCATGGCGGGTCCACGCTACGCGATTCGCGTGGGTATCGGTCGAGGCAAGGGCCGCTCGAGCTACCTTACTTGCGACATCGGACACCGCTATATCGACGTGAACGCCGGCTACCGCAGTTAACGCGCCACGGCGGACCCTGCCGGCGACGTGATCGTGCCAGGTCAGGTAGGCTCGAGGCACGCCGAAAACTTCGAGTCTTGCGACCTTATCGCTAGGCTCGCCTGATGCGTGCCACCTATCTTTCGATCTGCTTGGTACTGGGCTTATTCTGCGTTTGCGCGAAGGCCGAGGCACTCGCATTGCCCTGTCGTTACGAAGACGTGCTGTCCGAGGCTGCGGCGGATCTGATGCTTTCGGGACGGCCGGTGGAGTCCAGTCGCATCTTGGCAAGCGTGCGCGCCCTCGGCTTTGACGGCGTGGCTGTGCAGGCGCACGAAGGGCAGGACGAGGCGTCGCTCATCCAATGGCTCAAGCTTCAGGGGGAGCGCGCCGATGGGCCGTTGGTATGCGGCGAAGCGCGTTCAGACTCGCGCTGGCTCGTGCTCGTGTCCGCGCGCGGCGGCCGTCTATGGCGCGAGAATGATCGCCTGCGCGGCCAGCTCGAGCCGGGTTTCTCGAAGCCCCATCTCGTGGTGGAAGCTCGCGACGGCACACCCAAAAGAATCGAGGTCAGCGTTGCAGACTTGGTCAAGGGTGTCGCGCTTGCACCGGAGCTCGATGCGCGACGCGTGCAACTTGTGGCCGAAGGGCCCAGCGGTCCAAGGCCGGTGTCTGAGCTTTCACTCGATGCCGCGCCTGCGCGTACGCCTACGCTGGCCGAGCCCGCGCCTTTCGCGTCCGAATCGCGCGGTGCTCGCTCGCGCCCGATCGAAGCTTTGCTGGCGCGGCTCGATGCATTTCGCGCGGAATCCGGCGCGGGATCCTTACGGTCTAACGCGCTGCTCACGAAGAGCGCGCAACAGCACGCTACGCGCGTCTGCGAGCTTGGCCGCGTGGCCCATCGTTTGGACGGAGGCGACGATCCCGAAACGCGTTTGCGCGCCGAACGCATCAGCGCCCGCGCGGTGGGCGAAGCGGTCGCTCGCGCGCAAAGTGCGGACGCTGCCTTGCGTGCAGTGCTCGATAGTCCGTCGCACCGCATGGCCGTATCGGAGCGTCGCTTCACGGATGCGGGCATCGGACAAGCGCTCGATCAGCGCGGCAATACTTGCTTGGTCGTACTTCTCGCGGCCTGGCCACGCCGGCTGCCGTAAACCAGCCTGCGCGCTGTCGTTTGCGAGCGGCGCGACGCTAGTCTTCAAGCATTTCGCCGCAGCAGCACTTGTGTCGTGCGATGTTGCTGGCCTAGAGAACGCGCGAGCAACTGCGCCAAGGCTACGGCCATTGGTGCCGCAAAAACAGGCTCGGTCAAACCCAGCGTGCTCATGCCTTCGTCGATGCCTGTGCCTTCGGCGATCAGTGCCTCGCGAGCGAGCGCGTGCACCGCGTACCAAAACAGGAGGCAAACTGCCCAGATGTCACAGGCGCCCGTGGTCTCATCATCCATGAATGCGAGCAGCGACAGCACGCATAGGATCACGAACACCGCCAGGGTCAACGCAGGCAACCATGATTGCCAGGTCCAATCGAGCAGCAACAGTCTCTTGTCGATACCCATGCCCGCCCAGCCCAGGCTCGTGATGAGGCCTGCAGCCACCAGGCCGCGCGCGGCATTCGAGCTGCGATACCAAGCCCGAAACAGTAAGGCGCTTGCGAGCAGCGTGGTGCTCACCGCAAGCAGAGCATCTTCGAACGCGCCGCCACTTTTCATCCGCCAAAAACACGCAACACTCAGGCCCGCGCCTGAGATCGTCGCGACCATGGCGGCCCGCGTGATGTGCGGTACCCGCAAGGCGCTCGTGACCAGCAGCCCGAGCGAGCCGATGCTCGCAAGCGCAAAGGGCGCGCTGCCATAGCCCCACACCGCGATGAACAGGCCGATGGCTCCGCACGCGCGCAAGGTTTGGGTCAATGCATGTCGCCCCGGTTCGAGCGGCATCAGGTCTTCATGCAAGATCTCTGACGCCAGAAACGGCGGTCGCGCTGCGGGCTGGCGGGGAGGCAGGGCCGCACTTTGAGGCAGGTGCGGATCGAGGACCGGCTGTGCCGGCGTGATCGCCCGCGGCCCGGCTGGCGGAAGCACCGCCTCGGTTTCTGCGTCGGCCACATCCGCTTTGGGCAGGGCCGGATCGGAACGTTCGCCTTCGGTGTTGGCCGCGACCGGCTCCTCGTCTGGCGGGGCGGGCTCGTCCGATGCGAACGTGCCGCGCGGCACGATCGATTCGCGACCTGAGGGTTCGTTCGAAGACTCACGCAGGCTTTCGGGCGCGCGCTCGTTCTCGCTGCTGCCATCGTAGGCAACAGGCTGCGACCCATCCCGGGCTTTACCCAACAGCGGTAGCGGATCGTCCATGGCCAGCTCGCCTACGTCCGACATATCGTCGATCGAATCGCGCGACTGCACGGCTCCGCACTTGCCGCATCGAAACTGGCCGAGAGGAATCGCGTGACCGCAGCTCGTACAGTCGATGCTCATGGGCGAGTCCGAGTCTACTCCAGTCCGCGCGCTCGTGCTCAAGCCTCCCCGTCGTATTCCAGAATGCTTTCCTCCTAGGACGTTGTCTTTCCGGTTCTATCGCAGGTAGTGTCCTCGCCTGATGTCCACGCTGACTTCCACGACAGTCACTCAGGCGCGTACGCTCGCAGATCAGGCCCTCTATGCGGGCGATTTCCCGCGTGCGCTCGCTTTGTACACGGCCGCCCTCGCCAGCGAGCCCACCCAACTAGATCTCCGTCTGCGTGTGGCCGATTCGCTGCTCACCTGCGGAGAGGTGCAGCGGGCTGCGGTCGTGTATACGTCGCTGGCCGGCTACGCCGCGCGAGCAGGCTATCCGCTGCGCGCGCTCACCGCCATCAAGGTCTTGACCGCCCTCGAGCCAAGCCTTGGGGCATTGATAGGCAGCATTGCTGATCTGTATGCGCTCGACGCAGGCCAGATCGGCCGCGCCATACGTCCCGCACCCGGCGAAGACGACACCACGCTCGACGCCGCAAGTCTCGCGCTCATCGATCTGCCTTACGATCAGCTTTGCGAGCGCGCGCAGCAGATCGGCAACGACGTTTCGCGTCTGAGTATTGTCGCGGGCAAGCTGCCGCCCATTCCATTGTTAAGCGAGCTGACACGTCAAGACTTCGTCGCGGTACTGGAGACAGTGTCTCTCGTGCGCAAGCGACCGGACGAAATCGTCATTCAACAGGGCGCCGAGGCTCACACCTTTTTCCTCGTCGCGCGCGGCGAGATTGAGGTGTCGCGCATCGATCAACACGGCGTGCACAACGTTCTTGCGCACCTGCACGAGGGCGCCGTGATAGGCGAAATGGCACTGCTCTCGCGCAGCGCACGGGGCGCCACGGTGACGGCCGCAACCGACGTCGATCTGCTCGAATTCAGCGTCGATGCGCTAGCCCGTGCGTCCGAAAGCGCCGGCGCCGTAGCCCGCGCCCTCGACAAGTTCACGCGCGAACGCCTGGTCAACAACTTGATCAGCACCGCGCCCTTGTTCCGCACGCTCGATCGCACGCAGCGCATCGATCTCGTGCGCCGCTTCGTAGCCCACGAGGTCGCCGCAGGCACCGATCTGATCCGCGAGGGCGAAGTCGCTCAAGGTCTCTACGTCGTTCTCTTCGGCGCGGTGGATGTCACCAAACGGGACGGCAACGAAAAGGTCATGCTCGCCACCCTGGGGCCTGGCGACGTCTTCGGCGAGATGTCGCTCCTCAACCAAGCTCCCGCGTCAGCCACCGTGAGCGCGGCCCAGCGCTCGACCGTGCTGCTGCTTGCTGGAGAGTATGTCGGGCGTCTTACCGAGACCATGCCCGCCCTCAAGCAATACCTAGAGGCCTTGGGCGACGAGCGCGAGATGGATACGCGCCTGTGGCTGGAAAGTGGCGCCGGCCAAGTCGAGCTTCTCGACGAAATCGATATCGAGCTAGCGTAGTCGACTACGCCAGGCGCGACACGCGAGTCGTACTACGACCGCATGCGAAACGGCCTTGGCTGCACTATTTGTGCGTTCCGAACCCAAATCCGGGCAGTGCCGCAGCAAACCTGTGCCGCCACTGTGTGCTGTGCCACCGCTACACCAATGCCCAGCCCGACTCGCGACATGGATGTCGTGGTTTCTGCGCTATTTTGTGAGTTTTCTTGCGTCCTAAGTCGGCGCTGCAAGCTGACAAGCTGGCGATACAGCGAGGCTTAACCCCTCCGATTAGCCGCCGAAGCCAGATACTCGCTCGGTTGGCACCTTGATTGCGTACGGGAGCAGTACTTGGCTTAGCAGCGGTCACTTCTTTGCTTTGCTTCCTTGCGACTGTCTCTTTCTTTGCCGCTTGAGCTCGCATCTCACTCGGACTCTGATTTTTAGCGCCCGTCGGGAGGCAGTCCCTGACGGGCGCTTTATTTTTTGCACGCAGTCAAAGCCCGTGGTCTTCACGCTCTTTTCGCGACGGTCATGCTTTGTGCTTCTTCGCTTAGCGCGTGATCGCGGGTATCGTGCTGCGCGATGCGCATCAGCGTCCTCATCCTCTCGTGTTTTCTACTCGCGGCCTGCGCGGCAATTCGCGATGACATGCGTCGCGCTGAGGCGGCCTTCGACGAGGCTCGCTACGAGCAAGTCGAAGTCTGGCTCGAAGGCCTCGAGCCCAGCGTGCCCGACATGGACAGGCCCACGCGCGCCCGCTTCTATTACCTGCGTGGCATCGCGGCCTTTCGCTTAGGCAATGCCCGCGCTGCTCGCCACTACCTCGCGCTGTGTCGCGAGGAAGCAGAGCAACACGGTCTGGGACTTCGCAGCGAATGGCGCGTCAATCTCGCAAAGCTGCTGGCTGAGATCGACGTGAATGCTCAAGACGCTTCGGGTGGTGAAGCTCCAAAGCCCGCCTCACCGCAGGGCTAGAGACGTTCGCTCTCAGTTGCGAGAGCGTAAGATGCTGATGGCGTCTTTGGTGGCGAGCTTTTCTTTCTTCAGCTCAGTGGCGGTGCGTTGCTCGGTGGGCGTGAGGAATGCCCTGCGCTCCAGATACGCGACCTGCTGTTTCAACGTGCGATGTCTCTGTTCCAGATGTTGCAGATCAAGCCGCGGATCGAAGCTCTGTTTGGCCATGCGAACCTCCCGTCTGTACACTCAGCATGCGCTCATCACGCTGCTGATTTCTGCCCCTGTGATGATGTGTGAACCACGAACGTGCTGCCATATTCCCGCCACACAATGGTCATCCTAGGACCGTCTTCGTACGCGGATCAAGGCTCGTGGAATTACCGCAAGGTTTCCGTGCGTTGCCTACCTCGTGCGCACTGGATCTCACTGTGATCACACAATTGCCGAGGTTTTACGGCAATTGCCTCCATGAATGCGGCCGCTGATTGCGGAGTCTGGTAAATGACCCCACAACCCGTAGGTGGGCCTTGCCACAACTTTGCTGAGGGATTTAAACGTGAAACGGATAGCGAGTTGTTCCCTGCTTGTGCGGCACGTTGCCTTGGCCTTCGCCGTGACGACGGTCGCAGCTTCGTTGCCAGCGGGTTTCGTAATGCGTGCAGCAGAAGCTCAAGCGCGCGCAGTCACGGCCGAATCTGTCGCCGCCACCGTGCAGGCTTTTTACGACCAAACGAAATCGCTCGACGCCCAGTTCTACCAAACGTATTTCAATCGTTTGTACGACAAATATGACCGTTCGCAGGGCACGGTAAGATTCCAGAAGCCTGGCAAGATGCGCTGGGACTACGGCAAGCCCAATGGCAAGGTGCTGGTGAGCAACGGGAAGCGTCTGCTCGTATATGAGCCGGGCGATACGGCCGCGGACAAGGGACAAGTTTTCGAGCGCGCGATGGGCGATTCGGAGCTGCCGCAAGCGCTGTCGTTTTTGACCGGAACGGGCAAGTTGGTTGACGACTTTACGTTTCGATTGCTCGATGCAAAACAGCAGGGCTTTACGGCTGGCTACGTCCTGGAGCTGATGCCGAAGAAAGCGAGCCCTCACTATGAGCGTATTTTGTTTTACGTGGATGGTGATGCTGCGCGCGCAGGGCTCGTGCATCGCGTCTTGATTGTGGACGGTTCGGGCAATCGCAATCGCTTCGACTTCAAGAACATGAAGTTCAATCGCGTGGTCGATACCAAGCCCTTCGAGTGGCAGCCGCCCGCGGGCACGCGCCGCATTCAGCCGTAGGCGAGGCGCAATTAGCGAAGGGCGACCGCTTTCGCTTTCGCCCCGAGACAACCGTCAGATCGAAAATCAGGCGTAGGCGATGCCGCGCTGGATGGGGCGGGCGCCTTCGTCGTCGGGCAGCATGATACACAGCTCGAGCACTTCGGAATCACCGCGCTTGTCGATGCTGACGTGCACGCGATCGAGATCGACGGACTCGTACTTGGCGATCACTTGCAAAAGTTCCTGCTGGAGTTGCGGCAAGTAACCCGGTGCATTGCCGCTGCAAGCCGTGCGCTCGCGGGCGACGATGATCTGCAATCGGTCCTTGGCGACCGATGCGGTGCTTTCAGGCTTCTTCCAGAAGTTGGCAATCCATTTGTTCATCATGGCCTCACCCTGCGTACGCGTTCGAGGGAGCGAAGAGACGCGCGAAGAAACCGCGCTTTTCTGCCGTGAGAAACCGATGGGGCTGCTCTTCGCCAAGGAAGCGCTTGATCGCATCGACGTAGGCTTGGGCGGCATCGCTGGTCTCGTCCATGACGACGGGCGTGCCTTGGTTCGAGCTCTGCAGCACCGAACGTGACTCGGGGATCACGCCTAGGAACGGAATGCCTAGCAGCTCGATGATGTCGTTCACGGCGAGCATTTCGCCCTTTTCGGCGCGCTCCGGCGAAAACCGGGTGATCAGTAAGTGCGACTTCATCGGCACGCCGAGCTCAGCCTTACGGGTCTTGGCGTCCAGCAGCCCGAGCACGCGATCGGAATCGCGCACGCTCGAGACCTCGGGGTTGGTCACGACGATGGCTTCGTCCGCGTAATACATGGCCATTTGCGCGCCTTTTTCGATGCCGGCGGGCGAGTCGCAAATGATGTAATCAAAGCCGAGCTCCTTGAGCTCATCGATCACGATGCCCACGCCTTCGAGATCGAGCGCGTCTTTGTCGCGTGTCTGCGAGGCGGGTAGCACGAACAAATTCTCGCAACGCTTGTCGCGAATCAACGCCTGACGCAGCGAGGCTTCGCGCTTCACGACGTTGACCAAGTCGTATACGACGCGGCGCTCGCAACCCATGATCAGATCGAGGTTGCGTAGGCCGACGTCGAAGTCGATAGCGACGGTCTTGTGCCCGCGCATGGCCATGCCTGCGGCCATGCTTGCGCTTGTGGTGGTTTTTCCAACGCCGCCCTTACCGGACGTGATCACGATTACCTGTGCCATTCGGACCTCCCCGCTTTGCAGTCTCATGCGATGTCGCCATGCCCGGCTTGATCGCGCGCCCGGTTGCCCGGTAACTGAAAACGCCTCGAACTTTTTTGTTGTCTCGCTACGCACCGAGCGTTCGCTCAGCCGCGTACGTTCCATGAACTGCGAAACCCGTCGTGAGGACAACTTTTCGGCAACGATTTCCGAGGCTTAGGGTAGTCAGATGTGGGACAAAGTGCGCTGCACAAGGCCCGCACTGGCGACCCCGCTCAGAGCTCGGTGACCTTGATGTCACCGTGATCGAGGTAGACCTGGGCGGGCTTTCCGCGGAGATTCTCCGGGATTTCATCGGCGCGCAGGTAACAGCCGGCGATGGCGATCAGATCTGCTTCGAGACTGCGTACGAAAATGCGCGCATCTTCATTGCCGTGAGCACCAGCCAGGGCGCGACCACGCAAGGCCCCGTACACGTGGATGTTGCCGTCTGCGATGAGCTCTGCGCCCGCGTTGACGTTCGAGAGAGAGATCGCATCGCACTGCTCGGCATACACGACTTGACCAGACCGTAAGGGTAGCTTGAGCACCAGCGCCGCCGGTTGCACGGCGATGACTTGCTGGGCCGCGCTGGCCGCGTTGGCCGTGCTGGCCGCGTCCCTGCGTCGTTCGTCGCCGGTGCGGCGATCATCTGCAGCCACTTTCGCAGGCTTAGGGACCTCGGCGTCGGCTTTGGCTTTGGATGGGCGCTTGCCGGTGCCGCGCAGGATGCCGAGGCCCGCCTCGCGCGCTTCTTTGCGCCTTGCCTCACGCAAGTAACGAACGCCCACGGGCACGAACCTCAGCTCGTCAAGCATATTGACTAGCTTGGCAAACGATACCTCGCGCCGCGGTTTGGGGTCTTCGCCTTCGGGCTCTTCGTCCGTGCCTTCGAGCGCACTCAGATCGAGGGCCACCGGCGCATCTGCGAAAAAGCCCGGCATTTGCTCGATCTTGGCGCGCAATGCGCTCTCTACGGCGGCCAAATCGTCGGTGAGAAGGCGGAGCACGGTGATGGTGGAGACCATGCCTTCGAGCTCGAACGGAGATTCCTGCGACATGGCCGCATCCTGCCCCGACTCATGATCGGCGTCTAGAGCACAACCGAAGCAAAGCGTAAGGCAGGGACGCTTTTTCGTGGGCCGGCTCAAGTCTCGAGCGGTGCGAACAGCTCTTCGACCACGCGTTCGTTGAGCAACGGCTCGCTTGCGGCTTCGCCTTCGAGCACGGCGCGTGCGAGCTCGCGTTTTTGCGCTTGTAGCGCGCGCATACGTTCCTCGACGCTGCCGACGACAACGAGCTCTTGCACGAGTACCGAACGCTTTTGTCCGATGCGATAGGCGCGATCCGTCGCTTGATCTTGGGCCGCGGGATTCCACCACGGATCGTAATGAATCACGGTATCGGCGCTGGTGAGGTTGAGACCTGTGCCGCCGGCCTTGAGGCTGATCAAGAACACGTCGGCTTTGCCGCGCTCGAAGTCATCCACGCGTTGTTGTCTGTTTTCGGTTTGGCCCGTGAGCAACAACGTGTCGATGTCGCGCTCGCGCAGGCTCTTTTCGATCAACGCCAGCATGCTCGTGAATTGCGAGAACACGAGCACGCGGCGTTTGCAGGACAGATGCACGTCGAGCAACTCGAGCAGACGCGTGTGCTTGGCGGATTCGCGTACGAAGCGCGCGGCCTGCATGTGAACAAGGCGCGGATCGCAACAGACCTGTCGTAGCTTCATCAGTGCATCGAGCACTTGCAACGTGGAGCCGCTGAAGCCCTTTTCGCGAATCGCACGTCGTACATCTTCGTGGGCCGAGCAGCGAATGCTCTCGTAGAGCTCGCGCTGTTTGCCGACGAGCTCGACCGGTACCACCGCTTTGATCTTGGGCGGAAGCTCCGGTGCGACGCTCTCTTTGGTGCGGCGAAGAATGTAGGGTGCGACCTTGTGATGGAGCGCATCGAGCCGAGATCGATCGGCCAATGATTGCGATACCTGCGTGCGATAGCGCGCGCGAAAATCCGGCTCGCTGCCCAGCAAACCCGGCGAGAGAAAGTCGAACAGCGACCACAGCTCGCCCAGATGATTTTCAATCGGTGTGCCCGACAAGCACAAACGCTGCAGCGCTTTGAGCTCACGGACTGCGGCGCTGATCGAACCGTGGGCGTTTTTGATCGCTTGCGCTTCGTCGAGCACGAGCACGTTGAACTCGAGCGCGTTGAGCATGTCGGCATCGCGCAACAAAATCGGATAGCTCGTGACGATCACGTCTGCGCCGTCGAGATCCTCGGCATCGACATGACGTTTGCGGCCGTGATGCAAACGCACGCGCAACTGCGGCGCAAAGCGTGCGAATTCGCGCTGCCAGTTGCCGACCAAGCTCGTGGGACAGACGATAAGCGACGGAGGCACGAGCGGATTGCCCGTGTGCTCGCGCGCCAAATGCGTGACGGTCTGCAGCGTCTTACCGAGGCCCATGTCATCCGCGAGGATGCCGCCCACGCCGTGTTTGCCGAGGTGGGCAAGCCAGGCGACGCCTTCGCATTGGTAAGGTCGCAACGTGGCCTTGACGGGAAAGGTGCCGGGATCGATGGCGTCAGGTGCCGCCAAAAAGCCTTGACTCCAGGTGTGTTCGGCATCGCGGCCCGAGATCGACACCGTCAGATCGCCGCCGAAGTCGAGCTCCAGACGTTGCAAGGCTTGGGCATCGCTTTCGGCAATACTCAGACGGCCTTTGTTCCTGTCATCGCTTTCGTGCAGCTCGACCAAGACATCGAACAGGCGCTTGAGGCGCTCGGGCTCGACGCGGATGTAGCCGTGACCTTCCACCGGCACGGCGATCGTGCGTTCGGTGCCGCGAGCGCCACATCCAAGGGCGCGCAAGCTGGCAAGCTCGCCGCTCTGTTCGAGCAGGCCAAGCAACACAGGTACCAGATTGACGCGTTTGCCGCCGATTTCGATGCCGAGCTCGACGCTGAACCAGCCGGGCTTGTCGCCATCGCCATCGAGGGTGGAGTACCAAGAGACTTGCTGTTCCAGAAAACGGTAAGGGTAGTCCGGATCGATATCGACTTCGAAACCTTGGCGGGTGAGGGCGGGTAAGGCTTGCGCGGTAAAGGCGCAATACAGACTCGGATCTTCCTCGATGCTGACCAAGTAGTCGGCTTCGGCGTGCAGATCGAGGCCGTAGTCCGGTAGGCAGTCGAGATCGACTGCGCCGAGACTCTCGAGCGCGATCTGCGCGCTGTTATCACCGGTGTATTCCGACTGAACGATGATGACGGGCAGCTCGATGTCTTCGTAGCGAGGGCTGAGCGTGTCTCCGCGGTTGATCGTGAAGTGGGCAGTGGTGAGACGGATTTTAGGCCGATTGGCCTTGAGCGCGCGGTCCCCGTCGCGCGCCTCGAGCGAAGCAAACATCATCTGTTCGCGTAGTTAGATCAAACTGTGCGCAGCTTGTCGATCCGAAAAGCGAAAATGGATCGAACGTGAGGCAGGTCCGATATTTGCCCATGTGGCACTGCAGGTTGGCGGCGAGCCGGCTTTTGCGTGCGCGCGTTGCGCTGCTGACTAAAGCAGACCGATTTCGCGCAGGCGCTGAGCCAAATAAGTGGCAGCCGTGATCGGCTCCGGATAGCGGTTGGGACGATCTGGACCGATGCAACTCGGTAAGGTTTCGAGCACGAGCTCTGGATTCGGATGCAGGAAGAATGGCAGCGAATAGCGCGGCTGACTGCGAAAGGGCTCGGGCGGATTGACCACGCGGTGTGTGGTCGAGATGAGCACGTGATTGGTCAGGCGCTGCAGCATGTCGCCGATGTTCACCACGATCTCGCCAGGCTGCACATCGACGTCGAGCCAGCGGCCGTCCTGCGTGAGCAACTCGAGGCCTGGCTCGCCTGAGGCGATAAGCAGCGTGATCAGGTTGATGTCTTCGTGCGCAGCCGAACGCACACCCTCAGGTGCGTGCGCGGGCAAGGGCGGGTAATGCAGCGGGCGCAGGATGCTCGTGCCGTGATCGATCTTGTTCACGAACCAAGCGGCGGGCAGCGCAAGCGAGCGCGCGATCGAAGCAAGCGTGCGTGCGCCGACGGCCTCGAGTGCGTTGAACAAGGTAAGGAGCGCCAGCCTGAATTCAGGGACCTCGCTTGGCCACACGTTGCGCGGGCCTTCCACTGTGCCTTCGCGACCTACGTGGAAGAACTCCTTCAAGTCCGGGTCGCTGGCATCCTTGGCTGTTTCGATGCGATAGGGCGTGTAGCCGCGCGCGCCGCCGGTGCCGGGTAGGTGATAACGAAGCTTCTGTTCGGTGCTGAGCGCGAAGAAAGCTCGTACGGCGGCGTAGGCCGGGCCCGTGATGTTAGGACCAATCGCGTGACCGCGCAGCTTGACGAAGCCCGTGTCGCGAAACGCCTCGAACAGGGCCGCATCGAACCCCGGACCTTCGACTGAAATATCGAGCGTGGGAACGTTCTGCACACGTGCAGCATAACGCGAGTCCACCGCTGGCGCTGAGAGCCTGTTACCATGGGCGCTGCGAGGGTGTCATGTCAGACCGCTACCGTATCTTCGGCGTCGAAGCGTCGCCTTACTCGGTGAAGGTACGATCTTACTTTCGTTACAAGGGTATCCCGCACGATTGGATCGTGCGCAGTATGGACCAGATGCCGGAGTTCGGACGCTACGCCAAGCTGCCGCTCGTGCCGCTCGTGGTCACGCCGGATGGCCAAGGGCTGCAAGATTCCAT
>JBKJIA010000630.1:0-5282 GCA_046598735.1 Polyangiales bacterium
GCGAAGAAGCTCTCACCCAACTACCGTATTCCCGACGGCAAGCGCCAGAACTACCCCGAGCGCGTCCATAAGACCCTGGAAGCGTTTCAGAAAGCCGACACGCTGCCGCGTTTTCCATTCGGCTCGGACCTGACTGCTGGCGAGTTAGCGTTGGCGTCACGCCTAAAAAAACTGGAAGTTGCGAGCCAGAGCTGGCAGGGACGTGCGGCGCTCGCACATGCCCTGCTTACGCCCGCAAGTGATAAGAGCCCGGACGTGCAAGCAGCCCTCGAGCACCTGGGTCTGACAGCTCCCGACAACGCGTCCGAACATTGGCTTGCGCGCCTAGTGCGCGCCTCGCACGCGCTCTGAGTGAGCGGAGTTGATCCGCCTTCGTGGACAGGGTGACTATGCTGCACTGCAGCGAACACTTCCATCGCCTGTCTTCAGGAAGCTGCACGGCATGTTCAGCTCTTGATCGAGCCATGATTCAACGGCGATGGCCCGTTCGTCCGCGGACCATACTTGTGCGCGAAGCCGTGAGCCGCTTCGAAACAGCGGAAGCTCACGCGGCTGGACCTCGACCTGGGGCTCATCGATCCCGGCATCAACGACGGCCGAGGCATCCGCTGCGACGTCGGGCCCTTTCTTTGCAGTGCACGCGGAAACGAGCGCGAGCATGAGAATGACGGCGCGAATCATGGGCGAGTTGCTCCTGAAGGAGAGCTTACGTTGTCAACGTATAGCGCACAGCAGCTCTCACCCCAGCCCCATGCCAGAACAAGCCGCGGCCGACCATGGCACGTCCGCTCTTCGCCATGCCCGAAATGCTCGCGTTCACCCGGTTTCGCTTTGCTGCTTGGGCAGGCGCTGTGCGAGATTGCGCGCAAGGAGCCCCCCTTGAAATACGCCCACTTCGCTGGCCTGTGTCTTTGCGCTTGCATGCTGCTGTGCGTACCTGCCAGCGCATCGGCGGACGGCTACGTGTTCATGTACCGGACGAACGCGTCGGGCGACGACGCGCGCAAGAGCGACCTCGATGTCGTGGGGACCAAATGGTGGTGGGAGGAGTCACCCACTCAAGCGAAGCGTGCGTCCGGCGATCCGTACAAGTTTGAGTACCGCGAGTTCGATGGCAACGATTTGCTCCGTGCCAACTCTCCAATCTCCGTCGATACCACGAACGGCGTGACGATCAGCGCGTGGTTTCGGGTTGCCAGCTTCGGCGGGCAACAAGTGATCTTCTCCAATGCAAACAGCGGGGGATTCTTCCTGCGTCTCGAGGACGACAAACTCGTCGGCGGCGTGTACGCCGCGGGGGCGTATCAGAAGGTGAGCGCACCGAACCCTCTGAAAATCAATCGTTGGTACCACGCAACGTTCACCACCAACTTCAGCTTCGGCATGCTCGTGACGGTGATCAAGATTGACGGGGAGACGATCGGAGTAAAGGTCGCGTCGGTGGGGAGCAATCTCCGCGTCGTCAACAGCTCACTGCCGCCCATGATCGGCGCCGAGCCTACAGCGAACGGGGGCGCAACGAGCTACTTCCACGGCGACGTACATCAAGTCACGGTGCGCAACTACGGTCTGCTGCTCGAGGAGTACAATACCTACCATTGGTTCGCAGGCACCTACGACGGCAGCGAAGGGCAGGGAACGCCTGGATACTTCGATTACGACTGGGAGCAAGGGCCGGATGAGCGACTGCAGTCCAAGGATGACTACCGGAGTGACCTGGTCCAACCCGTGGCCTTCGTGCCATTCACTAATGATGAGTATGTAGTCCAAGGCGTGGCCTCCAGCTGCGAGGGTGGGCAGACCTGTGACAAGGCAAAGGAGAAACTGTACCTCTCGATGTATTGGAACGATGGGAGTGTCGATGAGCCGGCCGAGCTCGCGAAAAGCCTCGGCAATCGATCGCTGATCGTCGAGCTCGATGTGAACAATGACCTACGCATGACGCGCTGCTTTCGCATCGGATACGCGTCCGGCGTCAAGGATGTTCGCTATAGCCACGCTGGCGGGCTCGCGTTCTACAAGGACAACCTCTACCTCTCGGGCAGTTCCAGCATCGTTCGATTTGATCTGAGCCAAGCCAGCGGCCCGTCATCGAAGTGCACGGAACTCGCCCCGAAATCGAGTCGTGCAGTCCTGGCGTCGGACTTCGTGTCCCTGCATGTAGAAGAGACCAACTTTCCGGAAGGTCGACCAACCCTTATCGTCGGCGACTACTCCAAGACCGACGTCGTCCCTGTGGCTTATATGTATGAGCTAAACACAATAACGGGTGACCTACGAGCACAGGACGGGGACTACGTTCCGGCCTTCGCGCTGCCGTGGAGGGCACAGGGCGTCGACATCGTTGGCAAGGACATGCTCGTCAGCCTCAATCGGAACATGATGCGGTACTCACTCAACGCGATGCGTTGCGACTGGAAGCTCGCGAACGGCAAGTGGGTCGTGAGCAGCTGCCCAAGTCCGTCAAACCCGTTGGCCGATATCGACATGCCACAAGGTGGCGAAGATTTGGCCTACGCCAACGGGCGGCTGTGGAGCGCCTCCGAGTCATCCGCACGGGTGTATCAGCGCGTCAAGGACATGGACTTCTTTCCGTTCATCTACTTCGTGAGGCCCACCGAAAACGACTTCCCATGAGGGACAGCGCTCTTTCGCACTGTGGTGCGGCGCGGATTGGCCACGCGGCCTTGCTTGGATACCAGCTCGCGTCAAGCTCGCTTTGGAGTCGCGGGTCGCGGGCGCCCGCTGATGCCGCCACGCTCAGGCCTTGGGGAGCTGCGCCGCCATCATCTGATGGATGAGTTGGATGGCGCGCAAGGGACGGATCATGACCTTGAAATCGCGAATGCGACCGTCGGCATCCCACTCGATCATATCGACGCCATTGACGTGCGTGCCTCCGATTTCCGTGACGAACTCGAGGACCGCCACGTGCTCGCCTACCACTTCGCGCACATATCGAAAGCTGTCGTTGACGAACACGGACAGGGCCGCGCTCAAATACATCTTGGTCACCGTACGGCCGTGCTGGGGTGTGTGAACGACCGGCGAATGGAAGGTTACTTCTTCCGCTAGCAAAGCATCTAAGGCGGCCAAATCCTTCGTTTTCACGATGGCGTGCCAGTTTGCGATGGCGTTCACGCAGTGCTCCTAGGTGACAGACGAATTGTCTGTGCGAGCAGTGTAGCGGCTGCGCTCCGCTTTGCGCTCTCAAGCTTGTCGCGCGGGGCTACGAACGGCTCAACCTCTACCTCCTCTTTGGTGAATGCCTTGTTCATGGAGTGAGCACAGCAAGCTTGCGGAAGGCGGCATGGCTCTCGTCGATCGCCTTTCGCAGCGGCACGAGCCTGCGCTCCACCAGGTCATCGCGGTAAAACATGTTGTACGTGTCGAATGGGATGAGCTTACCTTCCGGCGTAGCCATGTGGATGCAACTCTTCTTCACGGAGCGCTCATCGAAGGAGTGCGCATCCAGGAACTGCACGATCAGCACGCGAAAGATCTGATCGTAGGACAGGTCCGGCACCGTGGTATCCGGCATGCAGCACAGCAAATCACGCAGGCTGCGTGTGCTCGATTCGGGTGAGTGGTTGGTGGAAAACAGCTCGAAGAGCTTGGCTTTCAGGGCTTCATCGCGCTCGAATACAATCGTATTCTTGCCCGTACCGAGCAATAGAGAGCGATCGACCAACGATGTGAGTGGAACGAGCTTGCCCTTCAGTTTCACGCCGTAGGCCATCGCAAGACAGTCAGGATGGCAAGGCACAGGGATCACGTCCTCTGCCGAAAAAAGCGCGGTCTGCGAGAGCAGGCGACGACGTACTTCGGTGAGCGTAAGGCGGTCGGCCGCTGGGTCGAAGCCTTCGTTGCGACCCGCATCCTGAATCGGTTGCAAGGTCACACCACGCACGCACGGTTGCTCCACAGCAAACTCAACGATACGGCCTATCTCGTGATCGTTGAGGCCACGCTTGAGCGTCACGACTAAGGTGGTAGAGATGTTGAGCTCGTTTAGACGGTCGAGCGTACGTTGACGCGTGGCCCGCAAATCCGCGCCGCGCAGGCTCTTCAACGCCGCAAGCTCGAAGGAGTCGAACTGCAAGTACAGCTCAAAGCCGGGCCCATACGTTGCGAGGCGTTCGGCAAAGGCTGCATCCTGGGCGATGCGAATGCCATTGGTATTGACCATTAGATGCTTGATGGGTCGCCTGCGCACCGCGTCGAGCACATCGAAGAACTGCGGGTGTAGCGTGGGCTCGCCGCCGGAGATTTGCACTACATCCGGCTCGCGCTCGTTGGCAACAACCGCGTCGAGCATGCGTTCGATCTCAGGGAGTGAGCGATGACTCAAACGCTCAGGTCCACTGGCCGCGTAGCAGGTAGGACAGCGCAGATTGCAGTGGTCCGTGATCTCTACGAGCGACACGCAGGAATGCTGCTCGTGCTCAGGACACAGTCCACAATCGTAAGGGCAGCCGTAGCGCGCCTTCGTATTGTAGCGATTTGCTTGCTCAGGCGGCTTCAAGAAGACCTCGCGGGCAAGCTTGTAGTAGGGAATGTCGTCTGCGATCAGCACGCGCTCAGGTCCATGGACCGGACAACGTTTGAGCATGAACACGCACTCGCCCTCGAACACGATTTTGGCGTCGACCGGCCTATAACAGGTCGCGCAAACCGAGGTGGTCGTATCGTAGAAAAGGTAAGGTCGGACGCGGTCAGCCATGATGGGCTCCCTTCAAGACAGGTTACGGATTGAAAGCCCAGCCAAGGGCCAGGGCGCCCCAAAGCTCGTAGCGCTGGAAGTCGCCCTGCTCGTTCATGCCAGCGACGCCGGCCTCGGCACCCAGCACCGCACCGTTGGTAGTGAAGTAGCGAAAGCCCATGGGCAGGCGCAAGACCTTACCTGCGCGATAGCTCGCCCAAGGGGCCACATACCATTCCAGCGATGAGGTAATATTAGTCACCATCGGCAACGCGGCGCCCGCGTAAACCCACCCCGCTTGCAGGTCCGTGGCGATGCGAAAGCGCGGGCGATCGAGCAGGTACACGTGAAAGGTACCACCAGCACTAAGGTAGGCAGACTGGCCTAGCTGGGCTTGCACGCTGAAGCCCAGGCGCTTGAAGCGCTTCTGAAACCAAAGTTGGCCATCGATTCCGTCGGGCCTTGCACCCGTATTCTCATCGGCGGTCGGCAAACTTTCGTTGCTGTATACGCCCGCTACAGCCAAGACTGCGCCTGGTCCGGTGGCAGCCAAAGGGGCATCCAGGTAAGCCGCGGGCGC
>JBKJIA010000681.1:0-11603 GCA_046598735.1 Polyangiales bacterium
CTGAAGTGCTCACCCTCGTTTGAAATGATCAACGCGCGAAAATCCTCTTCAGCCCTGGTGGCTGCGAGGGCGAGCATGCCGATCACATCGGGGTCGATGCTGTTGGCTTTGGTCTTGAGCGTCAGGCCCAAGACTCCATCACCCAGGTCCCAGGCCTCCGCGCCGTTGTTCGATAGTACCGGTGCGCCGCCTCGCTTCATGACTGCAAAGCTTGCGTAGCGCGCGTCTGTGGTGCGTGTGACGTACTCGTTCTTCCTGAGATCGAAGACCGCGCCATCCGCACGATAGAAGCTAGTTGCACCGCTGGCCTTCATCTTCTTGATCGACTCGGGCAGCGCGACGCCTTCTTTCAACATGCGCTCGGTGGTCTCAGAAAATCCGAGGGCATCCCACACCTCGAACGGCCCAAGCTCCCAGTTGTAACCCCACTTCATCGCATCATCGATGCTGATGATGTCGTCGCAGATCTCACCGATGCGGCGCGCGGAATAGGCCAAGGACTTGGAGAGCAACAACCAAGCGAAACGACCCACGGGCCCTTCGGTGGCAACCAGCTTCTTGATGCGCTTGTGAGGCTCTTCGATCTTGGACAAGTCCTTACAGACCTTCTTGATCGTCTCGTCGCCGCCCTTGCCGCGATAGCTGAGTGTCTTGTAATCGAAGGTAAGGCTTTCTTTGCCTTCCTTTTTGTAGAAGCCTGCGCGCGTCTTGTCGCCGAACAGCTTTTGATCGAGCATCGTCTGAAGGAACGATGGGATCTTGAAGACCTCGCGCTCTTCGTCATCGACCAGCGAGTCGTAGCAGTTCTTGGCCACGTGACAGAACGTGTCGAGGCCAACCAAATCTGCAGTGCGAAAGCTTGCGCTGCGTGGGTGGCACATGGGCGTACCCGTGATCGCGTCCACATCCTCAACCGTAAGATTTTCGGACACCATCAGATGCGTGGTGGCGAGCATGGCGTGCACACCGATGCGATTGCCTACGAAGTTCGGCGTGTCTTTGCCGATCACGATGCCCTTACCGAGCACATCTTCGCCAAAGTGGCGCACGACGTCGAAGATCTTGGGCGAGGTGGTGGGCCCAGCGACCAGCTCGAGCAACTTCATGTAACGAACGGGATTGAAGAAGTGCATCACTAGGAAGCGCTCTTTGAACGCAGCAGAACGTCCTTCGAGCATGTCCTCGATACGCAAACCAGACGTATTGGAAGCGACGATGCACGAAGGCGAAAGCGTCTGCTCCAGCCTGGCAAGCAACGCACGCTTGTGATCGAGCTGTTCGATGATGGCTTCGATCACGAGATCGCAGTTGGCAAGCAAGCCGAGGTCGTCCTCCACGTTGCCCACGCGTACCAGGCGCGCATTGCTGGGGTGCACGAATGCGGCGGGTTGTGCTTTCTTCGCCTTCTCGAGACCGCCTTGCGCAAAGGCATTGCGCGCAGTGCGATCATTCTTCTCGTTCTCCTTGAGGTTCGGAGGCACGATGTCGAGAAGGACCACCTCGAGGCCGGCGTTTGCAAAATGAGCAGCGATCCCGCTGCCCATCACGCCCGCCCCGATCACGCCTGCACGGCGAATCGGGATTGTCATGAGTCAGGTCTCCAGTGTGTCGGGCGAGCTGAAAGCAGCGCGCCGATCTTACCAATGTAGTCAATGCAAACATCAGCGCAAGCTCGCAAGTTGCGCCGCAAGCCTCGCCGCGAGCAGATCATGGGCGCCGCTCTACAAATACACAACAACGAGTGATGAGCGCGACTACGAGGCGCGGGCCTGCGCCAGGCGCTGTTGCCACTCGCGTTCTTCCGCCATGCGCGTGGCTGCCTGCGCGCGCTCCATCAGCATACGCCATTCCCGCTGCTCGGCCTCGAACGCGGCCGCCTTGGCTTTGGTGATCAGCGCTTGCCACGCGTCCGCGTCGGGATCGTCCTCATCCCGTGGGCCGTGGCGCGGCATTGCGCTCGCGCTCGCGGCGGGGCTCGGCCTGGACCTTACTCTCGCTGCTTTACGTTCGCGCTCTTCTCTGTCGGCGCGGTTCTTGGACCTTACGATCTGTGCCGCCAGCTCTCGGGCCTCTTTGTCGGCAAGCTCCTGCGCTTGCGCGGCCTTACGCTGTTGCTCTTCCGCTTCCGCAAGCTCGCGCGCTCGGGTCAGCTGTGCTTCCCAGTCGCGCTCTTCGGCTTCGACACGCCCGCGAGCGATGGCAATTTGCAGCTGCCATTCGCGCGCTTCCGCGTCGGCGCGGGCCTTGGCGTGGGCCACTTTCAGGCGCCAGTCGTGCGCCTCGTCCGCTGTCTCGGGTTCTGGCTTCGGAGCGCGAATCGACACGGGCAGGGGTGGCGGCACGCTGTTCGGATAAGCGCTACGCGACGCAGGCAGGGGTGGCGGCACGCTGGGCGCGTAGCTGTTGCGCGCGCGCGGCAGCGGAGGGGACGCGTTGGGCGCATGGCCGCCGTTCGTAGGCAGCGGCGGCGGCACGCTAGGCGCGTAGCCGCTGGTGGACACGGGTAACGATGGAGGCGGGTTGCGCGAGTTGTCGTTGTCGGAGCTCGCCTTCGAGGACGGTGCGACCGGCCTGCGCTGCCTCCATGGCGTCATGGGCATCGCGGCTCCATCACAACGAGCATAAGCTCAGTTTGACAGGTCGCGGCCCCCTATGATGGTAAGCACGACGACACCAAAGTTACTCTGTTTGAGGGCGCCTGTGTCCATGTGTAAGTACGCAAGCGCCAGGTCATATGGACCTTACCTCTCCGCTGAGGCCGTGTGCCTGGCGCGCGCCACCATGACTGGCCCACGCACGCGCGCTAGGCTGGCGCGCTCTAGGCCTCACGAGTTAGGAATCGCATGTCGAAGGTACTGGCCGAGCTCGTGCAGCAACTCGCTCTCGAGCGCATCGAAGAGAATCTCTTTCGCGGACAAAGCCAAGACCTCGGTTGGGGCACGGTATTCGGTGGGCAAGTTTTGGGGCAAGCGCTCTCCGCTGCTGTGCAGACTGTGCCGCAAGAGCGTCATGTCCATTCGTTGCATGCGTACTTCTTGCGCCCCGGCGATGTAAGCAAACCTATCGTCTATGAAGTGGATAGGATTCGCGATGGCAGCTCATTCACGACGCGCCGCGTGGTCGCGATCCAAAGTGGTCATCCCATCTTCAATCTCGCTGCATCGTTTCAGAGAATCGAGCCCGGCTTCGAGCATCAAGACGTGATGCCGGATGCGCCAGCGCCGGAGTCACTCAAGACCGAACAGGAACGTGCAGCGGCCTTCGTCCACCTGCTTCCGCCGCTCTTTCGCGAACGGGCGATTGGAGAACGACCCTTCGAGCTCCGACCTACCGACCCCGAAGAAGATCCCTTCAAGCCCACTCCCAAGCCACCGCGCCGCATGGTTTGGATGCGTACGGTCGGCACCCTACCCGACGAGCCATCGCTGCATGCTTACTTACTCGCCTACGCATCGGACTATTCCTTTGTGACGACAGCGTTGCGACCTCACGGCGTAACCTGGCTAACGCCGAACATGCAGGTGGCCAGCGTCGACCATGTCATGTGGTTCCATCAGCCGTTCCGTGTGGACGAATGGCTTCTCTACGTGATTGATAGCCCGGCGGCGCACGGAGCCCGCGGGCTCGTACGCGGCAGCCTCTTTACGCGCGACGGAAGACTCGTGGTGTCAACCGCGCAAGAGGGGCTCATCCGTCAACGCGTAAACGTCTGATCTGGCGCGCCACACCGACACGCCCAGCGAATGCGCGTGGCGTCCGCATATGAGGTTAGACTTCGTGTCTATGGAAGCTCCGCCAGCCCCGCCCGAGGATGTTGCTGTCCCAGCCGGACGCGCCCCCAACCTTTGGCTGCGTGGGATCGTGCTGGTTTGCGCGCTGCTTGCCCTTTTTGCGGGAAGTGCGCTAGCCACCTGCAGCTACCACATGTTCGCGCGCGACCCTTTGGCCGCGAAACCCGCTGCAAGCACGGTGGTGCGGGGCACGAGTACGATTATCACTGCCATGCGTGATCTCGCCGTCCTTCAGGGCTCATCTTACTATGTTGAGCGGGTCATCGACTTGAAGGACAAGCAGAGTCACATGTTCGGACTCGTAGAGAGCGAAGACGCGATTCTGCTCGTTGCCGCAGGCGAAGTCATGGCGGGCGTCGACCTGAGTCTCATGCGCGACGGCGACGTGCGAATCGATCCCGAAGGTAAGGTCGTCTACATCATCATGCCGGCCGCAACCATTCTCTCGGCGCATCTCGACAACGACCGCACCTACGTTCACACGCGCAAGACGGATGCGCTCGCACAACGGGCCAAGACGCTGGAAACACGCGCGCGTCAAGAAGCCGAAAGTAGCCTGCGGGAGGCGGCCATTGCCGGCGGTATTTTGGAGCGCGCGGACAAGAACGCCGCACACACCCTAGAAGTCCTCATCCGCAGCCTGGGCTTTAACCGCGTCGTGATCAGCGCCCCCAAAGACTAGCTGACCAGCGCAGAGTCGTCGCGCGGTACGTGCACAGTTTAGTGGGAACAACGCACGACCACGGCCAGACGCCAACCGACGCCTGAAAACGGCGAACCGACGAGCCCAAGCGTTGTCCCATCGACGAGCCTCAAACAGTAAGGTTGAGCGCATTAAAAAACGCCCGGCCGTCCGATAGGACAGCTGGGCGGAGAAGCTATGGGACCGGTCTGCCTCCTCCCCAGAAAGCAAGCCATGTCCGAGCTTCAGCCTCACTGTGACAGGGCGAAGGCGACTGCGCAATGCCATGTAAGCTATTTCCGCACGCATTGCCTCGAAAGCTCCGCGGGCGTAGCGGCGCGCGCGAATACCTCATAAGGCTGACGCCGTCGTTACCGTAGAACGCGTGCTCCGCCAATGCAGCACACGTAAACGCCCCAGTGTGATGATCGCGCCAACCCTTTCAACGTGGTGCCTCAAATTGGAGACTTTGTTTCGCGCACGGCGTGCAATTGCGCCGCTATTTTTGCACGTGGCACAGACTGTGCTTGCGGGGGTAGAAATGCGTGAGTCTTCGCCCGAGTTTCAGATGCGACAGAGCCGTGTGCTTCGAGCGGGAACACGCATCGGTCCCGACCTAACTGTCGTCGGCGTGCTCGGCGAAGGCGGCACAGGGGTAGTGTACTGCGCGTCCCATGGGGTGCTGCGCCGCGAGGTCGCCGTCAAGATGTCGAACGTGTTTGGGCCGCTTGCCGAGGAAGCGCGCGCGCGCTTGGTCCGCGAGGCTCGCATGTGCGCGTCGATTCGTGACCCGCACGTGCCGCGCATCTACGCACTCGAAGAGCTCGAGGACGGTACGCCCTTCATCGTCATGGAAAAGGCGGAGGGCTGCACCCTCTCGCATACCCTTTCGGTGCAACGTCTTTCCGTAGGCGAGGCTTGTGCCCTCGGCTGCGAGCTTCTCGACGCGCTGTCCGCAGTGCACCGTAAGAGCATCATCCATCGTGATATCAAGCCGAGCAATCTGATGGTTCACCTCAAAGAAGGTGCGCCATCTCGACTGCGTTTGCTCGACTTCGGTGTGGGGAAGATCGAGACCTCGAGCGAGCTCGATCTCCCCGCCCTGACCTGCCGCGGAGAGCTGCTTGGTACTCCGCTGTACATGGCGCCAGAACAGATCCTGGCGCAACCGATCGACGCGCGCGCCGACCTGTACTCAGCGGGCATCGTGCTCTACGAGATGCTGTCCGGCCGCACTCCCTTTGAAGGCGACAGCGTGGGGGCCGTGTTTGCCGCGGTTTTGCGCGATGAAATGACTCCGTTGTCCTCGTTGCGTCCGGGGTTACCGACGTCGCTGCTTGCGGTGGTACGGAGAGCTACGGCCAAACAAGTCGAGCATCGTTTCGCGAATGCCCTGGCAATGCGGGAGGCACTGGCGGCAGCGCTCAAGGATGTTACGGCCTTGGGCGACGCACCGGGTTTTGCCGGAACAACGCAGGAAAGCGGCGGCTGCGAGCTTACACCCACGCTCGTCTACACTCCCAGTTCGATCGGGCCTCCTAAGCATCGACGCCGCACCGTGTCGCTTTCCATGGCGCGCACAGTCCGCGTGCTGAGGCGCGACCATAGCGGTGATTCCTCGCGCATCCCAAAACAGCGCGGACCGAGCCCGC
This sequence comes from Polyangiales bacterium, assembly GCA_046598735.1. Classification (GTDB taxonomy): domain Bacteria; phylum Myxococcota_A; class Polyangia; order Polyangiales; family DASUME01; genus DASUME01. The sequence goes on from JBKJIA010000681.1 coordinate 6,126, forward strand.
GACTGGGTTTTCGCGTGCACCAAGATGCTTTTTGTCCTGAGTCCGCACTCGCTCATTGCCTGCGCGTAAGCCCGCGCTTTGGCTGAGTTCGAGGCGCGTGCACGGACAATGATGGCGCCAGCATAAATCGGCACGAAGCGAGCTGGGATCTGAGTATTCGCGTCGCCTAGCTGAGTGTCCGCAGATACCCCTACCCACACGCCAAGACACGCGCTCCGCTAGCAAAAAGGCGTGAGCAGATCGGGCGCGTACCTCGCGGCACAAGTCACCCGACCGCGATCAATAGACTGATCGGAGCGTGTGGAACGGGTGGAGACCTGCGCACACGGTAGACGGCGTAAGCGCATGAAAAGGCGTGCAAAAACGACCTGCGGCCTGTGCAATTTTACCCTGACTACGGACTAGCAAGGGAACCGTCCCAAATTGGGATGCCGGAGACCAGCGTGGCTGGTTTCCGCGGGTCAGTGACGAGGCTGAGGTGAAAACGCGGCGTCGAGCAAACAGTAAGGGACGCGCACGACTCGACTGTTAGTTTGAGGACACGCGCTGGTTCTAAGGGGGCCAGCAAATCTGAGCGCGCGGTTGTTTGGCGCGCTGGCTTTACAGGTGGAGGAAACACATGAATCAAACTGTTCGAGCTCTGTTGTTGGTAGGCGTGGGAATTTGTTTGTCCCACTGCGGGACAGGATACGTAGGCGACGAAGAAAACCTGTCCGCAGCATCTGTAGAAGACGCTTTCGACGACATGGGCGACGAAACAGCACTCGCTGCCGCTCAGCTCTCTTCAGAACAACTCAAGTCACGTTGGGCGGATGCAATCGTCGCGTGGCGTAGAAGGGGTGGAGGAGGAGGCGGTACGAGTGGAACCTCAGGTGGTACGTCGACGGGTGGTACGTCGACGGGTGGAACTACAGGTGGTACGTCGACAGGTGGTACGTCGACGGGTGGAACTACAGGTGGAACTTCAACCACTGGTGGAACGAGCAGCGGCACGATGGTGCCGCCAGCGACTGGGGCAGGCGTAAGTTACGCATGCCCCGCTGCACAACCTAAGGGTGCCATCCACTACGTGTGCGACTGCGCGGCGGGCGCCTCGAGTGGTTGCGTGGCAGGTAACGACGGCAATACGGGCACCTCAGCGTCATCTCCATGGCAGTCGCTCGAGAAGGCGCGCAGTTACTTCGGCAGCATGGCCGCGGGAGAAACCATCTCGCTATGCCGCGGCGGCTCATTCACCGTTGGTTCGAGCACACGCTGGGTCAACACCAATTGCCGCGCAGGAAATCGCTGCATCGTTCGCGACTATGTTCCGTCATGGGGCAGCGCCGCGACCACGGCACCCATCATCAATCCCGGCAGCACGGACCGCTTCTTCTCGATCGAGAACGGTGGCGACCCAGCCCATGAGGAAGGTTATGTATTCGCAAACCTTAGCCTCCGCGGCAACGGATCAGGAACCGGCTTCGTCGTCTATAACGACACCGATGACGTCCAGATCTGCAACTCGTCCTTCGACAGGTTGGCGGTCGGCGTGCAGACGCAAGGTTCCAACGCAGGCGCCGGCGACACGCGCAACGCACGCATCGTAGTGAGCGGCAGTCGCTTCACGAACAACACGGGCTTCGGCTACCTCGGCGGATGCGACGATTGCGTGGTCGAAGACAGCTACTTCGCGAACAACGGTACACGCGCCATCTACGATCACAATCTGTACTTACACAATGGCGGCAACGACGGGATCCCGTTCGTCAATATGCGCGTCTCTCGCAACGAGTTGTATCGCTCCACCATGGTTGATGGGAAGTGTCAGGGCGTATCGTTCGTCGTGCACGGTCTCTACGACAATCTCGTGATCGAAAACAACTACATCCATGAGGACGTGGGCGCTGTGAACGACATGTGCTGGGGCATTGCTATCGACGCGGCCGACTTCGACCGCGAAGGGTTCCGGAACGTGACGATCCGCGGTAACAAGCTCGAAAACATGGGCGGCCTGTTCATTGGCGTCAATGCTTGCGAGAAGTGCACTATCGAAAACAACGTACTCACCAGCGCACAGACGGCGGAGGTCATCGGCATCATCGCGCCTGACCGCGCTCGTTCCGATGCTGCTGACACGGTCATGAGCCAGGTCACCATCCGCAACAACTCGCTCTACTTCGCCAACGGTGGCGGCACGGGCATCTTGCTCGGCACCGAAGGTAACAACCATGTGGTAACCAACAATGCGATCCACTACGGCGGCACCGGAGGGTTCGAATGCTTCGCCTTCGACTTACCCAAGGGAAGCTACGCCACGATCGACAATAACCTCTGCTTTGCAGCGGGTAGCTTCAACTGGGCACGTGGCGCGGGCAGCCTCGCCAACTGGAAGGCGAGCTCTGGTTTCGACCAGCACTCCGCAGCACAGGCGCCTGGTTTCCTGTCGCTCGTCGCCCCGTATAACCTTTCATCCGTATCGGCCACGTGCCCGATGATCGACAAAGGCCATACCACCCTAAGCTCACCTTTCGCCTACGACGGTACGAGCCGCGGCGCGCCGCCTGATATCGGCGCCTACCAACGCTAAGCTCACTCCGCGCCTGCGCCCCCGAATGAGCAAGCGCGATATCCCCCCGTGACAATGGGCAGGTTCGACATGGTCGGCCCTGCCTGTTTCACGTTCTGGGCGGGTGACCGGACGCGTAGTGCGCGCAAGGGTCGCCGCCCGCGGGAGCGTCGGGCAGTAGCGCGCGAGCGAACAACCCGGACTCGGCAAGCTCAATCGTCCGGGCTGAAGGATCCCAGTTGTCCCGGTCTCGAGACACCGCATCCGCTGCCACGCAGTCCACTAAGCCGGTGGGACACCGTGCCGGCGCGCACTGCACGTGCCGCAATTTGCGTGAGTACGTACACGCGACCGGAACCTGTCTCCGGGACCCAAGTGCTGCCGTCTACCCAGGTTGATCCCGCGCTACCCGCCTTAGTTTCGGCTGTCAAGACCAGCCCCTTGACCTCGCGCGGAGCGGAACCGAGTGCTCGCTGAAGCGTGATCGATTGCCCATAACATCAAAAAATGCGGATTTAATCCCAAAAAGCAGCCGCGCAAATAGTCATGCGCATTGACTACTTGCGGGAACCCCACGTAGGGCGATGGCGCTCAGGGACCGGCCCACGCGTGGAGGCGACAACTACGCCCTTAGCCGCCTTAGGGCACCGCCACTTTAGAGATTAGTGGATATCTCAATTTCTCTACTACCGTCGATCGAAAAATGGCGCTAACTGCTCCATCGATGTCCGAAGAGACCAGCCCTACCGACGTCGCCGTCCCGGCGCGCCGTCGAATCGTTCCATTATCCGAGCGCCGCGTAGCGCTTCCCGTCGCCATCATTGCCCATGAGGGGGAGGAGCGCGATGACCTCGAGAGCCATATATCGCGGGTCCGTCCGACCGTAACGTTCCCGTCGCTCGCGCACTTCGGTGCGGATGCCGCGCGCACGGAACGCTGGGCCGGCATCGTTGTCGCGCGCACTCACGCGTGGGATGCGCGGCTCGATACGAGCGTGCCCCGTCGTGCGTTCATCGCGCTGTTTCGCCTGACAGACGAAGGACATGGTTGGCCCGATGCCGTGAAACGCATCGCCACGCCGGAGGAGCTCGACGCATGGCTGACCGCGCTAGCGGCGCCCGTTTTACCGGCGGATGATAGACAGCGCGTAATGAAGCCGAGGGTCAAGCGTTCCATTTTCACGATGTCCCTTACAGGTCCGGACCCCAAGCCTGCGCGCGCGCAGCTCACCCTGCCCAGTCTGGGTGTTGCCTCGAAAGCCGAGGCAGCGGACGAGCGATCCGCACCAGGCCAGGCAGATGATGCTGCCACCGAAAGCTCGACGTTGTCATCGTCGCGTGCGGTCGGGAACGTACGCCTTACGGGTCGTGTTCAAATAGCCAAGGCCGGACGGTCTCACAGCGAGGCGCCTAAAAAGGCTCCGAGCATTCGTCCTTCCGCCAGTGGGGACAGCTCGTCGCTCGACAGCAGTGCCTTAGCGACCGCGCTGGTACCCAAGGGCCCGATAAGCCGCGCTCCCGCTGTAGCACCGCAAGGTCTTCGTCTGACCTCGGAAGATGCGCATGAACAAGCGGTGATCGATGCCGTACAAGCGCTGGGTGCGGGGCAGGCCCGTGCGATTATCGATGCCATGGAGCGATTCGAGCACGAGTGAGTTGCGCGCCCGCGCTCTCAGCCCCTACCGATCCGGTTCTACCCTGTGGACACGCTTGGATTGCGGGCGTGCGGCGCAAGCGGCGCTATGTTGCGTCCCATGAGACTCTTACTCACCTCTTGGCTCTTCACCCTGGTCGTATTGGGCGCGTGCGGTGGTGCCCAACATCCCAATGCTCAGACCGGACTCCTGGCCGTAGGCTCGGAAGTGCCCGCCCTCGTGCGCGTCGATCATCGGGGTAAGGTCATCTCCTTGCGCTCGGAGACGCCTACCCTGCTCTACTTCTATCCACGTGACGGAACACCGGGCTGCACCAAAGAAGCTTGCGCGCTGCGCGATGCCTGGGACGACTACGGCATGGCCGGACTCCGCGTGATCGGCGTCTCCACGGACAGCGAGCAAGAGCATCGCACCTTTGCCGAAGAGCACGAGCTACCCTTCTCTCTTATCGCGGATCCTGAGCGCACCTGGGCCGAAGCGATGGGAGTAGGTAAGTTTGGTAACTTCGACGATCGCGTCAGCTTCTTGATCGATGCCCAAGGCCGCGTGGCCAAGACCTACGACGACGTGGAGCCGGGCGTGCATGCCGAACAGGTGCTGGCCGATGCCAAGGCGCTCGGACTCGTGCACTGACGGGTGAGAGCCGCTACTACTGACCCCTTCGGTCGCCGTCGTGGAAGCGCGGCGCGGCCCACTCTCCGAGGTGCCCATGCTCTACGATCTAACTATCACTCAGTTTGTGCACATGCTGCAGAACCTCAGCGTTTGTCTCGATAAGGCAGCCGCCTTTGCAGAGACAAAGAAGATTCCGGGCGAGGTGCTGCTCGGCTCACGGCTGGCGCCAGATCAGTTCAATCTCTTGCGGCAAATACAAATCGCCTGTGACACCGCGAAGGCCGGCGCGGCACGCCTCACGGGTCAAGAGCCCCCTGCCCATCCCGACGACGAGAAGACGCTCGCGGATGCCAAGGCGCGCATCGAAAAGGTGACAGCCTACCTGCAGACCTTCACGGCCAAGGACTTTGCTGGCGCAGAAGAGCGTCACATCACTCAGCCGCGCTGGGCCGGCAAGTACCTCAGCGGGAAAGAGTTCGCCCTGATGCACATGATCCCCAACCTGTACTTCCACATCGCGACTGCCTACGCGATCCTGCGGCACAACGGCGTCGACGTCGGCAAGAAGGACTACCTGGGCGCCATGCCATACAAAGAGCCGAAACCCGCCTGAGCGCACCTACAAAGCTCAACGGGTGAGTTGAATGTCGAGTCCCTGGTC
>JBKJIA010000076.1:0-15203 GCA_046598735.1 Polyangiales bacterium
CATTTAGAAACCTCAGCGCAATCGCCATGGCGTGCCCAGTGAGGACACCCGTGAGGGATTGCGCGGCAGCAAGAGGGGGGGTCACAAGCTCGAAACCGTGTGGCTTGGAGGCGGTGACCGATACGTGGATGCCATAGCTCAGGAGGTCCCCAGGCAGCAAGCGCCGATCGCCAAAGCAGCTAAGAAATCAAACGGCGATGCGAGTGCTGTGGCGCAGTGCTGGAACGGGTGCAGGCTCACGACCGGAAGAAACACGACGGGATGCGAGCGAAGTCGTGCTGCGTGGCAAGAACTTGACGGTCCGTTCACCTTACCCTGAGTGCGTGAGCGCACTGCCTGGAGGGAAGACTTAGTAAGACGTCCGCGCGCGCTGCGCGGTGCTGTAAACTTGCCCCGCGGCTCGCACCCGACTCGATGTGCCTGGCTGATTGCGTGCGTGAGCCGCGTATCAAACGCTCGCGCTACACGCGGCTGTAGTCGTGCGCGCTACGGCTTCCGGGTATGATCTTAATGGATACTTAGGCATCATCACCACAGAACCGGTAACCTTACCATTCACGCATCCGAACTTGGCGACGCTTGGCTGTCAACTCCTAAGCAGACTCAGCTGCTTGCCCTGTGCTGCTCGACCTTAGCAAGGCATCCCATGGCTTTGCTGCTCGGCATCTCTAAGAACACACTCAAGACGCGTATTAGGCTACTTCCTACTTACCTGCGTGCCGAGGGGATCGCCTCGGTGGTAAATCAGGTTCTGAGTACCGCTGAAATGGCAGGGCCGGTGCGCCCACCGCGGATCGCCAGGATAGCAACGCGGGATGCGAAGGGAAGGCCGCTGACGCCCGAAGCTGCGCTCGCCGACTTACCTTCGGCCTGGCATGGGGTCGGTCCTTCGCACGTGAAGTTGCCTGCGCGATGGAGCGCGTTTGCGCAGGAGCGCAACGTGCGGTCGCTCCACGACCTCGTCCACCATCCAGAGTTCGACTCCGAACGCGACGCAGTGCAGGTGTACAATCAGGCCTCGGCGCAGCTCCTTGCCGGGGATGTTGAACTGAGTCGATAGGCTAGGAGGAGATTGCTGCCGTGACTTGGCAGACCAAAGACAGGGATTTGTGCGCTGGGCAGGGGTGAGACCACGGCGATCACACGCGGCGCGCGGGCTCACCCGAAACGTTGACCTTCCCCCGAATCGGTCGCTAGCCCACCTATTCGGGAACTGGCTCGGGATGACACCGTAAGATTCGCTTGCGCTCGCCAGCAGCTGGCCTGACGCTCTGCGTTACCAAACTGCGAGAAAAGGAGAGCACTATATGGCTCGAAAGCTCAGCGCTGAGATGACGTACGACACGCTCGAAGACGAAGCACTACACACGCGCGCCGCCCTGCTTGCGGATCCTGATGCGAGCGACCTCGTCATGATGACAGACACTTGGATCCCTAAGATCGATGCCTGCCGCGCCCTCGATCGCGCGGCGCGCGTTGCCACGGCCGAGGCAACAGCGCTACGCCAGGTGAGCAACGGCCGGCTCGATACGCTGTGCACGACGTTTGGTGATTCGCTGTATCTCGCGGTTGGTAAGGATCGGACCGCTGCGCGCTGGACCCAGTTCTTCAAGCTGCCCATCAACCGCTTCGTGCGCCAAGCCTTCCCGACGCAGGTCTCGCTCGTGCGCGGTTGGCTCGCGATGGAGGACGCGCTCCTCGCCACGCATCGTGCAGGTCTCGACACCTGGTCGAGCAAGGGCCAGGAAGCGCTGACACGCACGGCAGCCAGTGCCGCACCGATCGGCGCCGCCCGCCTTGCGCGCGAACAGCTCGCAGAGGAGCTCACAAGCGAGCGCGACGGCCTCCGTGATGCGCTCTCCGTACGCGCTCGAGAGCGCAACCTGCCGCGCAGCTGGCCCACGGTCTTCTTCCGCATCTCTCCGCGCCAACAGGCTGACGAAAGCGAAGAGATCCCGGACGAGTCGCCGAGCGCGTAGTCCGCTCTGAAAACCGCGCCGGCGCGTCATACGGCGCGCGTAAACACCTCCCCGCATGTGCGGGGTGCCCCAGACGGAGCGCCGGATCGACGCGAAAAGCAGTGCAGGAGTGCCTTTCGCATGCGTAGGGGCCTCCTGCACGCGGCGAAGGCCCTTTCGCGGTGATCGCCCAGGCGGGTTTGGATATGCGGGGAGCTACTTACGCGGGCTGCACGCTGCACCTTGCTATCGATGGCGCGGTTTACGGGCGACGTATGCAGCACCTACGCACTTGATGGCCGGAATTGCTGGGGTTCCGCGCGCCGTGCCGCCCAACCTTGGCCACCTTACGGTCTTACTCCCACGCCCAGATGGCTTCGCCGTGCACGCCTTCGATCTCGGCCACCCACTCGAGCAAAGCCTTACGCCTTATCTCGAGTGCATTGAGCTGGGCGCGACTGAGCACCGGCGACACGGCTTCACGCGCCAAACGCGCTTCGAAACGTTTGATGTCGAAGGCGCGCACCGCTTCGATCGTGCGGCGACGAAAGCGCTGCAACACGCGTAAGCGCGCTTCCATCAAGCTCGGTCGCACGTCGCCGGGCTCGAAAGCCGCGCCGTTATCGAGGAAAATCAGCGGACCCGAACCGCCGCCACGCACGAGCACGTTGGCATTCTCGCCGCCCCAGCGATCGATGTTACGCGTCAGGTAATCGAACACCATCAGATCCGAAAGCTCCGCCGGACGGTCAGGCCGATCCGGTTCGGGCCTGAGATTACGACGACGCAGGCGTTCTTCCTTAGGTCGCCATTCCGCACCGCGGATGCGCGCCTGATCGATCTCGTGCTTCCAGACCGCAGGCCGCTGAAACGGGCTGACCGCAGTGCTGGGCCAATACTTGACGCGGACCCAACGCTCCCAACCCGGCTGATGATCCATGGGCTTGAGCACGCCGTTCACCCAAGCCACGAACGCGCCACGCACCTGACCATTGCGCACTATGATCTCGGACTTGCGCACGTCGGCGCCGGCCGTGGGTGCCAAGCGTTCCCACGGGAAGCTGCGGCTCACGACTGCCGGCACACGTCCGATGCCCAGCATGCGATCGAGATGATAGGAGGCGACCTCGCCAAACCAGTTGGCCGCGGAGAAGGTCTGCTCGGCCTTGAAGTAGCCCTTTTGGCCGCCCTCGAGCGTGAGGCGAAAACCCAAGCTGCGACCGCCGCGCCCTTTTTCGATGCGGGCGATGGCGCGAGTCGACAAGGCTTCGAGCACGGGTCCGTCGCTCTCTTCGAAGAAGGTGTCGCGCTCGAAACCCTTGTGATCGGACGTGGGCTGAAAGTCCTCACTCGGTACGCTGTTCAAGTCGGAGCTGGCGAGAGCAGAGCTGCCGGCGGCGGCCCCCGTCATCGCGGCGGAGCTGGCGCGTAGACGCGCGGCGATCTCGGGAGGCACGTCGGCAGAGCGCGCGGGCTCGATGCATCCGGCACAAAAGGTAGCGGCCGCAAACGCCGCACAAGCAACGAACGCGGGCAAAGCAACGAACAACTGTCGGCTTCGTGCGCCCACAACCATGTCGTACCGTTGTCGCCCGCTTTCGAGCATCCCGCAAGAATGTAGGCTCATTCACGCCCTCGTAGGCGTGGGTCTAGCGCATCGCGGACCGCGTCACCCGCGAGATTGAACGCGAGCACCGTGCCTGCCATCGCGGCGCCGACCAACAGCGCAACATGCGGAAATCGCAATAGAACTGCGCTGCCTTGGTCCAGCAAGGCCCCCCACGACGTGGCCCGCGCCGGCCCGAGCCCCAAAAAAGACAGGGTGGACTCCATCAGAATCGCGCCACCGAAACCAGCCGTGGCCTGGACCACCAGCGGCGACACCAAGTTAGGGACGACGTGGCGCAAGAGCACTCGTAGCTCTGACAAACCCAGCGCACGCGCCGCCTGCACGAACTCGCGCTCACGCAGCGATAACGCCTCGGCCCGCGACAGACGCGCGTACAGCACCCAACCGGTAATCGAGAGCGACATGATCACGTGCGACACGCCCGGCCTTGCCACCAGCGAGAGCACCGCGATGTTGAGCAGCACGGCCGGGAACGCTTGCAGCAGATCGGCCAAGCCCGTGATGCAGGCATCGAGTCGCCCGCCAAACAAACCTGCGGCCGAGCCCAGCAGTCCGCCCAGCAATAACGAAATGCTGACCACGCTCACGGAAATCAGCGCTGCCAAGCGTGCGCCATGCACGAGTGCGCTCAGCAGATCGACGCCGTTGTCCGTGGTGCCCAGCCAATGCGCGGCACTGGGCAAAGCGTAAGCATGGGCAAGGTCGAGTGTGTCGGGCGTGGCGCTGACGAGCCACGGGCCCAAGCACGCGATTACAAAGAACGCCGCACAGCCCCAAAACGAAGGCGTACGCAACAGGCGCTTCACGACAGCCTCACGCGCGGGTCCACCCAGGCGTACAGCAGATCGACAATGAAGTTGACCATCACGTACGATATGCCCACCAGCAGCACCACGCCTTGCACGACAGGTAAATCGCGCGCGAAGAAGGCATCGAGAAACAGACTGCCAAGTCCGCGCCGCTCAAAAATTTTTTCGGCGATCACCGCACCCGACAACAGCGCGCCAAGCTGGGCTGCACCCACCGTCAGCACCGGCATCAAGGCATTGCGCAAGGCGTGCTGAAAGAACACGCGAAAGCCCGGCACACCGCGCGCTTTGGCGGCAGTCACGTAGGGTTGCGCCAGCACCTCGATCATCGCTGCGCGGGTTTGGCGAGTGAGCACGCCCGATAGGGCAAGGCCCATGGTGATCGAAGGTAAGATCAACGCCCGCACGCTCTCTACGTCATCGCCTGGCAATGGTAAGATCCGCAGCTTGACCGCAAACAACAACACGAGCAGCGGGCCGAGCCAAATCGTAGGCATCGCTAGGCCAAACAACGCAAAGCTGCTGGCCGCCCGATCGATGCGCGTGCCGCGACGCGAGGCTGCAATCACACCTAGCGGCAACGCCACCAGCCAGGCCACGCATAGGGCGCACAGCGCGAGCGCAATCGTACCCGGCAAGACTTCGACGATGCGCTCCATGACCGTGCGCTCGGGTGCGCGAAACGAATGGCCGAGCGAGCCATCGAGCACGTTCGATAGGAAGCGCGTGTATTGCGCCAACACGGGCTCGTCTAAGTGCAGTTGCTTGCGCACGGCCAAGCGGTCTGCGGCGGAAGCTTGATCGCCGAGCACCGCATCGATCGGATCACCCGGCACGAGCCGCAACAGTAAGAATACGAGCGTGACGACCGCAAACGCGGTGGCCAAAGCGCGACCCACGCGCTGTAGCAGGTAGTGTGCGAGATAACGCGCAAAGACCGCGCTCAAGCTCAATCCTTGACGACGCAGAACTTACGGCTGTGACGGCCTTCGAGCACTTCGGCTACGCGCATGTCGTCGGGCGCGCCCTTGTTCAGCTGCTCCTCGCCGCGGCACTCGTAGCGATCACGACCGCAGTCGCCGTTGTCAGAGCACGTGGCCATGCACCAATCGGACGACAAGCGCGGCTCGTCGGGCTTGAAGCGCACGCACACTCCGTCCTCGCCGCACGAGTTCGGTTCGCAATTCTCGATCGTGCAGTAGCCGCCGGGTTGGGAGCGGTCGCAATAGCGCTCTCCGTTAACAGAGCAATCGGAGCGCGTGGTGCAGCCATCGCCAAGCTTGGGTGCACAACCGGCAGCGAAACTAACGGCAAGAACACCTAGGGCGAAAACGTGCATCGGCTGGCGCATCAGGGGCTGAGCATAGACAATCGAAAATCGTCGTGCCACCAGCCCTTCGCCTTCTATTACCCTGTTGCGTGTTACTCGCGGTGCTTTGCGTCGCGCCCGTGCTGCGTGGCCAAGCGTCCGATGCTGGCTATTTTTTTGGTGCCACGCGCGCCTACGACGAAGGGCGTTACGAAGATGCGCTGGCCTCGTTGAGCACGGGACCGGCCAGCGATGAATCACAATACTTGGCCGCACGCACGCAGGCAGCGCTCGCGCGCTACGCCGAGGCGCTCGACCTGTTCAGCGAAGCACCCGCGAGCTTTCCGCAAGGCGTGCGCGCTGATTTCGCAAGCCTGCGCGCCGAATGGGCGTCCGCGGCCGGCCGTTGCGACAAGCTCAACCTGTGGGCCGATGCCCTCGATAAAGAGCGCCGCGCGCGCTTGCTGGCCGAATGCGCATTTAGGGCCGGCGATTTTGCCGCCGCCATCCTGGCTCTCGACGGCACGCGCGACTTGGGTGGCCGCTCGCTCTATACGCAAGCGCTGCAGCGCAACGGTGCGCTGGTCGAAGCGGCCGCCCTGGCGCGCGGCTTGTGGATCGAAGCGCCCGCCCATCGCGACGCCGAGCTTTGGGCGAGCATCGCCGCCGAACAAGCGCCCGGCCTGACGCTCAACACCACCCAACACCTGGCGCGCGCCGAAGCTTGGCTTGCCGCCTATCGCGCCGAGGAAGCCATCAGCGAGCTCCAAGGTTTACCGGATCCCACGAGCAAACCCGAGCGCGCACGCCTTTGGCACGTGCGCGGCGAAGCGTTCTTCAAATCGCGCAGGCGCTACCCCGAATCGACCAAGGCGTTCGATAAGGCGGCCAAGCTCGGCGGCGAGACCGAGGCCTACGACGCCTTCCACGCGATTCGCGCCCTGTCGCGCGCCGGCAGCGACCGTAAGGCCATCCCGCGCTACGAAAAGTTCGCCAAGGCCTACCCCAAAAGCGAGTACGCCGGCGACGCGCTGTATCTGGCCGCCTGGCTGAGCGCGCGAGAAAGACTCAAAGGCGCCGACCGCAAGCTGGAGGCCTTCGTCACTTCCGAGGCCGCACGCGCCCAACCTGGTCTCAAGCGCGATGCGCTGTGGGATTTGGCTTGGCTGGCCATCGAAGCGAGCAAGCACCAAGAAGCGCAACGTTGGCTGGTCAAGATCCCTGACGATCGTCAACCATTGGTTAACGCACAACGCAGCTATTGGCGCGCACGAAGTTTGCTCGCGGCCGGCGAGACCGAGCCTGCCAAGCTGGCCTTTCGCGAGACCTTACTAGCGGACCCCTTGGGTTGGTACGCGCAGTTGGCCGCGCGAAGGCTGTTGGCCCTGGGCGAACCCACACCGCAAGCCTACGCCAACACGCCGGAAATCCTCGCGCAACCGCCCCTGACCATTCCCGATGACGTGCTCTTTTATCGTCGTTTGGGTCTGTACGCCGACGCGGCACGCGCCAGCGAGCGCTGGACCAAAACGCTGAAGGACCGTCTAACGATCACCGCCGCGCTCAGCGAAAGCGGCGACGCCACCAAGAGCCACGTCGCCGCCGAACCGTGGCTCGCAAGCTTGCTCAAGAGCGCGCCCAGCCCCGACAACAGCTGGCTGTGGCGCGCCGCGTTTCCTACGCCTTACGCCGAGCTCGTGCGCAGCGAAACCGAAAGCCGTGCCCTGCCCACCACCTTGTTCTACGGCCACATGCAGGTCGAAAGTCGCTACAAGCCAGCGGTCGTCTCAGGCGCCGACGCCATCGGTCTGATGCAGCTGCTCCCGGGCACTGCCCAAAGTGTCGCCAAAGGTATGGGCATCACCGTCGATCGCACGAGCCTCAAGCGCCCCGCTCAAAACATCCCCCTCGGCGCCACGTACCTCGCCGGCCTGGTCAAGCGCTACGGCGGCCAGTTCCCTCCCGCCATCGCCGCCTACAATGCAGGAACTTCGCGCGTAGACGGTTGGCTCGCCCGCGGCTGCCCCTGTGACCTAGACCGCTGGGTCGAAGAAATCCCCGTCGAACAGACCCGCAACTATGTACGCCGCGTAGTCAGCGCTTGGGCCCGTTACCACGCGCTGACCGCTCCGAGCGATCCCTGGGGTATCGACTTGCCCGAACAGGTGATGTTCCCCACCAAGTGACAGTTCAGTTTCGCGACGGGTTGCAGCGATGAAAGGGATCACATTTCAAACCCGCAAAACTGCTTGCAGGGGCAGCAAGCAAACCCGAACGATTTCGTGCTCGGCATTTCTGGCACACCTATCGCATATGCCCCAGTCACACAAACAGAGTACGCGTGTCTGCCTCGAGCCCCCCCGCTCGCAGGCACGCCAAGGCAGCTGCGACACCCCCCCCGTTGCAGCTGCCTTTTTTTTCCGTCCCGCTGAGTTTGTGAAATGGATTGCAGAACTGCGGACGGGCCCTGCGGTTCGTTGACGTGGACCGCAACAGCGACGACGACGGCGACGATTTTTCGACTCCGGCTGACCAAGGCCCGGCAGGGACGGTTCGCGGCCGTCGCCGACAACGCCCACGACGATGTCAACGTTGGGGACTTCGACCGGGATGGCTGCCCCCTGTCAGGGGCTGACGCACCCGGGGCACTGGCGCGACGCGATTTTCTGGGCAACCTAGCAGCGCCTAGTCCGATACAGCTGGGCAAGAGGGTGCCTATGAAACGAGCTTGGGTATGCGTCGCGGCCTGTTGGATCGCGATGAGCGGCTGCGACAAGCCATGCAAAGTCGGCTACCAGCGCTACGGCGTCAAATGCGTGCGCTCACTCGTCAAGGACGCGGGTTCAGACACGAACGCGATTGGCGCTGAGGACGACGAGGACAAAGACTCAGGTCGCTCCCCTGGCGCGGTCGATGCGGGCATGTCCACGTCACCCGAAGCTGAGACGCCTCGCGATGCCGGCACCGAGCCCGAGCCCGCGATTGACGCAGGCCCACCGTGCTTTCTCGATCGCGACGGCGATGGCGTTGGCACGGGTGCGCCGGTTGCCTGCCCCAGCGGCCCGTCGCCGGGCGCCACGTTGGTAAGGGCAACGGGCGACTGCGATGACAACGATGCTGCTCGCTCTCCAACCTTGACGGATATCTGCGGCGACGCGATCGACAACGATTGCGACAGTAAGGTCGACGACGAGTCGAACAACGCGTGCGGCGGCCCCTGCACCATCCAGCTTGGCCACCAACCGGGCGGCACCTGCAACAACACGCTGCTCGGCGAATGCGAGCGCTCCGGCAAGTACGTCTGCGACGGTGGCAGCGCCACCAAGTGCGATGCCGCTACGCCTGCCCCTTCGAGCGAGCGCTGCGGTGACAACAAAGACAACGACTGCGACGGCAGCAAAGACGAAGAAGACGCGACCAACGCCACCTGGTGGTACCAAGACTGCGACGGCGATGGCTACGCGGCGTCAACCACCGGTGCTCAGCGCGGCTGCGCAAAACCTCCGACCCTAGGCACGTGCTCGTGGACGGCCATCGTGCCGGACGCGACGACGAAGTCGAACTGGGACTGCAACGACTCGCTGGCGGCTTATCGCCCTGGAGCGGAGTACGGGTTCCCGCCGGGCGACCTCACCAACTACGACTTGAACTGTGATGGAGAGCGCACCGCGAGCCCAGTACCCCCCTCAGGCAGCTATTCGCCATGCTCAGAGTCGGTCCTCGAAGGCGTGAACATCCGCGGATTGAAGGACTGTAGGTATTTTGACCAACAAGGATGCACGGCCTGGAAGGATTCCTCCGGCAAGCTACGGCGCGAACCAAGTTCAACCTGCCCGGATCCGGCACTAAGGCTGGGCGCAGACCTTTGGGACAACGGCTGTGCACTCATCGAAAGGGACGCCCCGGTCTGGAAGTGTCGGTAGACGTCCCATATTACGGCATCTTGCAAACCAAGGTCCCGCCCGTGGCAGGTGCGCACAGGCCGCTATCGTTGCAAATTCGGCCTTCGGAGCACTCGCTAGACGCCGAGCAGTTGCCTGCGAACGAGAGATCATTCTTAGGCAGACACTGACGCCCGCCGGCTTGATCGTTCCCAACGCATGTGAGTCCATCGTCGCAATCGCTGTTGCCGATGCAGCCACCGCCGCTGCCGACCGCGCTCTGACAAGCTTTGTTCGTTGCGCCCGAGCCCGAGAAAGGACGGCAGCGCAGATTTCCAGAGCACTCGAGCTGTTCGGTGCAGGGCTTGCTGCTGAGTACGGTTCCAGCCAACGCCTGCCGACACACCGGGATCTGCTTGAGCTGCGGAGCGCCATGGCCGATTGCCCCTTCGAGAGCGATTAGGTCGAAGCCGCCGCACTCCTTTTCTCCGCCGGCGGGCGGCATATATGCCGCTGCAAATGCCGTCGCACATTCCAAGGCTTTGCTCGTTTCGAACTTCACTTTGCCGGAGTCGATGGCGGCCTCTCGCACCCTGACGCATTTATCCAACGCCGCGTCGGGGTACAGGAGCACGTTATTCAAGAACGTTAGGGCCTCGGCCTTTTGGCTAACGTCTTCGCAACAGTAGGAGATTCTTTTGGCCCAAGCGGTACCCACGGACAGCTGCGCGGCACAAAACTCTTCGATCGTCATCACTGGTCCGCTAGTCCCAGCGTCCGCTTTACCACCGGAACCACCATCAACCTTCCCCCCCGTCGTGCTCCCATCGCCGTCCCCGCCATCCCCATCGTTCCCGCCGCCGTTGTTCTCGCCGGCGTCGTCATTGAAAAAATCGTCGTCGAAGCACTCGTCGCCCTTCTTACAGGTGGTGACTTCGCAGGCGCTCAGGGCGAGCAGCATCGGGATGGCGGCAACCAGGGAAACGGGAAACTTGATCATGGGTTATGCCTCGCAAGCGGTGGTCCGGGCGCGTCCCCGGGAAAGTCGCCGCACCAGGATCGCACAGCTCGGCGTGGGACGCCCAAGGCGTTGACACGATTCAGGGGCCGGTTTGTTCCCGGTCGTCGCTCACGGGGCGCACCTACGAATACTGGACATAATGCCAGTGTGGTGCCAGGGTTTGCGCGTGTCGCGTCCTGTGCTCAATCCGCCGAATCCGTGGCACTCAAGTCAGGTCGAGTGGTTGGGGCCGCCGCCGGAGGTCGAGCTCGAGATCTACGAGACCGAGGCGCGCTCGATCTTGAGCAAGAACGACAGCCCGGACCTTGGTTTCACATACAGCGTGAACCCCTACCAAGGTTGCTATCACGGCTGTGCTTACTGTTATGCGCGGCCGAGTCACCAGTATTTGGGGCACGGCGCGGGCACCGATTTCGAGCGCAAACTGATGGTGAAGACGAACGCGCCGGCATTGTTGCGCGCAGCGTTGCTACGGCCGTCTTGGAAGGGTGAGGCGATCGTATTTTCCGGCAACACGGATTGCTATCAGCCACTCGAGGCGAGCTACCGATTGACGCGCCAGTGCTTGGAGACGTGCCTGGAGTTTCGCAATCCGGTCACCATCATCAGCAAGGGCGGCGTGATCCTGCGCGACGTGGCGTTGCTCGGCGAGCTTGCGCGCGAGGCCGGCGCGCACGTGTTCATCACGATTCCGTTCAGCGACGATGCGGCCCGACGCAAAATCGAACCTTACGCTGCGCCAATCGAAAAGCGCTTTGAGGCACTGCGGCTGCTTTCGGACGCGGGCGTGTCGACGGGCGTGTCGCTCGCACCCGTCATTCCGGGGCTGAACGACAGCGACATGTTGGGCATCCTGGAACGCGCGCGCGACGCCGGCGTGAAGTCGGCCTTCATGACGCTGCTGCGTTTGCCGGCCGAGGTGAAAGACGTGTTCTTCGAGCGCCTGGCCGTCGCCTTTCCGGATCGCGTCGACAAGGTACGCAATGCCTTGATCGAGATGCGCGGCGGGCAGCTGAGCGATGCGCGCTTTGGCTCGCGCATGCAGGGCTCGGGCAAACGTTGGGCGATGATGGAGCAGATGTTCGCGCTGCAGTGTCGCAGGCTCGGCATCAACGCGCGCGAGGATACGGGGGTACCGCAGACCACACAGTTTCGTCGGCCCACCCGCCAACTCACGTTGTTCTAGCGCCTCGTCGCTCAGACACACGTGGGAGTCAGTCAGTCGTCGGGGCGGCGAGCATGAGCTGGATGCGCACTTGGTCGAGATCGCGCCGCCAGGCGGGGTCGAGCGGAATCGCACCCGTAGGTTTGCCGTACACGCACAGGCCGCCCGCGTAACGCGAAGGCAATGCCACGAACCGTAAGGTGTGAGTGGTGTTCGCGCGGAAGATCTTACGCAGGCCGCTCGGGTCATCCCATTGGACGCGGATGAGCTCGCCCAGTCCGTCGTCGGGTTTGGCGCGCACGGTGCCGATTACGCGACCATCCAGTTGTATGTCGATGTCGCTGCCGTCGCGCGCGTCTTGGCCGAGTCCCGCGCCCGGCAGCTCCGACGAAATACGCGCTTCGATGATGATGGCGTGGGGTACCTCGCGCGGCGCTTCGAAACGGTACTCGATGAAGCCTTCGCCACCGCCGTAAGCCAAATCGAGCGCGGCTTCGCGGTAGGTGCCGGCGCGTTCGAACTGCGCGCGCGAGAACTGCAGGGCATCGATGTCCAGGCTGCGCACGCCCTCGGCTTCGACCCAGCCGCGATGGGGACGCAACACGCCCCGCAAGGTTTGGGTGTACGTAAAGCGCGACGGCAGCGACGTGCCCTGCGAAGCCGTCGCAAAGGCTTTCGTGGCGTCTTTCAGCACGCTGCGCATGCGCTGGGAATCGACGTCGTTCGGGTCCGGACTGATGCTGTGGGCAGTGCGCGGATTGGCCGCGGGCTCGTAGTTCCACACCAACGCTCCGGCCGCGCCACGCCGCGCCGCATGCGCGAGGAACAGCGCCGTGAAGCGCGTGCGCTGCTGTGCGGGCCCGCGCTCAAAACCAAACTCGCCGAACACGAGCGGCTTTTGCAGCTCACGGGCGGTGGTCAGTCGATCGTCGATCCAGCGCCGCAAGCGCGCCGGACTCGACACGCGCGGGTCCTTGAGCGGATACGCGTGGGCATCCGCAAAATCGATCTCGGGCAGCGCTTGCACGCGCTTCCAGACTTCGTGCTCACGCTGGTTGCCGTAGCCGATGTGGCCGGCGCTGATCAGATGGTTGGCATCGAGGCTGCGCACGTAGCGCGCCGATGCCTGCGCCCAAGCGAGCAGCGTTTCCTCGTCGCGCGCAGTCACGGCCGAGGCTTCGTTGATCAGCTCCCAGGCAAAGATGGTGGGATCGTCGCGATAGGCCACGCCGCTGACGCTGTTGATGCGCGTCAGCAAGCGCTGCACGTGTTGGCGATAGAGCACGTCGCACTTGGCGCACTCGTAGAACGCAGAAAGCTGGGTGGCTTGCGGCTCGCCCCACGGGTCGCGCACCAGCGGCGCTCCCGCCCAGTCCGCGTAGGTGCCGATGCCGCCGTAGTCTTTCCAGCGATTGGCGAGCACCACGATCACCCGCAAGCCGCGCGCCTTGGCGGACGCAAGCACGCGATCGAGCTGCACGAAGCTGCCTTCGACCCAGCCGTCCGGCCCGATTCGAAACGCGTACAGCGGATGGTAAGCCTTACCGGGCGCCGCTTGTTCGCCCAGCGCCCAAATGCGAATCACCCGTAAACCGTCGGCTTGGACGGCGTCCAAAATCGCATCGGCATCGCGACGTTCGTTGGCGCCGTGAATCACGGACGCGTTGGCGCCGACGAAGCGAAACGGCTTGTCGCCGACCACAAACTGACCGCGCTCGACGCGCACGAAGTCGGCCGGCGCAAGTGGCGCGTTCTGCGTGGGCAGGGGAGTGAGCGTCGACATTCCGAGGTCAGGCTGCGCGGTTGCGCGGGCGCACATCACGCACATCACCAGCCACCACGCGCCTACCGCGCAAACGACTGGGACCCGCACCATGCCTTCAAGTTAGCAGGCGCGGCGGCGGCACTCACAACTGTTGGGATAGCTCGCGGCGCAAGTTGCCGAGGTCTTCGGCGACTTGATCGCGATTCCAGCGATTCTCGCTCTGGCGCATGCGGATCAAGTACGCCTGACAGCCCACAAGCGAGCCCGTGATCAACAGTTCGACGAACGCCCAACCACCGCCGGCGAAGTAGAAAACGACGGGCGCAAGTGCCGCCACCCAGAAGAGCCTGGGCACCTTCTCCCACAGCTGATCGAGGTGCTCGTACAACACGTCGAGCCGGGCAATCTCGTGCTCGTACTTGGCAATGCGCTCGTGCTCGGCCATGGCGGGAAGGTAGGGCCATCGCGCGCGCCCGTCGAGTCTGGGCCCTGCGCTTTCGCGGTCGCCCGTTCCCCGTTACCAGATGCCGTGCTCAGCCGTTTGCTTTGGCGAAGGCCTTAGCGAACTCGACGAACTTACCGACCTGCTCCGGCGTCACCGCGTTGTATTGCGAGATGCGAATGCCGCCGACCGAGCGATGGCCCTTGATGCCGACAAAGCCCGCCTTCTGTGCATCGCTGACCATCTTGCCCTCGAGCGCTTCGGTGGGCAGACGGAACACCGGGTTCATGAACGAGCGGCTGTCCTTCTCGACCGGCCCGCGGAAGAAGGCCGGGTTCTCGTCGATCAGGCCGTAGATCAGCGCACCCTTTTCGCGATTGCGCTTCTCGACCGCCACCAAGCCGCCCTGCTCTTTCACGATCTGCAGCACGTTGCGCATCATGTAGATGGCGAAAGTGGGCGCCGTGTTGAGCAGCGAGTTCTCCTTGGCGTGCTCCTTGTAACGGAAGATCTTGGCGATGTCCTCGCGGCCGGCCTCGATCAACGACTTCTTGGCGATCACCAAGGTCACGCCTGAGGGGCCGATGTTCTTTTGGGCGCCCGCGTAGATCAGGCCGAACTTCGAGACATCGATGGGCTTCCACAGGATGTCGCTCGACATGTCGCAAATCAGTGGCACGGCGCCCGTGTCCGGGAACTCGTGGAACTGCGTACCCATGATCGTGTTGTTGCTGCAGATGTGCGCGTAGGCGGCGTTCGCGTCCCAATCGAGCTCGCTCGCCTTGGGGACGCGCTTACAGGTGCCATCGGCCTCTTCGACGCTGCCGGCCAGCCGCGCCTTGCCCACGATTTTGGCCTCGCTGAACGCCTTCTTGGCCCAGGTGCCGGTGTTCACGTAGTCGGCGCTCTTGCCGGCTGGCAACAGGTTCATGGGGATCAACGCGAACTGCGCGCTCGCTCCGCCCTGCATCAGCAGCACTTGGTAATCGGCCGGGATCGCCAACAGCTCGGTCAGGAGCGAGATGGCCTCGCCGTGGACCTTCTCGTAGTCCTTGCCGCGATGGCTGTGCTCCATGATCGACATGCCCGTGCCCTCGAAATCGAGGAACTCCTTCTGGGCACGCTCGAGGGCGGCAAGGGGGAGCGCTGCAGGACCGGCATTGAAGTTGATGACGCGATTCGACATGGCTGGGCAAGGTACCCAGGCGCCTCACTCGCGCAAG
>JBKJIA010000343.1:0-3479 GCA_046598735.1 Polyangiales bacterium
CGGCAGCCGCGCAGGCATCCATCCGTATGCCATCGCGTGGATCGACCTGCTCCGCATCTCGGCGCTCGAAGTCAAACCCACGCAGGCGCTGAAGCACGGGTCCGAAGGCGAGCTTGAACCTAGTCTCGGCGCCGGACCTGCGCATGGGCATGCCTAGCGAAAGCAGCTCTTGCTCAAGAAGGATGAAGCCTCGATCGATATGACCACTCTCGAGCAGGCGGTGCGCTGCAAGAACTCGCCACTTGCGCGCGGCATCATCGTGGGACTCTGCCGCCAACAGAGCTGCGGCGACCAGATACGCATCGGCGGCCTCGACATTCCGTCCGCAGGCACTCAGTGCACTCCCCAGCCCGACTTGCAGTCCATACGCTTCTTGGCGTGGACTGACCGCGGCGGCGCTCAGGGCGAGTCTGTAGAAGTGCGCGGCACGCCCGAAATCGTGACTTTCGACAGCTTGCAGCGCGGCCTGCGCCGCGTATTGAGCGGCGTGCTCGGGGATACCGGCTTCGACGAAGTGATGCGCGATGAGCTCGGCAGGTGCGACGTTGGCTCGCTCAAACGCGCGCGCCAACCGTGCATGGATACTTCTGCGATGCGCGTCGGACATGGAGCTGAGAAATGCCTGACGGATGCGCTCATGAGATACCTCGTGCGAGGCGCCCTTGCGGCCACCTGCACGTACCACCTTCCTCGTCTTGAGCTCGGCGCAGAGTTCCACGATCGTCTGCTCCGGCAAACAAGTAGAGCGCGCGATGGTCTCGGTGGATAGCGGTATCGCAGCCACGCACAGGTGCTCGAGTGTGATGATCGCGTTCGTAGACGTAGCGGAAAGCTGGGTGCGAAGTGCATCCGCAAGAGACTGCGGGAGGTGACCACGCGCCGCTCCCCCTTGGGGCGCCGCGATCGAAAGCAGCATTGGATTGCCGGCGCATTCAAGCGCGACGACCGCGCTGATCTCGTCCGTAAACTGCCCTGGCGCGCCGTTCGCCAGCTCTTCACTTTCAGAGCGTGTTAGGGGTAAGAGAGCCAGTTCGAGGCTGCCTCGGGCTAGCAACGTCGTCAGCGCGTTTTGCACCGATGGCGAACACTCGGCGAGGGGCCTGGCCGTAAGCACGACAAGGATATCGGGCGCATCCGGAGGCGCCTGGAGCCGGTCGAGCAGCGTCAGACTCTCAGCATCGGCCCATTGCATGTCCTCGATGAATACGACCAACGGTCGCCGCTCGCCGACGAGTGCCAGGAGATCACGCAGAGCGGTAACGGCGTAGTTTCTTACTGCAGCAGCGTTATTCACACCGGTAAGGTTTGGTGCCGTCCTGATGCTGGCTACGCGGCCGAGCACAGGGAACACGCGAGCAAGGCAAGCCGCCCTCCTGGGTGTCATAACGGCACTTTGCGATTCTGGCAGGTCAACCAAGAACGAGGTGAGCGAATCTACGATTCCGTCGAAGGCTTTATAGGGGACAAGTTCCTGCTCGAGGCAACGGCCAGTGAGCACGACCGCCTCGGGCGGCAGCATCGCCGTGAATTCCTCGATGAGAGCAGTCTTGCCAACACCGCACTCTCCAGTCACGACCACGGTCGATGGCCTACCCTTCAGCAGCTGCTCTAAGGCCTGCATAAGCAAGGCTTGCTCGCGGCGCCGGCCCACGAAATGGCGCCGGCTCGGCGGCGGTCGCACTGAGGCAAAGCGACGGTGGTGAGCATCGAGTATTTCAACAACCACCTGGCCACTCGGCCGCTGTTCTGGCTTGGCCTCGAGCAGCGCCATGCAGAGCGCGTTCAAGTCCTCAGGGATGGCCTGCACCAGTGTGCACGGCTCGGCTGGAAGGCCATCGCGGGCGCTGATGGGCCAGATGTTATGGGGAAGGCGGCCCGTCAAAGCCTCGTAGAGGATGACTCCCACGCTGTACCAGTCTGCCTCGGGTCCTACTTGTTCGCCCTTGGCTTGCTCAGGCGCCATATAGGCCAGTGTCCCCGCCAGTCCCGATGCGGTTGTTTGCCGGCCATCGATGGTGTTAGAGACGAGCCCGAAGTCGAGCAGCACCAGGCGTCCCTGGGGGTCCACACGGATGTTGGCGGGCTTGATGTCGCGATGAACCTTCTGCGCCGCGTGCAGGTAGCGCAGAGCAGCCGCCAACTGAATCAGCGCACCACGCAATCTCTCTTCATCCCACGCCGGATCGCGACGACGCACGTACGAGAGAAAATCGGTGCCCTCGATGAGCTCCATCGTAAAGAACCAGTGCCCCGCGTGCTCGTGCAGCTCTCGCAAGCGCGCGAGGTTGGGGTGCTGCAATTCCAGAAGCGAGCGGAACTCTTTCTTGAGCCGAAACAACGCGTCGGGACCCGGCTGACGAAGAACCTTGAGTGCGACTTGAGAGCCCGTCGTGCGGTCCATCACCCGGTAGACAGTCCCGAAGGAGCCTTCCCCCAGCGGAGCAAGAACCGCAAATCGATCCGTCCCCGCGAAGGGGCCCCCGAGCACCCGCGTATCGGAGATCGTCAGTGTTTCGTCTATCGGGTCTCGCACCATCGGGTGATACAGTCGGCCGCGCGGGCCAGACCCCGTCATCGCTCCGTTAATGGTAACCACCTTGGGTACACCTTGAGAACCTAGTACGCCCGCAAGCGGCATGGGTATGCGTCGGGCCAAAGGGATGACGTTCGCTAGGCGCGTTCGATGGCGCGCGCAGCGACGTGCGGTTTGAGGTGTGCGATCGTCAGAAGTAGGCCTATTTCCGCGGTGTGAAGGCTATCGTCGTTTCCGACCAAGGCCATCAAGAGTTCCTCGTCTTGTGAGCCCAACGACGTTCTGAACGATTCGGCTGCTGGCCCTTCGCTTTCATCCGACCGAGGGTGGTTTGTGCGCGCGCTTGCATCATCTGCTCAAGCAGACTGCCTTCTGGGTCTCTGCGTCGCGCGCCAGGGCGGGGCATGCTTCAAGCTGGCTCCGTTTACCGTACATAATCAACGCCAGCGAGGGGGCTAGCATTCAAAACGATCGAGCCCGGCCACCACGACGTCCTAAGCGCAACGCGCGAGAGCGGCGCTTATGAAGTGTGGAAAAATAAGCATTGCGCTCTCGGCATCAGGCAGAGTTCGCTGACGAACACGAGCGCTCGATCGTCGACGAGATCCCACACAAGACCTTAGCAGCTCAGTCTGCGCACCAGCTCAATACGCCATCGCGCTCGAAGGCAGTCATAAAATCTTCGGCCCACAGTGGTTGCTCGCGGATGGCGAAGGTTTTCGGCCGACTCTCAGGAAGGTCCGGGTGCAACTCGTGTCGCCGTCGGCCTAGCGTCCATCTCAGGAGCGAACCGAGGCGCACAACGTCGGCGCTGCGCTCGGGCCCCAGCACGATGGAAATCTCGAGGTTGATCCAGCCATCGGCGTGCCAGGCCCCGCAAAGCAGACCCACTCCAGAGGGGCGTTCGACGACCGGTGGACCAAGGCAACGACTGCGTTGACTGGGG
>JBKJIA010000347.1:0-5932 GCA_046598735.1 Polyangiales bacterium
TGCACCGAAGGGCGCCGTGCTTTCATCGGCCAACATCGCGGCAACACTCGACGGTTTGATCGACGCTTGGGCGTTGACTGACCGCGACACGATCGTGCACGGCTTACCCCTATTTCATGCCCACGGTTTGGTGTTCGGTCTGTTCGGTGCACTGCGCGTGGGTGCCTGTCTGCATTGGATTCCGAAGTTCTCGCCAAACGAAGTGGCGCGCGCATTGACGGCTGCGGAAAGCAGCGTGCTTTATGCGGTGCCTACGATGTATCACCGGCTCGCAGACGCAGCCGATGAAAGCGAAAGTGTACGCAGCGGATTGCGTGCCGCGCGTTTGCTCGTGTCAGGTTCGGCTGCCCTACCCGTGCGCGAATACGCGCGCATCGAGGCATTGACCGGTCAACGCGCCTGCGAGCGCTACGGCTTGAGCGAAACGTTGATCAACACTGCGGTGCGGCACGATGGCGAGCGCCGCGCCGGTTACGTGGGCACACCCTTACCAGGCGTGGAAGTCAAGCTAGTTGACGATGAGCGCAAACTCATCACAGATCACGATGACAAGACCATCGGCGAAGTAGCCGTGCGCGGCGCCAACGTGTTCTTGGGCTACCTGAATAACCCGGAAGCCACGCGTAAGGTCCACGATGCAGAGGGATGGTTCTATACCGGCGATCTGGGCACGCTCTCACCCGAAGGCAACCTGCGCATCGTGGGTCGCAAGGCGACGGACCTGATCAAGACCGGCGGTTTCAAGGTCGGCGCGGGAGAAGTCGAATCCGCCCTACTCGATCACGCCGCTGTGCGCGAAGCTGCCGTAATCGGCGTCGACGACGAGGATTTGGGCGAGAAAATCATCGCCTTCGTGGTGTTGCGAGAAGCTGGCCCACGCCCCAGCGAGCAAGCCTTGATCGATCACGTGTCGAAGCTGCTGGCCAAGCACAAGCGACCCCGCGCCGTGCACTTTTTGAGCGAGTTGCCCCGCAACGCAATGGGTAAGGTGCTCAAACCCAAGTTGCGCACTCTGCTCGGCTAAGTGGCTGCGCACCTGACTATTCGAAGTCTGCAATGACGGGTGCCGTGAAGCGCAGCGTCATGCGTGGGTCCGGAAAGCCGCGCGCCTTGGCCCAGGCCAAGGAACTCTCGCAAAGCGCGCGACCTTCTGCGCCGCGTACGAGCTTACCCAATAGATAGTTGGCCGCCGCACGTTCAAGGGCAAGTACGTTACTTTCGGGGGCCACCAGCAGCTCTCGCAGCAAGCGTTCTGCCTCCTCCGATGCCTTTCGAAGAATGAGAATCTGCGCAAACAGCAGCCGCCCGCGCACTCGTGCAGCCGGTGTGTTGAGGCGATCGAGGTCTTTGAGCTGACGTGACGCGTGCGATAGCAACTGCTCGCGCTCAGCGCCTTTGCTGACGAGGGCGGCATCGAGCGCGCATTGTGCGCGAATCGGCAAGAGCGCACCGCGTGTGAACGAGCTTCGGCCCAAAAGCGAACGTCCGACCTCGTTCCAGCGCTGCTCGATATAGGCGTGAGCGCCCGCGCCACCTGCACCTCGTTTGATGTTGACCTTGGAAATGATGTGGCCAAGGTGCTGCGTGGAAAACGGCTGGGCAGGCCAACTGGCAATGCAAGCATCGACTAGGCGATCGGCGCCTTCAATATCGCCCGCGTCGATCAAGCTCGTGTAACCGCCGCCGAGCACGATAAGGCTCGTGTAAGCCAAACGGTCGCCGCGGTCTTCGGCATCGCGCAGCCAGGCCAATGCGCGCTCCGCGTGCGCTGCAGACTCACCGCGCAACAGTAAGGTCGTCAGTAAGTTGGTGCGTACGACCCCAAGTGGCCAACTGGCACCTACGCAATCTTCGCGATAACCGCGCTCAGCCTCGCTCAATAGCTCGGTCGCCTGATCGAGCTGCACGCGAAAGAATGCGATGAGTCCGGCGTTACCCTTACTGACGGCACGCAAGTAAGGGTCATCGAGACGCTGCGCGAGCTCTTCGGCGCGAGCGAGGCAACGATCCACCATCTCGACCGACCCCTCGGAGGCCTCGACGAAGGCGGCTTCATAGGCGAGCGCAAGCGTAAGGTGACGCGCGTCGCGGACTTTCAGTGCCAGGCGCAAATGCCGACTTTGCAGCTCAACACCGCGCATCATGTCCACCCAACCGAGCGCGGGCGCAAGCCCGAACAACCGATCGAGATCCGCGCGATCCGAGGCTCGGATCTTCGCGTCCGGTAGCGGCTCCACCCAACGATTCATGAAGTTGAGGAACATGCGATGCACCCCGAGACGCAGCAACGCGCGGGTCGGGGTCTGAGAAAAGGCAAGGTCGGTCTGCTGAAACAGGGTGCGCATTTCGGCGAGGCCCCGATCGACTTCACCGGCCTGCAGCAAAGCTTGAACGGCAAGCTCGCGTAGTTGCCCGGCTTGAGTAAGGTCTGCACCCTCGAGCGCGCTCAGGTATGTGTGGGCGGCGTCTGCTGCGCGCCCGGCATTCGCTAAGGCCGCGCCACGTGCCACGCGCCAACCGTGGGCGCGCGCTGGCTCCGCGTGGGAAGCGAGCAGCAGCAGCTCGGCATAGAGCGCGGCTTCTTGCTCGAACGCATACATATCTTCCGCCGCAATGGCCGCGCGCTCCAGCCACGGTATGGCGCGCTTGGGCTCGCCCGCACCCAACCAATGCGAGCCGATGCGCGCCGGAGCATTGGGCAGTTGCGCTTCGAGCGCACGTGCGAGCTTGGCGTGAGTTGCCGCGCGCGTCTGGGAATCGAGCGCGTTGAGCACCGATTCGCGCACGCGATCGTGATAACACTCCACCGCACCATTGCCGAAGGCACGCACCAAATGCGCGGTAGAAAGCTCGGCAAAACTTTGCATCAACTCTTCCCCAGACAGAGATAGAGCTTCGCGTAAAAGGTTGCGCTGCAGCGGCGCCGATGCGACGGCCAAGAGTTGTAAGATCGTCCGCGCCGTCAGCGTAAGTCTTGCGACGCGACGCAGGATCGCGCGCTCGAGATTGACGCCAAGCTGCTGTGTCGAGCCTTCCTCCACGGCGATGCGCACAAGCTCCGCGAGAAACATCGGATGTCCCTCGCTCTCGCGCACCACTTCCTCGATTTGCGCTTGTTGCAGGCGTCCACCTGCCATGGTCTGCGTGAGCGTACGCGCTGCGGCCACGTCCATCGGCGCAAGCGGGAGACGTTCCGTACGCGGTGCTTCGAGCAATACGCGCAGCGCCGAACCGAGCGTCCGCTCAAAGCGATGCAACGGTCGCGCGGTCGCTAAGAACAGGCAGTGCGGCGAGTCCGCGGCCGTCAGCAGCGTGTGCAAGAGCGCCAGGCTATCGGTGTCGGCCCATTGCAGATCATCGATGCAGACCAACATGGGCGTGCGCCGCGACACGCCTCGCAACAGCGACAAGAGTCCATCGAACACGAGGCGGCGTTGCGCGGTAGGATCCGCAGGAATACGCCCGCCCGAGCGCGAGATCGCGGGGATACGCTCCAACACCGGAAAGGCACGCACCAGTAGATTGCCCTGCACCGGGATGAAGTCACGGTAGTCCGCTTCGGCAAGCGCACCGAGCTCGAACGCGAGTGAGTCGACCACGCCGTCAAAGGCCTTGAAGGGTACGGTTTCCCGTTCGTAGCAAGCACCGCGCAACACGAGCACGTCGGCATCGCCGTCGATCAGACTGCGGGCAAAGTGGTGCACGAGCGTGCTCTTGCCGAGACCCGAGTCACCCTCGAGAATGCACAGGCGCGCCGGGCCCACACGCGCCGCTGCGAACGCGGCATGCAAATGCTTGAGCTCCGCGTCGCGCCCGAGCGGTGACGTGGCCAGCAAAGGAAGCGCAGAAATAATGGGCGGCGGACTGCTCTCCTCGCGCCTATCGCGCAAGGTCTCGAGCACACCGGTCGCATCCGGACGCTCGCGAGGATCGGTAGCGAGCAAACGCATGCAGAGGTCGGACAGGGCTACAGGCAAGTCTGATAGCAGCGTGTTCGGATGGGCAGGCAATCCGCGCTGCTTAGCCATCAGCACTTCGATCGAGGAACCGTAAAACGGTAAGTGTCCGGTCAGTGCCTCGTACACCATGACACCCAGCGCGTACCAATCGGCGGCAGGCCCCACGAGACCTGAGTATGCTTGTTCGGGTGCCATGTAATCGGCAGTGCCGAACATGCCTTGCTCGTCGCCAGCGGGTGCAAGTCCGAACTGCACGACAAGCCCAAAGTCGAGGAGCACTACGCGCCCCTCAGAAGTGACGCGCACGTTGTCAGGCTTGAGATCCCGGTGCACGAGCCCCGTGCGATGAACGGCTGAAAGCGCGGAGCTCAACGAGAGCACGGCCGAACGCAAACGCGTTTCATCGAAGCCCTTGGCGGCCAGCAAGGGCCGCACGTAGGCGCTGAAGCTCTCGCCTTCGAGAAGCTCCATGGTGAAGAACCAGGAGCCACCCTCTTCGAACAATTCGTAAAGCCGCACCAGGTTGGTGTGACGCATGTCGGCCAGGGCACGGAACTCGCGCTTGAACCGTAAGAGCGCATCCGGTCCCACGCGACTGAGCTGCTTGAGCGCCACGCGCATCTCCAGCTCGCGGTCGTACGCTTCGTAGACCGCGCCATAGCCGCCTTCGCCTAGCTCGCGTGTGAGCTCGAAGCGACCATCCACATACGCAAGCGCGCGCGACAACACGACACAGGATCGCGGGCTAACCCCTACGCTGTCAACGCTAGCCCGCAGTGATTAGCGGCGATCCGCGCGCGCGACGTAAGGCCTGTCCATCTCGCCCACCCAAATCTGCGAAGGCCTGAACATGCGGTTATGATCGATCTGCTCAAACAAGTGTGCAAGCCACCCCGCTACGCGCGCGACGGCATACATGGGCGTGAATAGATCCGTAGGTAGACCCAGCATGTCGTAGACGATGCCGCTGTAGTAATCGACATTCGGGAACAGACCGCGCGCGCCCACCAGCTCTCGCATCTGCATCTCGAGCTCCACCGCGGTGTCGTAAGTCGACGAGCGACCAAAGCGCTCGTGCAACTCATCGATCAGACTTTGTTCGAGCGTGGCCCGCGGATCCTTACACTTGTACTCGCGATGACCAAAGCCGCTGATCTTTTCGCGACGCTCAAGTCTGTCTTCGGCCCATTCGCGAATGGCGCTTGGTTGCGTCGCGGGGATCGAGCGCAGCATGCGCAAGACGGCCTCGTTCGCACCACCATGCAGCGGACCTGACAAGGCGGTGACGGCCGATGAAACCACCGCGAATGGATCCGCAAAAGTGGAGCCGGCCACGCGCGCGCAAAAAGTCGAAGGCGCCATCGAATGCTCGGCATGCAGCACGAGCATGGTATCGAGCGCATTGGCGACCAGCAGCTCCGGCTCTTTGCCATGCAACATGTACAGGAAGTTGGCGGCGTGTCCGAGATCGGCGCGCGGCGCGATCGGATCATCGCCGCGGCGAATGCGATGAAAAGCCGCCACAATCGTGGGCAGCTTGGCGATCAGACGCACCGCGCTCAGGCGCATGTAGTCGGCGTCGTGAATGTGATCACCCGGGTAAAACATACCCATCGCGGCGATCGTGGCCGATAGCGCATCCATGGGATGGCCGCTTTCGGGGAAGAGCTTGAGCATATCGATGATGCGGAATTTGAGCCTGCGTTCGCTGGCAAGCTCCGCTTTGAAGCTCGTGAGCTGCTGCTCAGTGGGCAGAGCGCCGAACACGAGCAAGTGCGCGACTTCCTCGTATGAACAGCGCGCTGCGAGAATCTCGACGGGGTAGCCGCGATATTGCAAGCGACCGGCCTCGCCGTCGATGAAGCACACGGATGAATGCGCAGCGGGAACGCCCGCCAGGCCAGGCACATAGGGCACGGTCTCGGCCATGACCCCAACCGTACGACTTAGATGCGGGGCGGCAAGTTGGACGC
>JBKJIA010000425.1:0-2534 GCA_046598735.1 Polyangiales bacterium
GCACGGACGATGGCCGCGGTTCGCTGCGAGGTGATTCGCAGTCCTTACACCCTCGCCGTGCCTACACGCGTCGGGAGCTCCGCGGAAGAACAACGCTGCAGGCGCTGGAGGGGTGTGCCGCTGTTGCGTCAACTCGCGTCGAAAAGTGTAATTGTTAAGACCGTCACCGCTTTCGTCCTCACCGCTTTCGTCCTCACGAGGAATCGCTGATGACGACGTTCACCTCGGCCGAATCAGCAGCTCAATACGTGCAGCGGACGCCGTTGCCGCAGTCGCAGGTCACGCTGGCGATCTCTGCACT
This sequence comes from Polyangiales bacterium, assembly GCA_046598735.1. Classification (GTDB taxonomy): domain Bacteria; phylum Myxococcota_A; class Polyangia; order Polyangiales; family DASUME01; genus DASUME01. Next base: position 302 of record JBKJIA010000425.1, read on the forward strand.
AACGTTCTCAGGCCGTCCCGATGCGATGGGTGCGGGCATGGCCGTCGTCCTCGATGCGGTTCTCGCCAAGGGTTTTGTTCCGGACGGGTACGAGCAACAAGACGGGTATCGCCTGTACAAGTACAAGCGAGCCGAGTAACTCAACTTATACCCGGCTGGCGGACGCCCCCGGTCCATCAAACCCTAGAGAAGCAACCCCCATGAAGACCGCGCAAGAATCTGGGCTCGTTCGCGTGGTCTCGGTCGAAGGCGACCGTGCGTTCACTGGCAGCACAAAGATTGCCCGCCCACCGCAGGTCGGTGACGTCGGCGCAATCGTACATGTTTACTCTGACACTGCGTTTGCGGTCGAGTGCGTTGACTTCGAGGGCCTTACCCTTTGGCTGGCGGACTTTCATTTGGCCGAGCTTGCACCTGTTGCGGCGGTCGGCGAACTGTTCGTCCAGTTTTTCCTTGAGCTCGAGGCCATGATCGAGGCCGTTGGGCGCGCTGATCTGCTCGAGCACCTTCGCGGTGCTCCCATCACTTCGCGCTGCAACTGTGGCGACGCCGATTGCGCTCATTTCTACACATCGCCAGTGCCTACAAGGCGAGACCACACCCACGAGAACATCATGCTCCCGTCTCAATCAGGGCTCATTGTATTGGACGTTCGGCAAGGAAAGGTGGTTGCGGTAGAGGTCCTCGACAGGCCCGATGTGAAGCGCGTGCTGGACAGCTATTTACCTGTTGCCGAAGCGGAAGCGAATAAGGACTAGCTGGAGAGTGCATGGCAGCTGTCGCCAGCCCGCTGAGTCGCTCTTGCAGCCCTGGGTAGGCATGAGATGCCTGCCTCAGTTACCACGTCCCCCAAACGACTAGCCGCACCTGCTCGGGAGTGGCCAAGAGATGCGCGGGCAAGCACTGAATCATGCGGAAGACGGCGTCCCACTCACTGCCACTTAGGAGTTCACTTAGGTCGCGCGAGATGATCTCGCTCCAGAGGGCATGCGTATGGCCAAACGCACCTTCTCCGTACTTCGCGATGAACGCCTCGTTGGAGTCGAACGCGGCCCGGACGACTGAACACGCATCCGCGGGTAGCCCTCGGCTTGAAAAAGGCGCTGTCGAAGCCGGCTCCTTCGCCAGCCCGAAGAGTTCGCTCGAGACGCGATCGCCAGCCAACATCAAGGGGCTGAGACAGAGTAAGGGGTCCCAACCGATTCCGTCGCCATGCTCAGCGACCGGGACCAACGAGATCTCGACCCAACCATCGACATCAAATGACATGGCCACCAGCATATCCTTGACGCAGGCCGGAGGCACCACGAGCCAACCCGCGACACCTGCAACCCGACCCTCGCTGAAGCGCTAACGCCAACGCGCCTCACGTCCCCCCAGCCGTGAAAGTGGCAGGTCGTGCGATGAAGGTGGACTAGGGAGGCTTTTCACAGTTGACTGCGCAAAGCGTTCCCATCCATCTCTGACGTCGCGCAGGTACACCCTTACGGTTATCGATGAGCACAAGCTCACTGCCCTTGGGCGCCAGACGAACGAACGCACCCGCCGCGACCTGAAACGCACCCGTCGCGTCACGCTTACCGGGCGTGTTGAGGCGAGGTGCAAAAGCGAGCACGCGTTGGGCAGACAGCAGAGGCATGGCGCAAACGTCCGGCGAAGGCCCCGGCGAACGCCTGCACACAGGCGCGTTCAGGGCTCACGTATTGTCGCAGGTGCGTAAGGTGGTGGCGGGCGGCGGGGGTGTCGCACGCAAGCGCGGGTGCACCTTAGGGTTGCTAGCCGCCCTCTGCCCAGCCGCATTGACGACCCTTGTTCTGCTCGGCGAGCCACGTCATCAGCGGCGCGTAGTAGTCGATGATCGCGCTTGCATCCATTTGGCGCTCACCTGTCAACGTCTCAAGTGCATCCGGCCATGGCTTCTTCGCACCGAGCGCCAACATCTGCTTGAGCTTGGCTCCCGCGGCCTTATTGCCGTAGATCGAACAGGTATGCAGCGGGCCCGTGTGCCCAGCGATCTTACACATGGCGCGATGAAACTGGTACTGCAGCACCGCCGCCAAGAAGAAGCGGGTATAAGGTACGTTGGCCGGGATATGATACTTGGCACCCGGATCGAAGAAGTCTTCGCCGCGTACGCTGCTGGGTGCGATGCCCTGGGTCTTCTTGCGCATGTCCCACCAGGCGGTGTTGTACTGCTCGGGCTTGATTTCGCCGGCGAATACCTTCCAGCGCC
>JBKJIA010000429.1:0-23479 GCA_046598735.1 Polyangiales bacterium
GGTGACGTGTGCAGGGCGACTACGGAGCTCGCCTTACGGGCGAGCCGAACGTGATCACTCCGCGGCGTTCGCAGAGGCGAAAGCGGCGATCACTCCGCGGCGTTCGCAGAGGCGAAAGCGGCCTGCGTGGCGCCCGAGCGCTTCACGTTGCGGCTGTTGACGACAGTAAGGCGCACGTCGCCTGCGGTGTACACGGCGACGCGCTGACGATCCTTGCCCCAGCGCTCGAACTTCACGATGCCGTCAATTTGGGCCCAGAGCGTGAAATCGCTGCCGACGCCGACGCCGTGACCTGCGTGGAACTTGCTGCCTACCTGGCGAACCAGGATGTTGCCGGCGAGAACCTGCTGACCGGCGAAGCGCTTGACGCCGCGGTACTGGGCGCTCGAATCGCGGCCGTTGCGGGAAGATCCCTGTCCTTTTTTATGTGCCATGGTGACGTCCTCCGCAGGCTAAGCCTGGATGCCCGTGATTTTGACTTCGGTGAAGCACTGGCGATGACCGCGCTTTTTGCGGTAGTTCTTGCGGCGACGCATCTTGAAGACGATCACCTTCTTGGCGCGGTCTTGGGCCATGATCGTGGCGGTTACTTTGGCGCCGGTCACGAGGGGCTTACCCACCGCGATCTTGTCGCTGCCGAGCAGGAGCACTTCGTCGAAAGTGACGCTAGTGCCGACGTCGCCGAGGATCTTCTCGATGCGAAGGCGCTCGCCTTCGATCACGCGGTGCTGCTTACCGCCGGTGCGAATGATTGCGTACATGATGGTATCGGTCCTTGGATGAGCGAGGCTCCCGAGCCGGGAACCGTCGCGACCTTTGAGTGCCAACCCGGGCGCAAGGCTCAGGCAGGGCGGCGCAGTGTAGGCGAGGGCGGAGACTTCGCAAGTCAGATCAGGCGTGACACAACCGACACGAGGCCGGCGATAGGCACGCCGTTTGCTGCTATACCCCCGCCGTGCCCCGCAAACCCCCGAAACCAGCACCCGTAGTCGTTAAACGTACCAGCCATGAGCGCAAGGACCGCAAGCGGCTTGCTCCCGAGCTCGAGGCTTTCGCCCGCAGTGACGAGACCCGGCTACGGATCAAGCGTCCGCCCGTCGATCGGGGGAAAATTGATGACCCACGTGAGAGTTACGCGATCCCAGGCGTCGCCAATCGCGATGCGCGCGCTGTCTACTCGTCGCGAGCGCACGAGCTTGTGACGTTGTGGAACGGCGGCGAGCTGGATGCGGCAGCGCGTGCGGTCGTGGGCGAGCGTTTGCTCGATATTAAACGTCTGGCTTTGTGGCGCGCCATGCGTGTGACGGCCTTTGCGGCGATTGCAGAGCAGGTCGTGGGCATGAAGTTGGCCGAGGCGGAGAGCTTGGTAGCCGAGGCCGCCGAGCGACTCGCTGAGCCGGTGGCTGAGCTTAACGAGCGCGAAGTCGCGTTGTGGCTGCGCACGGAAGCAGGCTTGTACGAAGGCGATCCGAATGCGCGCGCGTTTTTGCGGGCGGGCAGCGGCACGGCCGTGCTGAGCCTGAGTGTTCCGGTGACGCTCGCTTCGCTTGCACTGGCGGGTGCGGGCGCGCGACATGCGCCGCTTGCCCGTGCCCAGCGTGAAGAGGAGGGACGTCCGCTCGAACAGCCTGAGCGCGAGCCGCCAGCTGCGGCGGGCGCCCGTCTGTTGCGTCGCCGTGCGCCGAGTGAAGCGTCGCGCGAAGTCCAGCACGAGAGCGACGCAGATGACGAGGAAATGCCCTCGAAGCCCGCGGAAGAGGAGCGGGCAAGTCCGCTTCGTGGGCGCGACAAACCGCGAGAAGAGCGTCCGCGTCCGGACGGTGAGCGTCCGCGTTTTCAAGCGCGCGCAGCAGCGGCGGAGGGCGAACGCCCACGCTTTCAGGCGCGTGCGGCAGCGGACGGCGAGCGCCCTCGCTTTCAAGCGCGTGCACAGACCGGCAGCGAGCGCCCACGTTTTCAAGCGCGTACGCAAACGGAAGGCGAGCGTCCTCGCTCTCAAGAACGCGCTCGACCGGAAGGTGACCGTCCGCGTTTTCAAGAACGCTCGGATCGGCCTCGTCCCGAGGGGCGTTTTGAAAAGCAGGGCGATCGTCCCGCTTTTCAGAAGCGTGGCGCCGCGGGCAAAGCGGGCGACCGGCCGGCGTTTCAAAAGCGCGGCGCAGGCAACACCAACGAAAGGCCCGCATTTCAGCAGCGCGGCGCCGGCGGCAAGACGGGTGATCGTCCTGCGTTTCAACAGCGTGGTGCGGGTGGCAAAACGGGCGATCGTCCCGCGTTTCAAAAGCGCGGTGCAGGCGGCAAGGCGGGCGATCGTCCCTCCTTTGGTAAGAAGCCTCCGTTCAAGTCTGGCGGACAAGGTAAGGGTTTCGTCAAAGGTAAGGGCTTTGGCGAGCGTAAGCCCTTCGGCAATGGCGGCGACAAGAAGCCGTTCAAGAAGAAGCCGAGCGACGACGAAGGCTGAGCGTCATGGGCCTGTTCGACGTGCACGCGCACCTGACCCATCCCGACATGTTCGGCGACGTGGACGGAGTGCTCGAGCGTGCGCGCGCAGCGGGGCTGACCACGATTATTTCGAACGGCCTCAATCCGGATGATAACGCGGCGGTGCTCGCGCTTTCGTTGCGCGATTCGCTCGTAAAGCCCGCGTTCGGTTTGTATCCAGTCGATGCGGTGTTGCCGGAGATGCGGGCGATGGGCATCGACTATCCACGCGAGGCCGAGCACGAAGCCGTGGCGGAGGTGGCCGTGCAGTGGGTGCGCGATCACGTGGAGCAGGCGTTCGCAGTCGGCGAAATCGGACTGGATGGTTATTGGGTACCTGAGGCTTTGTGGGCGAGGCAGGAGGAGTCGTTTCGCGCGCTCGTGACGCTTGCCATCGAAGCAGACAAGCCTGTCATCATTCACACACGCAAGCGCGAAAAACGCGCACTCGAAATCTTGACCGAGCTCGGTTGCACGCGCGTGGATTGGCATTGTTTTGGCGGCAAAGTGAAGCTTGCGCGCGAGATCGCCAGTGCCGGTCATTACTTGTCGATCCCGGCCAACGTGCGTCGTTCGGAGAGCTTCACGCGCATGATAGAGACGTTGCCGCGCGACAAGATCTTGCTCGAGACCGATTGCCCTTACCTTGGGCCTGAGCGCGACGCGCGCAATGAGCCAGCCAACGTGACCTATACGACGGCGTTCATGGCAGAAGTATGGGGCGTACCTGAGTCCGAGGTGCTCGCGCGCATGAGCGAGAATTTTGCGACCCTGTTCCGCGCAGAGCCGTGATCTGAGTTTCGTTCTATGCTGAGCGCGGCCATGTCTACCAGCATGCTCGAGCTGCAGGATGTCTATCGCTATTACGGCGCGCGCTGTGCCGTGTCGGCAGTGTCGTTTCGCATCGCGGAAGGCGAGAGCGTGGGGCTGCTCGGCTTGAATGGCGCAGGCAAGAGCACGACCTTACGCATGCTTGCGGGCTTGAGCTCTCCCACGCGCGGCATGATTCGCGTGCGGGGGCAGGTGCTGTCGCCAGAAGCTCACGATTTGCGCGCTTTGATCGGTTTTCTGCCGGATCGACCGCCTGTGTACGAGGCTATGACTGTGCATGCGTACTTACGCTTTGCGGCCGAGCTACGCGGGGTGGTGCCGAGTCAGGTCGAGCGCCGCGTGACCTACGTGATTGAAGCGTGCGATCTAACGCGTGTGGTGGCGGATGCGATCGCCACGCTTTCCCATGGCTTTCGGCAACGTGTTGGCATCGCACAAGCCATCGTGCATGAGCCGCCGCTGGTGGTGTTGGACGAGCCGAGCCAAGGGCTCGACCCAGCACAGCGTATGAGTATGCGTGCGCTCGTTCGCACGTTGCAGACCCGTCATACGGTCGTGCTCAGCACGCATTTGTTGTCCGAGATAAGCCAATGTTGCGACCGCATCTTACTGTTGCACGAAGGGCGTCTGCACGCTGAGGGCAGCGAAGCTCAGATCGTGCAGCGCTTTGCACAGGCTTCGGCCCATGCCATGGACGTCGTGGTGCGTGGAAGTCGCGTGGTGCTCGAGGCCGCATTGTCGGGTCTTGCGGAAGTGAGCCGCTACGAGATACGCGAAGTCGGCGCAGACTTGTACGTGCACCTGACATGCGAACGCGATTTGCGAGCCCAAGTAAGTCGTACGCTGGTGCAGGCTGGCGTGGAGCTACTGGAGCTAAGCGCAAGTGGTGCGGGGCTTGAAAGCGTGTTTGCGGCGCTGGTGCACAAGCCTACTGAGGCAGCGGCGTGAGGCGCGCATGGCTTATCGCGTATCGCGAGTTGAGCTCGATGTTGGGCTCGCCCTCGGCATGGCTTATCGCGGGCGTGGTGTTGTGTGTCGATGGCTTACTATTCAACGCCTTTGCGCTCGGCTCGGAACCGAAGCCTTCCCAGCGCGTGCTTGAAGAGCTGTTTCAGATCACGAGCGGCACGACCATGGTGTCCGCGCTGCTGCTCTCCATGCGTCTGTTCGTGGAGGAGCGCGAATCCGGGTCCTTACTGTTGTTGTTCAACTCGCCCGCGCGAAATCACGAGATCGTATTCGGAAAATTTATCGGGGCTTACTGTTTTTTGTGCCTGCTCGTGTTGATGAGTAGCCATCTACTCGTGTTGATCGCCACGCGCGGCACGCTCGGTTTCGCGCACGTGATCGTAGGTTTCGTGGGCTTACTGTCGCTCGGCGCAGCGTCGCTTGCCATAGGTCTGCTCGGCTCGGTGTTGGCGCGCAGTCAATTGGTAGCGGGCCTCCTCGGCGGAGCATTGCTCGCTACGTTCTTGATCGGCTGGCTCTTGTCGCGCATTAGCGACGCCCCGTTGTCCGACGTGTTGCTCTACTTGGCGATGTGGCAGAGCCATTTTTTGCCGCTCGAACGAGGCGTGCTCGCGCTCAGCCATGTCGTGTATTTCGCTTCCGTGACGGGCGTGTGCCTGGCGGCCTCATCGTTTGTGCTGGGAGGGCAGCGGTGGGATTGAGCCTCAGCTCGTGGTTGGTCGCGTTCGGGCTTACTCTTTGGCTTGCGGGCGAGCGCGTGCTTGCCGCATCTAGCTTACGCACGGTGATCGGCGCTTTGTCCGGCGTGTGCCTTACGCTTGCGCTCCTGCTCGACCTGCAGGAATGGCGCAAGGTCGATTCCCATGCGCGTGAGGGGCTGGCCTTTCGCTTGCTTGCGGCAGCGCTTATCGCGAGCGCAGCAGCAGTTTACGTGTGCCTGGAATTTGCGGACGTCCATCATGTCGATTCACCGCTGGCATGGGGTTGGGTCTTGCCCTTACTGTTGGGCGGGCCGACGCGACTTGCTGTAGACCGAGCGTTCCGTAGCGGGTCGCTCGATGCACAGCGCATGGCGTCCCGCGGGCGCGCTGGCTTACTGTTCGGCCTGTTGTTGAGCGTCACGGTGGCCCTGAACTACGCCGCCGTGCGCTACGACGTGCGCAAAGATTTCTCCTATCGCGCAGTCAGCGAGCCGAGCTTGCAGGTGCGGGCCCTGCTTCGTGAGCTGCATGAGCCCGTGGAGCTGAGGCTCTTTTTCGCGCCAGGCAGCGAGGTGTTGCTGGCAGCTCGGCCTTACTTTGATGCGCTCGTTCGACTTTCGCCCAACCTTACGGTGCGCGTGCAGGATGCGGCGCTCGCATCGGACCTTCTGCGTAAGCACAAAGTGCGCGGCAACGGTTACGGATTGTTGCTGGCAGGCACGGGCGATGTGCAGCGCGGCGAGTCGTTCTACATCGGGGAGGAGCTGCGCGATGCGCGTCGCGTGCTCAAGACGTTGGACGCGCACGTTGCCAATCATCTGAGTGTGCTCGCGCGGCCGGTGAGACCCGTGTATGTCACGACCGGCCACGGTGAGCGCTCCGTGGCGGGCGATGTCGAAGAAGCGCGCGGCCGCTACTTGCGCGATTTCGAGCATCTGCTCGCGCGCTTCAACGTGCGTGTGCATCGCCTTGGTCTCAAAGAAGGTTTGGGGCGCGCGGTGCCCGACGATGCGGCTGCCGTGTTGGTGCTGGGGGCCGAGCGTCCGTTCTTGGAAGAAGAGGCGCGCGCGCTCGAAGCTTATGCGAGACGCGGCGGACGCCTGTGGATTGGGCTTGAGCCAGGTGTCGATGCAGGGCTGTCAGCATTGCTTGCGCTCGCTGGCGTACACCCAACCGGTTCCGTCGTGTTGTGCCGCGACAGCTTTGTAGTTCGCTCCCGCACCGCGGCCGATCAGGAGCTAGTTCAGACGCAACGGTATGGCGCGCACCCGGTGACGCAAGCGCTACGCAGGCAAGGGCGCAAATTTCAGGTCGTAGCCGTGCGCGCTGTGTCGTTGGCGTTGTCGCAGCCCACGTTGGCAACGCAACGCGTCGTTGCCGTGCAGACTGAAGATGATTGCTATGCGGACCAAGACGGAGACTTGCTGCGTGGCTCGGCTGAAGTGGAGCAAAGCTTACCCTTACTGATCGCTGCGGTACTCGAGAGTACGAGCAAAGTGGAGGGACGCCTGGTCGTGAGCGGCGATGGCGACCTGCCCACGGATCAAGTGCTTCGCAACGAAGCCAATACATTGCTGGCGCTGGACATCATGCGTTGGTTGGTGGGCGATGAAGGCATGCGTGGGGTGGCCGCGCTGCAGGACGACTTACCTGTGTTGCATCAGCGCACGCAGGACCGCGCTTGGTTCTACCTCAGCGCCTTTGCGGTGCCCGCTCCGCTGTTGCTCGTGGCGGGATGGTTGTGGCGAAAGCGTCAGACTCGTCCTTCTTGGTCGTGAGCGCTGCCTGGACCACATACGCGGATACCCCCTGGTTACTGGCTCACAGCTTCGCTGCAGACGGTGCTGGCACTCGCCGTGCAGCATGAGGGTAAGGGACGCTGTGTAAGGTCGCGGCGTACTTAGTGTCAGCGCAATAATTGCTGAACACGGCTTGGCGTTTCGTTGCGCGAAAAGTACCTGTAACCTGAACGCAGGGGGCTTTGAGTGAATCGTTTCTTCCGCTCTAGTGCTTGCGTCGCGCTATCGCTGTTGGCTGCATGCGCAAGTCAGCGAGAGGGCGAAGCGGGCGAGCAGCCTTACGCTGAGCTCGGAACAACGAGCGCTGCGATTGTGTACGGCGAAGACGACAGGCTTGACGTCTATGCGCACCCGGATGCGCTCTGGCGCGAGCGCGTTAAGGCCTCGTCGATCGCGTTGATCCAGCCGCGTTTCTTGCAAAGGCCACCCAGCGGACGCGTCTCCGTCAGCACGGAGACCTTGGCTGAACGTAATGGGTTGTGTCCGGGCGAGGCATTTGCCGATCAGCCCGCAAGTGCGGATTGTTCTGCGACGCTCATCGATCGAGACCTCGTGCTCACGGCCGGACACTGTTTTGAAGATGACCAAGGCTGCGATACTTACTCTTACGTGTTCGACTATTTTTACGCGAGCGAAGGGCAGCTCGAGCCATTGAGCGCGGCGGATGTGTTTGGCTGCCGCGACTTCGTCACGCGTCGCGTAAGCCCGAAGAATGCAGGTAAGCAAATTGACTTTGCCATCGTGCAGCTCGACCGTCCTGCGCTCGCGCCGCGCGAGCCTGCCTCGATAAGCCCGAGCGTGCTCAAGAATGGGGATGCGGTGGTAACCCTCGGTTTCACGAGTGGTTTGCCCGCCAAGATCGACAGCGGCTCGCAAGTGATCGACGCGCGTGCGGCGACGATGGACTACTTCAAGCTCAACTCCGATACCTTCGCGGGTTCGAGCGGATCAGGTCTATTCGACCGTCAGGGCGGTCTTGTGGGCGTGCTGGTGCGTGGCGGCGAGGACTACGTCACGACCGATGCGGGCTGCAATATATCCAAGCAAATCCCTTCCGATAGCGATGGATCGCCGTGGGAGCAAGCAACCTACGCAACCAGTGCGATCGAGGCCTTGTGTGCGACCGGTTGGCCGAGCGCAGCGTTGTGCGGCATCGAGCCGAGCTGCGGTGATGGATTTTGCACCATGGACGAAGTCGCGGGCAGCTGCGCGGCCGATTGTGCGAACGCCGTCTGTTCGCGCCCACCCTGCACCAAAGGTGCACAACCCATGCTGGTTGCGGGCACACCGTCAGACGAAGCGGCCGACGAAGACGCATCGGACGGCGGCGTCGCGACCAAGACGCGCAAACCTGAGGGTTGCACTATTTCCGTTGGCCGCGCGCCTGCCTCAGAGTTCGACAGCTTGGGTCTATTCGGAATCGCGCTGCTCGCCCTCACCATGCGCAGGAACATGCGCACACGCCGCCTTAGAGCGTAAGCAGGGCCGCTTTGGCCGCTTCGTTCTTGGGATCGAGCGCGAGTGCGCGCTTGTATGCGGCGCGACCCTTACTCTTGTCGCCCGCGCCCAAGTAAGCCTTGCCGAGTGCCGCATGGAAGCCAGACGTATCGGGCGAGAGCTGGATGGCGCGTTGGTAAGCTTGTGCGGCGCCGCGATAGTCGCCCGCCTGCATGCGCGCGCTGCCGAGGCCGGCGAACGTGCCCGCGTGGCTCGGATTGTACTTGGCGGCTTGCTCGTAGGCCTGGGCGGCCTGCTTGTAGCGCTTGGCGGCATAGTGGGCGCGTGCTTCGTCCCGAGCCTTGGACCAGAGCGCTTCCTTGTCGACCTTGCCGACTTTCTCGCCGCTCGACTCGCGACTCTTGGCAGCGCGTTCGCGGCGCTCCGACCGCGATTCGCTGGCGGCGAGCTTGGTTTCCGCCGTAGTGCTCGCTTTCGGTTTAATTGCCGGTTTGGGCGCCTCTTCCGCAACCGGCGGCGCTGGCGCAGGTTGTACGACTTCGATGCGCGTGATGGTCGGCGTGGGCTCGCCCTTCGGGGCCTCCGCAAGGGGGCGTGCTGCGGGCTCCGGTTCCGGAATGGGCGCGGTCGCTCCGGTGTCGGTGGGCTCTACTGCGCGGTGATCTTGTTTGGCGACTGCCTTTTCGTCGTCCCCTCCGAACAGCTTGACCGCTCCGAAACCGGCTAGACCGAGTAAGACCGCGGCCGCGGCGGCATAACCTATCTTGCGAGCCTGCGCGGAGCCGATCGGCAGCACCAGGCTGTCGTCATCAGATCGCGAGCGAGTGCGTGGGCGAGGCTGGGCTTTCGGTCGCGCACGCTCTGGCGCTTCCATGCGCCCGGCCTCTTCGATGGCGGCCGCGGGATCGCGCGGCAACGTCAGCTGCCCGGAATCGTTCGAGCCGTAGTGAATCGCGACGTCCTGCGGCGTTTCCACGGGGTGCTGCGGCGGCGGCGCTTCGCTCCCGCGCGCGACCGTGCCCGATACAGGCGCCCTTGCGAGCTTGGGCGTACCCAGTCCGATGAGCGTCGGGTAGGCACTGCGCTTGTCGGCGGCCGGGCGCTCAGCCACGACGGTTGCGGCCTCGCGTACGGGCTCATCGTCGTCGTCTTCATTGTCATGGGTTAGCGCGTACACGATGGCCGTGGGCTGCGCCTTGGCCTGCGCGCTGAGCGCGGGCGTAAATGGTAAGGTTGAGACCGGCAGCGGCGGTACCGCGAGCGGTTGGTCGAGCACGGCGCTCAAAGGATTCTCGGCCGGCTCTTCTGGAATCTCGAGCTCGATGCTGAGTGGCGTCGTGAGTGCCGCATCGGCCGCCGCGGGCGTCACCTTGGACATCACGGGCACTGCCGCCGCTGGGGGCACACTTTCGATCACGGCGGGAGGTGGCGCAGACAGCGCCTTCTTACGCTGATTTGCGACCGCCAGAATCTGATCCAAGCGGATCGGCTGCGTAAGGTCTGCCGAAGGCCGCTGGGGCTTTGGCTTCTCGATCGTCTTGTCGTTCGAGATCGTTTTATCTCTTGCGATCGTCTTGTCGCTCGACACCGTCTTGTCGTTCAACAGCGTCTTGTCGTTGTTCGCGTACGCGGTGCCTTTCGCGTCCTTCACTTCGAGCACGCTGTCGAGCTCGAAGGGCTCGGTCACATCTCGTTTGCGCGCAGCTTCGCTTGCTGCGCTGCGTTGCGGCGTCGGCGGCGGAGCGATGCTTGCAGGACGCGCACCTGCGCTCGACGGACGCGACGCCATCTCCATGATCTGCTCGACCTGAAGCTGCTGCGTTGCGTCTGCCGTGCTGCGCCGCATGGGCGGCGGTGGCGGCCCGGAGCTGCGTCCCATGGGACGTGGCGGCGGCGTGCTCGGTAAGCCGGGAATACGCGATGCAGACACGGGTGCGACCAGCGGCTGATCGGCAGGGGGGTTGGCAGCTGACGGCTTGTTGAGCGATGCGTTGGGATGCCTGTTCACGGTGGCTCCATAGGGTAAGAAAGGGTCTAACGCGCGCCGCAGCTTCTGTGCGGAAAATGGCCGATCCTGAGGGTCCTTGGCGAGTAGCGATGCAACGAGTGCCGCGACTTGTGGACTGAGCTCCACGGGAAATGCGGGCAGGGTGCCTTCTTGTTGCGCAGCGAGCGTGGCAGCGATGTCATCGCGCGCGAACGGGGCGCGGCCGGTCAACATCTCGTAGAGCACGCAACCTATCGCGTAGAGGTCACTGCGAAAGCTGACGAGCTTGCCAGCGAGTTGTTCGGGTGCGACGTAGCCCGCGCTGCCGAAGACCACGGCCGTGCCCGCGCTTGCGAGTGGCTTGCACACGCCGGAGTCGATCAATACCGAGCGTATGCCACCCTCTTCATCTTTGGCGAGGATCACGTGGGCGGGCTTCAAATCGCGATGCAACAGACCTGCGCGATGCAGCTCATCGAGTGCAGACGTGAGCTGCGCGCTAATCAGCAACGCCTGCGCCATCGGTAAGGGGCCGTGCTTACTCAGATGGGCATGCAGCGCGGTGCCCTCGATGTGCTCGCGAAACAACCACAACGTGTCGTCGGTCTCGCCGGTTGCAAATGGTAAGGCCAAGTGCGACGCGGTCATGGTGGCTTGCTTGAGCAGCTCGCGACGCATGCGCTGTCGTTCCGCAGTTTGCGTGCGAGGCGCCGGTGCGAGCACCTTCAGCACACCGCGCCGACCGGTCTCGGGTTCATCCGCAAGATACGTGCTGCCCGTCAGACCATGGGCGAACGGCGCGATCAGCGTAAAACGCTTCTCGAGCGCCGCCGGAACCACGTTCCAGGAGGCTTCCTGCCCCAAGTTGCCATCACGCGGACACACCGCGTCATGGGCCCCTAGGGCGATCTGACAAAGAGGACAAACCAACATGTTATTCGGGTCGCTCTCTATTAAATAGCCGGGCCTCGACCATAAACACTAGACCTACGATGCCGAATTCGCACAGCTTTGCGAGGCTGGCTTCGTTCCAGATCCGCGCACGCTGCCAAAGATCAAGGGGAGCATACGCGACAAGCACCGACACGGACCATGCCATCCCACCTAAGCCCCCACTGGCGGCCTCGAGTGGGAGCAGCCAAAGCAGGTACCAAGGATGAATTTGGGGGGCGAGCAAGAGCGCACCAAGCACAGTGAAACGAGCCGCGCGTAGTGCATGCCAACGGGAGTGAGCGAGTGCGAGCGCGAGCGCGAGCGCGAGTAGCAACACCAGCACACGCGTGATCAAACCGGCCAGGAACGGGATCTCGAAATCGGCACGATCGGGTACCTCCCGCCGCGCCGCGTCGGCCGCAGCCCACGGGTCCAAGGCGCTGCCACGTGCCCGTGCAATCACGGGCATGAGCCAGGCCACTCGTAGATGGCCGCGCGCGCGTTCGTCCGCATTTGCAAGTTGCCAGAGAGTAAGGCTTACTCCGCTTTGCATGATGCCGAAGAGTGCGTCGTTGCCTTGCCAGCGCTGGGCGTAGTGCATGGCACCTGAGCTTTCGGCGGGGCGCGGCAACAGCATCGGAACCAGCGCGGCCAAGCACAAGATTGATGTGAGCAACGCACGTCTGATGCCGAGTCGCGCGCTCAATGGCAACAGTAAGAGACCCACGAGTTTGGTGCCGGCTGCGATGACGATGCCAATACTCAGCAGGTTTGCCCGTTTGGAAGTCAGGCCGAGCAGCGCAAATGCCAGCGCGCTGCCCGCGAGCACATCCACATGGCCGTTCATCGCGCTTTCCGTCAGGGCGAGCGGATTCAGCCCATAGGCCAAGGCGGCGCGCGACCCCGAGACGGATCGTGTTTGTGCCGCCAAGCGTGCGACCGCGCGAATCGTGAAAAGATGCGCCACCAACATGCACAGCTTCAGCGTAGACGGTGTGTGAGCGATACGATCGGCGAGTGCGAACAGAAGTTGCGCAATGGGAGGATAAATCGTGCGGAGCTCGCGATGATTGATGTGCGTCCAGAGCTCGTCGCGCAGGCCGCGCAGCAATGCGTCGCTGGGCGCGCGAGCGTAAGGATCGAGGCCGTGACTGAGCACACGTCCATCCCACAGGTAACGGTAGAGATCGTCCGAGAGCGCAGGCGGCGACAGCACCAGCACGATGCCTGCGCATAAGGCGCCTCCGATGGCGAGGCGTTCCGCTCGGTCCTGAGGCAACGCTTGCCCTACAGATACGAGCCAAGCGTAAGGAATGAACGCCAGCGCCACGCAGGCCGCTACCCGCGTGGGCGACACCGCTTGCAGGGCGAGCACGCCTGGGATCATGCAGGCGGCGCAAGTAAGCCACAGCAGACGCTCCGCCAGACGTTCGGCCGAGCGATCGGCCGTGCCGCTCATCGCACTTCGATCGTGCCAAGCACTGCGCGTTCACCGGGTGGAACACTCAGGCCGTACACCCCTTGCGTCTGGCCTTGCAGCCACAACGAGGCGTCCACGGCGGCAGGAAGCCCTTCGCCGCATACCTTACCGTGTGCGACGGCAAGCTCGTAGCGTCCCTTGGCGAGCTTGGGAAACGCGGCCTGCTGAAGCGCAAACGGCTCCGCACTCTGACAAACTTGAACGCGCGAGATCATGCTCTTGTCGAGCGAGGCTTCGCTTGCTGGGTCACTCGCAGTCAGCGTGAGCTCCACGTCGACTTGCGTACTGTGAGCTAGCGAGATGAATAGGCCCGCCCTGCTCGGCTCGGTCTGACGGTCTACGCGCCCGTCGCAGTTATCGTCAAGGCCATTGTCTATTTCGCGCTCGGCTTTCGTGCAGGGTAGGGCGAGCTTGGTGATGCCGCTTGCCGGTGTGAACGAGAGGCGCGTTTCGACCGATTGCCCAGACACCGCGGGGTAGCTTGGTGTGGTGGCGACGACTTGCGTGCCGCAAGCGACCGCCAGGAGCGCGGCAACGGGAACTATCCGACCAGCGTGCTGCATGGCCGGACGCTACCAAAGCTACGCCCGCTTGGCCACGTTGGCGCTTGAGCGCTGCGATTTCCTAGGCTGCGCGCGGCAGGCTGTCGTCGGTATCGGGGGTGAGCAGCAACTTGCAAACGCCATCGGCGTCGCGCAGCTCGTAGAGCACCGGTGGGACGAGATCGCGCGCGGGAGTCAGCGGGGTCATGGCACCGCTGTCGGAAAGAGCGCGTGCTTCGGGAGCGTCGAGGATCAAGAACAGATGCCGACAACCGTCCGATACAGGAACGACCGCCACATCGACGATGCTGCGTCGATCGAGCGACAGCTCGGTACGTCCGCGCCGGATCAACACCCTACGGTTGGTTACGATGTATTCGGTGTCGCGACCCATCGCGCGTGCACGCCACAGCCCATGCCACGCAAGCCATATCCCAACGCTCAACAACACGCTGAACGAGAGTGCGGTTGCAAGGAATAGTAAGAGCCAGGTCCACGAGCGAACTTGCAGGCCTAGTTGCTCGAGGCCCAGCACGATTCCAAACGCCTGCATGCCGTAACTGACGGCCACCCACAACACGGTGACGCCGGCAGTGGCGCTCATTAGATCGCGCCAACCCAGCAACCATCCCTGCGGCCCGCCGCCCCACAGCACGCGCTCGTCGCGATCGAGCCGCTCGGCGAGTGGAACTTCGCGGTCACCTAAGTTTTCTGCCGCCCTGACGCCGCGAATGCAAGCGAACACGCGATCGGGCGCGACCACATTCAGCAATATCAAGCGCTGTTTGCGTGCGAGCGGACCAAACGGTGTTGCGCGCACGAGCTCGAGATGCCCCACACCTGGCGTGTCCCGATTCCACAGAATGCGGGCGTAGCTCACGGCGCTGCGATCGATCCAGCGCTGCACAGGACCCCTGCGCCACAACACGCGTCGATCGGTGACTAAGTATTCGCAAGCATCGTGGAGAAAGCGCGGTGCGAGGGCCACGCCGGCAGACAGTATGGAAAGATAGCCAGCCATGCCGCCGGTCTGACGCGCACCGGGTAAGTCCGTGACCCAGAGCAGCGCGCAAAACAGACCGCAGATGACAGCGAACGCAGCGAGCAAGATGGAGCCCAGCCAGAAGACCGGATCGCGGGATACACCGCGGGCGGGTTTGCCGTGCCAAAGCACGCGTTCCGAAGGAAGCAACCGCCACGCGCGTTCAAGCGTCATTCAGTCCCCTCGCAGGCTTCTTCAATCTAACATGCTTCTCAACATGATGACGCGAAGCCTTCTGGATCAAGCCATTACCCACGTCCGCACACGCATCACCACCCGCCCTGCCGCGGCCTTAGTTTTGGGCTCGGGACTCGGTGCATTGGCTGATGATTTTGCAGAGGCCGTATCCATTCCATACACAGACATTCCAGGCATGGCGCACTCGAGCGTGCGTGGTCATGCGGGTCGACTGGTTGCAGGCACATTGGAAGGTGTGCCCGTAATCGCTATGCAAGGTCGTCTTCATCCATACGAAGGACACTCGCTCGAAGCGGTGGTTTTAGGCGTCCGTTTGATGTTGTCGCTGGGCGCCGAGACCTTACTCGTCACGAACGCCGCGGGCGGCCTTGACCCTGCATTGCCTGCCGGCTCGCTGATGTTGATCGACGATCACATCAACTTGAGTGGACGCAACTGTCTCGTCGGGCCGAACGACGATAGCCTGGGGCCGCGCTTTCCTGACATGTCGCGAGCTTACGATCTGACGTTGTCTGAGCTTTGCTCCGAGGTAGCGAAAAACCTGAGTATCGAGCTTTCGCGGGGCGTTTACGCCGGTGTGCTTGGGCCAAGCTACGAAACGCCTGCGGAAGTGCGCATGTTGCGACAGTTGGGGGCGCATGCGGTCGGTATGAGTACGGTGCAGGAAGTGATCGCGGCCAGGCACATGGGCGCACGCGTGCTCGGCCTATCGTGCATTACCAATCCCGCGGCAGGTTTGAGCGCAGAGCCTTTGCGGCATGAAGACGTAGAACGACGCGCAAAAGACTCTGCCGCGGAGCTGTCCGCGCTCGTGCGCGGCGTGATCGCACGCATCGGGAGCATGCCGGCGTGAGCGAAGTCCTGATCCGACGCGGCACCATCATCGCCATGGACGACGCTCGCACGGTGGGTGAGCGCGATCTGCTCGTGAGCGACAAACGCATCCGCTGGATCGGCGCAAGTGGCCGTGCGCCACGTGCGGACCGTAAGGTTGTGCGGGAAGTGATCGATGCCGCAGGTTGCGTGGTAGTGCCCGGTTTCGTGCAGGCGCACGTGCATTTATGTCAGGTGTTGTTTCGCGGTTTGGCGGATGACTTACCGTTGCTGCGTTGGCTGCGCGAGCGCATCTGGCCGTTCGAAGCAGCCCATGACAAGGCGAGCTTGCGTGCGAGCGCGGAGCTCGGTCTATGCGAGCTGTTGCGCGGCGGCACGACCACGATTTTAGACATGGGTACCGTGCATCACCACGAGGTGGTGTTCGAAGCCATGTCGCGCTTTGGAATGCGCGGGGCGAGCGGCAAAGCGATGATGGACGTGGGTGCGGGCGTGCCGCGCGGTTTACGCGAATCCACGCGCCAAAGCCTGGCGGAGAGCGAACAATTACGGGCTGCTTTCGACGGTCATGACGGTCGCCTGCGCTACGCCTATGCGCCTCGCTTTGTGTTGTCGTGCACTCAAAAGCTGCTGCGCGAAGTCGGCGAACGGGCACGCAGTCAGGGCGCGCTTGTGCATACGCACGTCGCGGAACACGCAGGCGAGCGCGCGGAAGTGCGGAGCGCGCTGGGCGTGGAGGATATCGCGTATCTCGAGGCGTGCGGGATTAGCGGGCCCCATGTGGTGATGGCCCACGGGGTGCAGCTCACCAAACGCGAGATGCTGCGCGCCGCAGAACGCCAGACGCGCTTTGCACACTGTCCTTCGGCCAATCTCAAGCTCGCGTCGGGCATCGCAGATGTGGTGGGCATGCGTGAGGCAGGTCTTACGGTTGGCATCGGTGCCGATGGTGCGCCCTGCAATAATCGCCTCGATGCCTTGGGCGAGTTGAGGCTCGCGGCGTTACTCGCAAAACACAAACGCAACGATGCGGCGGCCTTGTCTGCCATGGAGGCCCTGTCTCTGCTTACGATCGATGGCGCTCGCTGCCTGGGGCTCGAAGCGCAAGTCGGCTCGCTGGAAGCGGGCAAGCTGGCTGACATCGCGATCGTACGCATTGACCAGATCGAGCACGCGCCTGCGCTCGATCCGGTCAGCGCGCTCGTCTACTCTGCCAGCGCTCGCGACGTACGTGACGTGCTGGTCGATGGCGAGTTGCGCGTTCGCAATGGCGAGCTCATCGGGGTGGATGTGCCAGCGGTGTCCGCAACGGCTCGCCGTGAAGCCAAGCGCATCATCAAGAAGCTTGACTAGTCCATAGGCGCAGCCGGACGAAGCGTTGGGTTGCGCAACTAGCTAGCTAGTGCTGCGTCATGGATTTGACGAGCGCTTCGATCTCGTTGCGATCGCGAGCACCGGCGGGGGCGAGCGAAAGGTAAGTACGGTAGTGCTCTAGCGCTTCGCCCAAACGCTTGTCTTCGCGCAACACGTCTGCGTACAAGCGATGGGCTTCCGGGGCCCACGGTGGTTTCTTGAACAGGCGGTCGGCGCGCAATACCGCTTCTGACAATGCAACGCGTGCTTGCGCGCGATTGCCGCGATCGAGCTCTAGGCTGCCCAGGCGATACCACCATTCGCCATTTTCAGGCACGGCCTTGACCGCTTGCGAATAGGCCTCCACCGCTTCGGGCAGCAGGCGCAACTGATCGTAAGCATCGCCCATGGCGGCAAACGCTTCGTAGCGGCCAGGCTTGAGCTTGAGAGCGCGTTGGAAGTGATCGAGCGCGTCCTTAACGGCCCCCGTGCGCAGCTCGATGCGGCCGAGCAACCAGTAGGCATCGCCCAAGGAGGGATCGCGTTCGATCGATTTGTTGATGCTTTCGAGCGCACCGCTCAAGTTGTTCTGCTCGAGTTGCGCCCAACCGAGGAACAAATGGAAATCTGCACGCAGGGGCTCGAAGTTAACCGCGCGCTCGAAGCGTTGAACCGCCTGCGCCGTGTCGTTGCGCGCAAACAGCACGCGACCGACGTAGTGCTCGGCTTCCGCAGACGTGGGTCTGTCTCGCAGCACTTCTTTCAAGATCCCGTCTGCTTCATCCACGTTGCCGGCTGTGACTAGCGCTGCACCTAGCCGCAGCTTGAGGTCCGTGTCGTTGGGGCGGTCTTTGAGCGCCTTGCGATACGCATCAACCGCTGCGGTGTAGTCGGCGCGCGCCTCGCACAACTGACCGCGTTCAAGCGGCAAGCCGGGGTGGCCTGGGTCGAGCTTCTCCAGACGATCGAGACTGACCTGAGCTTTGTCGAGGTCGCCTGATTTTCGCTGCGAGGTGGCCAATCCGAACAGTGCTGTAGAGTCGCGCGGATCAAACCGTAAGGCCGCTTCGAAGTGGTGCAACGCTTCAGGCAGATGATGACGATTCAGCTCCGAGTAACCGAGCATGCGT
The DNA here is from genome assembly GCA_046598735.1 of Polyangiales bacterium. Classification (GTDB taxonomy): domain Bacteria; phylum Myxococcota_A; class Polyangia; order Polyangiales; family DASUME01; genus DASUME01. Next base: position 17,739 of record JBKJIA010000429.1, read on the forward strand.
CGCACTTCGGCGCTGTCTTCCACTCTACCAGTCGCTTCGCTCAGCGTGCGTGCCGCCTCTTCAGGACGCTCGGTCTTGAATAGCAACTGCGACAGGGCGACGTAGCCCGAAAACGAGTTGGGTGAAAGCTCGATCGACTTGCGAAAGGAAGCTTCCGCGAGGTCGTTCTTTTCGAGCGCCTGCTGGGCGTGACCGAGCCACAGATGAATCTCTGCGTTGTCTTTGAACGTGGTCAAAAGCGGTTGCAAGCGTGTGAGCGCTTCTTGGGGACGCTCGAGTGCGAGCAAGGCTTGCGCCGACCCGACCGTGGCCTCGACGATGGGAATGCGCTTGAGCATGTCCGGCTTGTCTGAGGGTTTGGCGCTGAACGCGGAATCAAAGCGCGCATAGGCATCACGTGGTCGAGCCAAGCGCATCAGCATGCGACCCGAGCCGAGCAAAACACCCACGCGCAACGGATCGGCCGCGAGTGCTTGCTCGTAGGCGGCCAATGCTTCGCGCGGCTGCTCGAGCTCTTCTTGGATCTCGCCTTCGAGGGCCCAGGCATCGGCTCGGTCTTTGCGCGAAGGACGAGGCCGTATGCCATCGACAGGCACGTAACCCGTGGCCTTGCGCGTGTAGATGATGGCTTCGCCGGGCTCTCCGCGCAGCAGCATGATTTCCGCCATGCGCGCGAGCGCCGCCGAGTGTCGCGGGCTTGCTTTCAAGGTCGCGGCGACGGAGAGCTCGGCCTCGGCTCGCTTGTCGAGGCCGATAAGCGCCCGCGCCAGGCCCCAACTCGCGCGCGGGCCGCCGCCGTGACGCTGTGCATCGTCAAAGGCTTTGACTGCATCGGCATAGCGTTGTTGCAACAGCGCGATCTCGCCGCTGACCAGCGCACGGTAAGGATCGTCGTCCTTGGCCACTTGCTTCAGCAGCGTGACGGCTTCTGGCACGTTGCCGCCGCGGGCCTGGTCCGCTGCGCGCGCAAGGGTAAGGCCCGGTGCGTCTGCACCACGTTCCATCACGCGCGACAGGATCGCGACCGAACGCTGCGCGCTCTGCGGATCCTCACCAAAACGCAGCTGGTACAACGCCTCGTGCAACAAGCTGCGCGTGAGCAGCGCGCGGTTGAGCCCCGCCTCGTTGCGCGCGTCGCTCAGCGTGGCCAGCGATTTGCGAACGTCGACGTAGGTATCCGAGAATGCCTGCTTCTCGGCCTGTTCGATCGCCGCCGCGACTTTGAGTGGGTCGCCAGCAGCGGGCAGCAGTTGCTCGACGAAGTACACACCGAAGTAACCGTGCGGCGTCATCAGCCCGAGGAACGCACCGCCGCCGCCGATCAGCGCCAGCGCCGTCACTGCCCACACCCAGCCGGGCACGCTGATACCGGCGACGGCCGGCATCTTACGCTTCTTTTTCTTGGCGACAGGTGCCTGGATCTGACCTTCTTCGCCGCCTAGAAGCTCGTCCTCGACGCTGCGCGAATCAAAGCCACCTCCCGCAGGCTGCGGGATCGGCATGGGCATCGGCATGTGCGTCGCGGCGGCAGGCCCGGGCGCACCGAGTCCAAAGTCGAGCTCGCCAAAATCAGCCGTGCCCGTGTTGCCCGCGCCAAACCCTGACATGGGCTCGACCGCTACGGAGGAGCCCAGCTCGAACATGCTGTCGAGCTCCATCGTTTGGCCACGAGTGCTGCCGATGTCGCCAAAGGTCGATTGATCCGCCAGGCTCGTCAGGGGCAGCACGTTGCTGGCTCGATCGCCGAGCGATGGCATCGGCAAGACGTTACTTGCGCGATCGCCGGCCGAATATGGCTTCTCTGGGGGTAGATCGAGCGTCGAGCCGAATGGCGATGGCGGGCGCTTGGCGTTATCCGCATTGGGCCTGCCGAGCGTCGAAAGGTCGATCAGTCGATCGGGATCGGCGCGGCCGCCGCCCGCAGGGGGCGGGAGATCCAGGCTTTGGTCGAGCGCATCGAGCGCCGAGCTGAGGCCAAACCCCTTGTTTCCAGCGCTCTGCGCAAAGCTCGCTCCAAAAGCATGATCGAGGTCGAGACCGCTGCCTTCCGTGCTCCCTGCCAGGTCGAAACCACTATCCATGTCGAAGCCGACGTCTGCCTCCAAGTTCTTTGCTTTAGGCAAGTCCGCGGGCGCGGGAAGGTCGAGCCCGCCCAGGGTCAGGCCGATGCCCATCTCCGTGCCCGAGTTCTGCTGGAACGGCCTGATTTGCGGCAAATCCGCGGGCGCCGGCAGGTCGAGCGAATCTTTGCGCGTAGACAACGGCCCAATGCCCATGGCTGTGCCCTGTGTGGGCTTGGGTTTGGACCTGGGTAAGTCGCGCGGCGAAGGCAGGTCGATCTCGCCCAATAGTAAGGGTTCTGCGGGCGCAGCCTTCGCCGCCCGAACCTGGGGCAGATCGGCGGGCGCGGGCATGTCGATGATGAACGGGCTTGCGTCAGTGCTCGGCCCAGCGGCGGGCATGTCGAGCGAGTCCTTGGGCAGCTTGGCACCGAGACCCGCTCCGAGTCCGAGCTTCGTGCCTTGGACTGCGGGCTTGGCCACCGCGCCTCGCTCATTGATCGAGACCTTGGGTGCGCCAAACGTCGCTTTGACGCCTGCGATCAAGGCATCGCCTGCGTTGGTGTTCTTGGCTTTGGGCGCGGGCAGGTCGTCGAAGTCGGCAGGCGCCGCTGCTCGCAGCGCGAGATCGTCCAGATCGTCCAGCGACCCGCCGGCATCGAGCGCAGCGAAAAATGGCTCGGGATCGATCGCCAAGCTGTCCCTGGGCAAGCTTTGACCGCGCGCGTGCGCAGCCGCCGGTTTGGCAGCTGGAGTAGGGGCCGCAGCTTTCGGCACGGGGCGATTTGGGCCGCTCGCCGCTTTGGGTGCGGGCAAGTCGAGATCGCCATCGAACCTTGCGCCTGGCGGTTCGCTCAAATCCGGGGAGAAGCGCGGCGCGGTGGGCGCGGAGCGGGGCGCGGGCAGATCCGTCAGATCGTCCGTCAAGCTCGGCGCGATGCGCGGCGCACCTCCGGCCCTGGGCACGCTCTTGTATGCGGGCAAGTCCTCGTCCATTTTCGGTGCCGGCAAGTCCAGATCATCGAACGTGGGCGCGACCTTCGGCGCTGCGAACTTGGGCGCCGCTGCCTTGGGCGCCGACAAATCAGCCAGTTCGAGGGGCGGTGCAATCGCTTTGGGCGCGGCCACGGGTGCATCCAAGCTCGGCATGCCCAGGCCGACTTGCGTGCCCTTGGACTTCTTGGGTGCAGCCGCCTTGGGCGCGGGCAAATCCAAGTCGAGCGATGAGCTCGCTTTGGGCGCCGGCAGATCGACTTCGTCGCTTCCTCCAGGCGGTTTCACATGCACCGACGCGCCACACGCTGGGCAGCGCATCTTGAGTCCGCTCGCTGGGATGCGACGTGGATCGACTTCGTAGGGAGCGCCGCAAGCTTCGCAGTTAACCTTGACCATGCCCTTGCGAGGGTATCATGGGCCACGTAGCTACATCACTAAGCGCAATGCATCGTTTTTGCGCGCCTGCATGGCAGCTCGGGGTCACTGGTCGCGCGCGCAGGAAAGTTGACCTGCGGTGCGATACGCTCTTACGATCCGTTGCAGCGCCCGATGTTTGTACGTGTGTATGTCATGTGCGCCATGCACACCGTCACCATCGGCACTTCGCATCTGTCACGGTATGGGGGCTCATGCAAAAGTCGCCATGCTTCGGGGAGGTTGCCGTGAAGAAGACCGTCACCCTTGATATTGCAGGCGCGTCCTATCGCATGAACGTCGATGCCGACGAGGCGCATTTACAGCGCCTGTCCGAGCTCGTGAATGAGCGAGTGGCCGCGCTAGGTCCGCGGGCTGCGCAAAAGGCTACTCCAACGCAGCTATTGGCCATGGCCGCTCTGAGCTTGGCCGATGATTTGCTAGCGCTCGATTCCCGATGCCGAGCCATCGAAGACACGACACGTCGCGTGGTCGCAAGCGCGATCGCACGCATCGACCGCAGGCTCGAGGCCGACATGACCGCACCTGTCGATGCGTAGGCCGTAGGAAAAGCCGTGGCTGAATCGTATCCGCCCGAATTTTCAGAGGCGGAGATCGACGCCTTGCGACGCTCCGCGAAGGAAGCGCTGCGCCTGCGTTTTGCGGCCTTGCGCAGGGCGCTGAGCGCTGAGGCACGCCGAGAACGCAGCGCCTCGATGACAACGCTATTGCGAGATCTGCCGGAGTTCCAGGCAGCGCGTGTGATCTCGGCTTACGCGCCCCTCAAGTTCGAAATCGATCCCGCGCTCGCACTCGAACATGCGCGTTCAGAAGGTAAGGTCATCGCCTTGCCACGCGTGATCCCAGGCACGCGCGAGCTTGCGCTCCATGCATACGCCGCCGAAGACGCGCTGGTCGAGTCCGGCTTTGCAGTACGTGAGCCGCTCGAGAGCGCCCCGTTGATCGCGCCCGAACAAGTCGACTTGGTGCTCGTGCCCGGGCTTGGTTTCGACCTGCGAGGCCAGCGTCTTGGTTATGGGCAAGGGTTCTACGATCGCTTGCTGCCGCGCTTGGGACGCGCGGTGCGCGTAGGGCTGAGCTTCGAGCTTTCCTTATTAGTGGAAGTCCCCTCCGCAAGTCACGACGTGCCGGTGGACGTGATCGTCACCGATCGACGCGTGATACGCTGCGAACGCTGACGTGTCTGCACGCATCCTGATCATCGACGATGACGCCGGCTATCGCGGCGCGCTGGCTCGCCTGCTCGGCCGCGCTGGACACGAGGTCTTGACCTTGGGCAGCGCCGCAGAGGCGCGCGAGTCAGCCACGTCGATCGCACCCGATGTGGTGGTGATCGATCAACGTCTACCGGACGGGCACGGCCTCGATCTGCTCGATGAGCTGAAGGTCGTGTTGAAGAGCAGCACCTTCGTCGTCGTAACGGCCTATCCGGAAGTGAGCGTGGCGGTCGATGCCATGAGGCGCGGGGCATTCGACTATTTTGGCAAAGGCGCTGACCCGCTGGAGAGCACCATGCGCATCGAGCGCGCAGCGGACATCTCCTCGCTCAAGCGACGCGTGGCTGACGCGCAAGCCGAAACAGGCGCCGCCACGGCAGAGCTCATCGGCACGAGCCCCGCGATGGAACGATTGCGGGCGCGCTTGAATGCCTTGGCCGCATCCGATGACACGACGGCGTTGATCACGGGCGAAACGGGCGTGGGCAAGGGGCTGGTCGCGCGCGCGATCTACACGAGCTCACGTCGCGCGAACGAACCGTTCGTGAACGTGGATTGCACCACCATTCCAGCCACATTGGTGGAAAGCGAGCTGTTCGGTCACGAGCGTGGAGCGTTCAGCGGCGCCACTGGCATGAAGCCCGGCCGCGTCGAGTCAGCCGGCCGGGGCACCTTGTTTCTCGATGAAATCGGCGAGCTCGATCTCTCCGTGCAAGCCAAGCTTTTGCGTCTTTTGGAAGAGCGCGAATACACGCGCATCGGCAGCACACGGCCGCGTAAGTTGCAGGCGCGCATCATCACGGCCACCAATCGCGATCTGGTGCGCGCGGTCGAAGAAGGACGCTTTCGCGCAGATTTGCGCTTTCGACTCGAAGTCTTCGTGCTCGAAGTCCCGCCGTTGCGCGAGCGCGCCGCAGACGTGCTGTTGATCGCAGAGCATTACGTTGCCGGACGTGCGCGCGCACTAGGGCGCGGAGCGGTGGGGCTTGCTCCCGAAGTAAGGCAAGCGCTGCTCAGCTACCCGTTTCCGGGC
>JBKJIA010000639.1:0-46091 GCA_046598735.1 Polyangiales bacterium
TTGCGCACTTCCTGGCGCGGCATGGCCAACAGGCGGAGGTCAAGATCAAGCCGCAAGCGCTCGCAGCGCTGCAACAGCGAGCCTGGCCGGGCAACGTGCGTCAGCTTGAAAGCGAGATTCAGCGCGCGCTCGCACTATCAGACGGAGTCATCGGCACCGAGCACCTGAGTGTTGCGAGCGCGGAGCCCGCGGTGGTAGGCCTCGACCTGCGCAGTCATACGGATGCCATGCAGCGCCAATTGGTGCGTCGTGCGCTGGAAGAGGCGGCGGGCAATCAGACTCGTGCAGCAGCGTTGCTGGGCTTGTCGCGCTTTGGATTGCAGAAGATGCTCAAGCGTTTGGCTTTGGACTGAGCGCTAGAAGTGATCGAAGCCGCCTGAGCTCAAGTGCAGGGCCTCGCCCGCGGTATCGACGATACGCACTTCGCTTGGGCCCACGCTCATCTGGCCAATGCGCGTAGCCCAGCCGAAGGCCATGGCGCTGGGCGCGGTGAAAAGAATTTCGTAGTCATCGCCACCGGCCACGAGCGTGTGCACTGGATCAAGCTCAAGGTCACTGGCCAAGGCTTCGAACATGGGCAGCCGCGGAATGCGCGCAAGCTCGATGTGTGCCGTGAGCTGCGCTGCGCGACAGAGATGCCCGGCGTCTTGCAGTAAGCCATCACTGATGTCGATGGCGCTCGTGGCGCTCTGGCCCAGTGCGGCGGCCACATCCAAGCGCGCTTTGGGCGCTAGGAACGCTGCGACGAACGGTTGCAGTGGCGCAAGCGCTTGGTTTGCGAACAGGGCGCGCATGCCCAGGGCCGCACTACCGATCGGACCCGTGACGAACAGTCCATCGCCTGCTTGCGCACCGGACCGTAAGAGCACCCGTGAGTGCGGCTCGCCCAGCACAGTGGTCGTGAGCGAAAGCTCGCCGCCGCGCGCAAGATTGCCGCCGATCACGGGACACGCGCAGGCGTCCGCCGCGCGCGCGATGCCGCTAACGAGCTCGTCGAGCTCCGCATCTGTCAACGCGCTCGGTAAGACCAACGCACTGAGCGCGCCTGTCGCTTTGGCGCCCATGGCTGCGATGTCGCTGGCTGCCGCCATGAACGATCGGAAGCCGATGGCCGCCAGTGACATGCGATCGCGACGAAAGTGCACGCCCTCCACCGCGCAGTCCACCGTCCAGACGCGCGCGCCGCTCGCCGGTTTCAGCACCGCGCAATCGTCGCCGATGCCGACTTCGATGCTCGGGGAAGGGCGCGTTAGCAGCGCTCGAATACGCTCGATCCTCTGATGCTCGGTAGTCACATATGCAGCCTAGCAGCTGCGCCCAGAATGCGTTCCGCTGTCCGGTCAGTCCGGGGACCTTACTGTTCGAGCTCGGGCAGCGTCACGAAGAACGTGGAACCCTTGCCTGGCGTGCTCTCGAGCCGAACTTTGCCGCTGTGGGCGTCGACAAGTTTCTTGACGATCGACAAACCAAGCCCAGTGCCGCCATGCTCACGCGTGACGCTGCCATCGACCTGATAGAACTGATCGAACACGCGCTGGTGTTCGCTCTCCGGAATGCCGATGCCCGTATCGCGGATCACGAACTCGAGCGCGCGCTGTTCGGCCACCATCAACACGAAACCTGCTGCGTCATCCGTCTCGTCCGCGGGCACGTCCACGCAATGCGCTTCTAGCGTGACGGTGCCGGCTCTGGGTGTGAACTTGATCGCGTTGTCCGTCAGATTTTGAAGTACCTGACGTAGTCGCGCTTCGTCGCCCAGAATCCGTGGCAGCCCAGGCTCGACCTTTTGTTGCAACGTGATGCCCTTTTTCGCTGCTACGGGCGCGCACGTTCGGGCGACTTCTTCGATTAGCTTTTGCGGATCGACGGGGTCATGACGCAGGTGCATCTGACCCTGCTCAAACTTCGACATGTCGAGCAGACTCGTGATCAGCTCGAGCAGGTGGTCGCCCTTGGTGCGAATGGTCTCGACGAAGCTCGTTTGCTCGCCCGTCAGCTCTCCCGCCATCCCGCTCGCCAGCATCTCGGAGTAACCGATTATGGACGTGAGGGGCGTGCGCAGCTCGTGGCTGATGGTCGCGAGGAAGTTGGACTTCAATCGGTCGAGCTCCTTGAGCTTGTCGTAGGCCTGTTGCAGACGTTGCGTCTTCTCGGCCAGCTCGCGAAAGTTCGCACGCACGCTTGCCAAGTGCATGTTGCTCGTCAGATAGGCGCGATGCCCGCTGAACAGAATCAGATCGAGCACGCGCGACAGATGGGCCGTGAGCTTTTCTGCCGTCTCGCGGCGCACGCGGGGCATTTCGTTCAGGTGTTCTTTGGCCAAGCTCGGATCGAGGTCGGGATCGATCACCAGCAGTGATCGGGGAACTTCTTTCACCTCGGCCGGTATGTACGGCCCGATGACCACGCGGCCCAAGCGCCTGCCATCGTAATGAATGGGCACGACGCGATACACGGCACCGGTAAAACAGGCGTGCACGAGCTCGGTGTCGGGCGCCATGCGTCGCACTTCGCCGACCACTCGCGCGCACGCCGCACGGCCTTGGTCGAGCCCGTTCAAATAGCTGCAAATCGCGCGCTGCTGATGCACATCGGCGAGCAGTGATCCTTCGTTCGAGAACACGCGGATCGGTAAGCCGAACAAATCGAAGAACGAGCGACATACTTCGCCTAAGGCCTCGCGATCGACGAGGTCCTCGATGCGCTGCACGTCTGCCATTTCCAGCTCGACGGCGCGAAGCTCGCTCACGGCGCCACTCCACCAGCGGGCTGCTTTTCTTCGCTCAAGCCCAAACGCTGCGTCAGGCTGCGCATAACTTCTTCTGGATCGAGCTGAAATTTAGCCTTGAGATGGTGCTCGCGCTCGAGCTGATCCCAAGTTGCGCGCATCAAGCCCATGAAGGTCTCGAGCACGCCCACCCCGCGCGTGGCCACGGCTTTGTACACGGGCTCCTTACCTTTGGCTGCTAGCACGTCGATTTCTTCGTCGGGCCGCACGTCGGGCAGGTCGCGCTTATTGAACTGGATGATGAGCGGGATCTTGGATTGGTCAAGACCGTTGTCTTTCAGGTTTTGCTTGAGGTTGACGAATGCGGCGGCGTTGGCTTTGGTCTCGGCGCGCTGAGAATCAGCGATGAAGGCCACGCCATCGGCACCCTGCAAAACCAGCCTGCGCGTGGCGTTGTGAATCACCTGGCCGGGCACCGTGAACAGCTTCAAGCGCACGTTCAGACCCGTGCCGGCGGTGAAGGTCAGCGGCAGCAGATCGAAGAACAGCGTGCGATCATCGCGCGTATCGAGCGTCATCAGACGACCGCGCCCCTCAGTGGCCACCAGCTGGTGCAGCGCCTGAAGATTGGTCGTCTTGCCGCTCAGCGCAGGTCCGTAATAGACGAGCTTGATCGTCACTTCGCGTGCCGCGAAATCGAGCTGCAAAGCATCCCCCAGTAACAGCAACTGCAGACAAGAGCAGAGTAAGCCTATCGTTAGTGCGAGCTGCTGCGCAATAGCGCGAGCGCGCCGTACACGATCAGCGCCCCCGAAATAGCGAACGAAATCCAGCCTATCAGCTTGGCTGCGCGGGGTGGCTCGGTGTCGGTTTTCGCCAGTTGCATGTTCTGCATAGCGGCGGCGAGCACCGCGTCGCACCAGCGCTTGGCCTGTTCGGCGCGGGCGCTGTCCGTCTCGCGCACGTGACGATAGCGACGGCCCGCCTCGGCTAGCGCACTTTGTGCGGCGCAGAAGGCGATGAACTTGCGATGGGCCGCGTCGTCGGCCCAGTCAGCCTCCACGTTGCGCCAGATTCGCTCGAACGGGTCGTCCACCCCGGACTCGTCCATTACCCGGCAGCCTATCAAAGAAAGGCCAGCAGCGGCTGTCCGGCCTGTGCGCGGCGGGCCGTGTGGGAGAATTGCGTTGTTTAACAGTGACTTAGCTTGGGCAATAAGTTGACGGCGCAACTCGAAGCTTGTTAGGTGGCAAGAAGTGGTATGTTGCGGATCGCCGGAGGCCCCCGGTGGATCGAACGGGATGGCAGCGTGTTTCGCGGACGTTACGAGCACACGATTGATGGCAAGGGACGCACGTCCTTGCCCGCCCGTTTTCGGGAGGTCCTTTCGGGCCAGGGCGAATCGCGTCTCGTTGTGACCACGGGGCTTGAACCCTGTCTGGTCGCCTATCCGATGCGCGAGTGGGAGGCCTTTGAGGAGAGGCTCGCGAAGTTGCCAAGCTTCGATGCGAGCGTCGCGATGTTGAAGCGCATCTATGTATCGGGCGCGATCGAGTGTGATCTCGACAAGCTGGGCCGCCTGCTGTTGCCGAGCTCGTTGCGCGATCACGCGGGGCTGACGCGCGAGCTGCTGTGGGCGGGCATGGGACGTCAGATCGAGATCTGGGACAAGCCGCGTTTTGACGGACTTTCGCGGGCTGCGCTCGATGATGCGGGCAAGCGCGACGAGATGGCAAAGCGCTTGGCGGAGCTTGGACTATGAGCGAGTTCGTTCATGAGACCGTGCTCTTGCGCGAGACGGTCGAAGGCGTCGCGCCGGTGTCTGGTGGCACGTACGTGGACGTGACCTTGGGCGGCGGCGGGCACACGCAAGCGCTGCTCGAGGCCAGTGCGCCAGATGGTAAGGTTTACGGTGTCGATCGTGATCCCAATGCGTTAGCCGCGGCGCGTGCGCGTCTCGCTTCTTATGGTGAGCGCGTGGTGTTCTTGCACGGAAGGTTCAGCGACTTGACCAGTCTGTTGGCCGAGCTGGGCGTGACCCAAGTTCAGGGCGTGATCGCGGATTTGGGCGTGAGCTCGCCGCAGCTCGATCATGCCGATCGGGGATTTTCGTTTGCGCGGCCCGGGCCGCTCGACATGCGCATGGATCCCACGTCCGGGGAGCCGCTGTCGGAGTTGCTGCTGTCGTGGACCACCGAAGAGCTGGCCGACATCTTGTACGAGTACGGCGAAGAGCGCGCTTCACGACCGATTGCTCGTTCGATCAAAGCTGCGCTCGAGCTGGGCGAGTTGCTGACGACCGAAGACTTGCGACGCACGGTGGTGCGCGTGCTTGGGCCGCGCAAGGGTGGTGCCGACCCGGCGACGCGCACGTTTCAAGCCTTGCGCATGGCCGTGAATGCCGAAACCGATGAGCTCGATACGTTGCTGCGCATCTTACCGGATGTGCTCGCCGATCATGGTCGTGCGTCGGTGATCTCGTTTCATTCGGGCGAAGACCGTAAGGTCAAACACGCGTTTCGCGACGATGCTCGGCTCAAGCCGCTGACTAAGCGTCCGCTCGAAGCGGGCGACGCCGAAAGTGATCTCAACCCACGCGCGCGCAGCGCCAAGCTGCGTGTTGCGGAACGTGTGCCGCGCGAGGAAAACCCATGAAGCAGAATATGCTCGCCTTGTGGGCGGTAGCGGTGTTGTCGACCGGCGCGGCGTTCGTGACCTACCTTGCGGTGCGGTTTGAGAACGTTCGCTTGGGTTATGCGCTCGACGAAGCCTCACGCGAGCAGCGTAAGCTTTCGGAGACGTTGCGCATGCTTTCGCTCGAGGCTCAGACCTTGCGCGAGCACGAGCGGGTAGAGACGATCGCCCATCGCACATTGGGCATGCTGCCAGCCGATCGGGCGCGCGTGGTGTCGGTAGAAGGCTCGCAGGTCGTCGCCTCCGGGAGAGCGCGATGAACAAGCCTCAACCCCCCGCGAGCGCACCGGTAATGTCCGAGCCCCAGCGTCGTCGACGCGGCCTTGTGGTTCGGATCAGTGTCCTTACGATCTTACTGTTTCTCGCCGCCGGTAAGGTTTTGCACCGTGCCTACGAGATTCAGGTGCAGAGCCCCCAGGACTACGCGCGTCACTATCGCGAAGAGATCGAAGTCGAGCAGAAGCGCGGCAACATCTACGACCGCAATGGTGCAGAGCTCGCGGTGAGCGTGGACCTGGATAGCTTTTTTGCCGATCCGGTCGCCATGCGTCAGCACAAGCTCGACCCCGCGCTCGTGGCCGCTTCGCTCGCGCCGATTCTGGGGCTGGATGTGGCCCCGTTGACGACCAAGCTCAGCTCGGCGAAGCGCTTCATTTGGATCAAGCGTCGCGTGTCGCCCACCCAATCCCAAGCCGTGCTTGCACTGGGGCTTGCGGGGAAGGGCATCGGCGCGCGCAAGGAACCACGTCGCTACTACCCGAACCTGACCACGGCTGCGCATGTGCTCGGCTTTACGGACGAACAGGGACATGGCGCAGAAGGTTTAGAGCGCCGCTTCGAGACGCGCTTACGCGGTGCCACGGATAAGGTGTCTGCGATTATCGATGCGCGGGGCGGCGTGTTGTTTTCGGCAGAGCTACTCGAACACGCCAATGCGCGTGGCCAGGACCTTACTCTTACGCTCGACCGTGAGGTGCAGATCCTGACCGAGCGCGAGCTGGAGCTGGGCGTGCGTGCCGTGGAAGCGCGGGCCGGCAGTGTGGTGGTGATGGATCCCACCACGGGCGAAGTGCTGGCGATGGCGAACTACCCTAGCTTCAACCCGAACGATCCCGGTGCAGCGGAACCGAGCAATCGCCGCAATCGTGCCGTCACGGACCGCTACGAGCCGGGCTCGGTGATCAAAGCGTTTACCATCGCGGGTGCGCTTGCTAGCGGCGCGATCCACCCCAATCAACAGATCGATTGTGAAAACGGCGCCATGCAGGTGGCCGAGTACACCATCCATGACTCGCACCACTACGAGACGCTGACGCCAGCCGAGATCCTCGCCTACTCGAGCAATATCGGTACCGCTAAGATCGGTGCGGCATTGGGGCGGGCGGGCCTATTTCGGGCGTTGCGTCGTTTTGGCTTTGGCGCGCGCACCGAGATCGAGCTGCCTGCTGAAACAGAAGGCATCCTTCGTCATTACAAGCGTTGGTATGACATGGACGCGGCCACGGTCTCTTTCGGCCAGGGCATGAGCGTGACGAGTTTGCAGCTTGCGACCGCGATGTCCTCGATTGCGAATGGCGGGCGCTTGATGAAGCCGATCTTAGTGTCACGCGTGACGGATTCGACGGGCGCGGTCGTAGAGGAGTTTGCGCCCAGCGTGCGTCGTCAGGTGGTACCTGCCCATGTTGCGCGTCTTACCTCGGACATGTTGACGGCAGTCACGGCAAAAGGTGGCACCGGCGAAGCGGCGAGCGTGCTGGGTTATGTCGTGGCAGGTAAGACCGGTACCGCGCAAAAGGCCGATTATACCCATGGTGGTTATGCGCAAGACCAGTGGACGGCCACGTTCGTTGGCTTTGTGCCGGCCAATAAGCCGCGCTTGGTGATCGCGATCGCGATCGACGAGCCCGTAATCGAGCATTATGGCGGCAGCGTGGCAGGTCCGATTTTTCGGCGCGTGGCTGAGCAGACCTTACGTCACCTCGGCGTTCCCCCTGCGCAGGGGGGGGCTAAGCTTGCGGAGATCGTCAAGTCGTTGCGCGATGAGCAAGATAAGATTGCAGCGCTTACTCCGCAGGCTGAAGAGGCACCCCGCATCGAGGCCAAGCGAGCTGACTCCGATGCCAAGGAGCAGCTCGCGGCGGACCAAGTGCGCGTGCCGGAGCTGAAGGGCCTGGGCATGCGTGGAGCTTTGCTGCGTCTGCGTCGCGCCGAGCTTCTGGGCCAGATTTCGGGATCGGGCGCCGTTGTCGAACAGACTCCCAAAGAGGGCAGCGTAGTCCCGCGCGGCACGGCAGTTCAGTTGCAATTCAAGCATCCTGACACTCAGCTCGAAGAGCCCGAAGTACCGCATTCACCTGCGTTGACGGGCGAAACCTTGGCGTCGATCCATCAGGAAGAGGTACTTCCGTGACGGGTACGGACCTCGACAGCCTGCGCTTGTTGCCCGGTGTCCTCGACATTGTGGGCGATGCCAGCGTGCGCGTGATGGGCGTCCAAAGTGATTCGCGTCAGGTCGAAGTCGGACAGCTGTTTGCAGCGATTCCGGGTGCTCGCTCAGACGGTGCGGGTTTTGCGTCGGCGGCGGTGGAACGGGGCGCGACGGCTGTGCTCGCAGCGCGCGCGCTCGACCTCGCGGTTCCCGTCGTGGTCTGTCAAGACGTGCGACGCTGCCTGGGCGAGGTCTCCCATAAAGTTTACGGCGAGCCCACGGGCGCCATGGCCACGGTAGGGATCACAGGCACCAATGGTAAGACCACGGTAGCCTATCTACTCGAGAGTGTGATTGCCCATGCTGGGGGTAAGCCTGCGATCTTAGGCACCGTCTCGCTGCGCGGTCCGGCGGGTGAAACGGTGGCTGAACTCACCACGCCCGAAGCAGATACCATCGCGCGATTCGCAGCGACGCAGCACGCCGCAGGCGCCACGCATTTTGTGATGGAAGTATCGAGTCATGCGCTTGAGCAAGGTCGCTCGTCTGGGGTTCAGTTCGAGGTCGCCGCGTTCACGAACCTGACGCAGGATCACTTGGACTTCCACGGTACGATGGAAGCCTACGGCGAAACCAAGGCGCGCTTGTTCGGTGAGTACAGGCCGCGCCACAGCGTCATCATGGTGGACGGCGCGTTTGGGCGCGAGCTGTCCGCGCGAGCACATGGTAAGGTTTGGCGGTGTAGTCGAGGCGGCGTGAGCGACGCTGCGCTATGCGTGCGCGAGTGGCGCTCGACGCGCTCCGGGATTCATGCGCGAATGGCTACGCCCCAGGGTGACCTTACGATCGAGAGTCCGCTGTTTGGTGCGCACAATCTCGAGAACCTGCTGGTGACAGTCGGTTGTGCGCTGGCGCTTGGCTTTGACGCGCCCGTGATTGTGGAAGCGCTCAAGCATGCCGTCGGCGCGCCCGGTCGCATGGAACGAGTATATGATGGGCGCGGCGTGGTGGTGTTGGTCGACTATGCGCACACGCCCGACGCGCTCGTACGCGCGCTGGAAGCGTTGCGTCCGTTGACCGATGGCAGGTTGTTCGTGGTGTGCGGCTGCGGTGGTGACCGTGATCGTCAGAAGCGCGCCCCGATGGGGGACGCGGCTGCACGTTATGCAGACGTGGCCGTGCTGACGAGCGATAACCCGCGTACGGAAGATCCCGAGCTCATCTTGAATCAGATGGCCGGGGGAGCTCTAGCGTCCGGCGCTACGCGCTTTGAAAGCGATGTCATTCTGCCTGACGCTCGCGGCGTGGTGGTCATGGTGGACAGGGCGCGCGCGATTCGCACTGCGCTGAGCGCCGCCAAAGCAGGTGACACGGTTCTGATCGCGGGTAAGGGACACGAGACCTATCAGATCCTGGGTACGACCAAGTATCCGTTCGATGATCGCGAACAGGCACGTCGTGTGATCGCTGACTTGGGGGGGCACTAAGATGGCTACCCCGATTCCTACGAACCAGGTCAAGCTTACCTTGGGCGAAGTGGCTTATGCGACGGGTGGCACCCTGCATGGCGATCCCGAGCTGAGCATCGAAGGCGTCGCCATCGATTCGCGCGCGGTCACGCCAGGGGCGCTGTTCGTGGCAGTGGTCGGCGAGAGTCAGGATGGACATCACTACGTGTCCGCTGCGCTTGATCGCGGGGCGGTGGCCTCGCTCGTGCATTTGGACGCAGAAGCAGCCGAGCATACGGTGCGGGTGGAGGTTCCCGATACCACGCGAGCGCTGGGCGATTTGGCGGCCTACGTGCGCAAGCGCTGGAACCGTAAGGTTGTCGCGATCACCGGCTCTGCCGGCAAGACCACCACCAAAGAGTTGACCGCCGCCGCACTGACCGGCGCCGGGGCACGCGTATTGAAGACGAGCGGCAACCTGAACAACCAGTTCGGCGTGCCGATGACACTTTTTGGATTGACGCAAGACCACGATGTGGCGGTGCTCGAAGTGGGCACGAGCATGCGGGGTGAGATTGCGCGTTTGGGTGAGATCGTAAGACCCGACGTCGCGATCGTACTGCTGGCTTCAGCGGCGCATACCGACGGACTCGGAACTGTGACGGACGTGGCCGACGAGAAGGCAAGCCTTTGGCAATCGCTCCCCGAGGACGGCACGGCGATCGTCAACGGCGATGACGTTCAGCTCGTCACGCGCGTGCCTGCGCAGACCTGCGCGATGTCGTTCGGCATGGGCGAGAACGTCGACGTGCGCCTGCTGCGTAGCGAGCTCACGTTAACGGGCACCGACGTTGTGATGTTCGTGCGCGGACATGGTGAGGTGCGCGCACACTTGCAGCTGCTGGGCGAGGCGGCGGCGATCGACGCGTGTGCGGCCCTGATCGGTACGGTTGCGTTGTTGGGAGAAGGCGTGCTCGCCGCTGCAGCGCGTGGTCTTGAACAGGCGCAAGCCACCGCGGGCCGCCTGCAACCGCTCGCGGGGGTGGGTGGTGTGACGCTGCTCGACGATACTTACAATGCCAACCCGCGTTCGACTGAGCTCAGTCTGCAGACGGTCAAGAAGCTTGCCGAGTCAACGGGTGGTCGCAGCGTGGCGGTGCTTGCAGACATGCTCGACTTGGGTGCGCTGTCGCGCAGCGAGCACGAGCGCATCGGTGAGG
Source organism: Polyangiales bacterium (assembly GCA_046598735.1). Classification (GTDB taxonomy): domain Bacteria; phylum Myxococcota_A; class Polyangia; order Polyangiales; family DASUME01; genus DASUME01. The sequence continues at coordinate 10,519 of JBKJIA010000639.1, forward strand.
CAGCGGTACGCATGGGCATCGATATCTTAGTCGGCTGTGGTCATGAGATGGCGCACGCTACGGGGCAGGCGGCGCGCCTGGCAGGCGGAAGGCTCGCGCCACATCCCACGCGCGTGGCGCACGTGCTCGAGCCGCTCGATGCGATTGCGGTGCTCAAGAGCCTATGTCGTCCGGGGGATGTGGTGCTCGTCAAGGGTTCGCGTTCGATGCACATGGAGCGCATCGTTGCCGGTCTGGCGGCGCCCTCAGTAAAAGCGAGCGATGGCGGAGTGAAGTCGTGATCTATTACTTCTTCTTCCCCCTCAGCTCCTATCCCGCGTTGTCTTATCTGAACGTGTTGCGCTACGTGCCGTTTCGCGTGTTGGCGGCAACCATGACCTCCATGCTGCTCACCTTCGGGCTCTACCCCTGGTTCATTCGCCGACTGCAGAGCAAGCAGATTGGTCAGGTCGTGCGTAAGTCCGGTCCGGAGAGCCATTTCTCCAAGGCCGGTACTCCCACCATGGGTGGGGCGCTGATCTTACTCGCGCTCGTCGTGTCCACGGTGTTGTGGGCCGATCCGGCGAATCCGATGGTATGGCTGGTGACCGCAGTGACCGCGCTCTACGGCGCGGTGGGATACATCGACGATGCCCGTAAGATTACGCGTCGCGACACCGGCGGCCTGGCGGGTCGCTATAAGCTGCTATTGCAGTTCGGCTTGGCATTCCTGGTCTGCGGCTACCTTTGGTACGGTGACAACGGGCTGCCCGAAGACTGGATCGGCATCCGCAATCGTCTGAGCATTCCCTTCCTGGCATTTAGTAAGCACCCGATCTTCTTGCCGGGTTGGGCCTATGTGCTGTTCGCGAGCGTGTGCGTCGTGGGTACCTCAAACGCCGTCAATCTCACGGATGGTCTCGATGGCCTGGCGATAGGCCCGGTCATGATCAACGCGGGCGCCTACGGCATCTTCGCCTATGTCGCGGGCCTGGTGGTCTTTGGCAACGACATCGCCAAGTACTTAGACATCCCTTCGATCCAAAGCGCGGGGGAGCTAGCGATTTTTTGCGGCGCCCTGATCGGCGCGGGGGTGGGGTTCCTTTGGTACAATACCTACCCGGCGCAGGTCTTCATGGGGGATGTGGGATCGCTCGCCTTGGGCGGTGGTCTCGGCATGTTGGCGGTGCTGACTAAGAATGAGCTGCTCTCGATCTTGCTCGGCGGCATCTTCTTTGTCGAAGCGGTCAGCGTGATCACGCAGGTGGGTTACTTCAAGATGACAGGGAAGCGCATCTTCTTGATGGCCCCGATTCACCACCACTTCGAGAAGAAGGGCTGGCCGGAGCCACGCGTCATCGTTCGATTTTGGATCATCGCGATCATGTTGGCGCTCGCCAGCCTGGCATCGCTAAAGCTGAGGTGAGTGTGGAGTTGTCGGGTGCGCGCGTGACGGTAGTAGGGCTTGGGGCCAGCGGACTTTCCGCTGCGCGTTTGCTCCATGGCCGAGGTGCACACGTGACGATTAACGATGCACGCACGTCCGAAGCATTGGGCGCTCGCATCGACGAGGCCAAGGCCGTAGGCGTGACACTGAATTTGGGCGGACATGATGCGGCGGCGCTCAAGCAGAACGATTTGATCGTGGTGTCGCCGGGCGTCCCGAGTCTCCCGGAGCTGATGGAAGCCGAGCGCCATGGCGTGCCGATCGTAAGCGAGATCGAGCTCGCCTCCTGGTTTGTACAAAGTAAGGTCGTGGGTATCACAGGTACCAACGGCAAGAGCACGGTCACCACCTTAGTGGGCGCCATGTGCCAGGCCTCCGGCAAGGCTACCTTTGTGGGTGGGAACCTAGGTACACCCCTGGTTGAAGTGGTAGGCACGAATGCCGCGGGCCCGGAGGGTCTGCTCGTGGTGGAGCTATCCAGCTTTCAGCTCGAGCGCGTGGACAGCTTCCGCGCGCACGTGGCTGTGATCCTGAATGTCACGGATGATCACCTCGATCGCTATGCGAGCTTTGCGGACTATGCGGCGGCCAAGGCGCGCTTGTTCGCCGGGCAACGTCAGGAAGACGCGGCCGTAGCGCCCGATGGCGATGAGCTGTGCGTGGCGATGGCGCGCGCGTCGGCCGGCAAACTGTGTTTGTTCGGTGGACGGGAAGGCGGCGTGCGACGCGATGGGGATCAAATTCGCGACCTCGAAACGGGTCTGACGCTTTCGATCGGCGAGCTCGGGATTAAGGGTGAACACAATGTGGATAACGCCTGCGCGGCCGCGTTGGCCGCGCGGCTGATCGGGGTAGGGCGCGTAGAGATCGAAAGCGTGTTGCGATCCTTCAAGGGCCTGGCCCATCGGATGCAACGCGCAGAGTCTGTCAAGAATGTTGACTTCTTCGATGATTCTAAGGCTACCAATGTGGGAGCTGCCGTGGCGGCCGTATTGGGACTGGGTCGTCAGGGGGTACGCGTGGTGTTGATCGCGGGCGGTAAGGATAAGGGTGGTAGCTACGCCCCACTGCGCGAGATCATGCAGCAGCACGGGCGCGGGCTCGTGTTGGTAGGCGAAGCCTCGGACCTGATTGCGAGCGAGTTTGCGCCCACGAAGCTACCCGTGACGCGGGCGACGGATATGTTGGATGCCGTGCGCAAGGCGCATGCACTGGCACTGCCGGGTGATGCGGTGCTGCTGGCGCCGGCCTGCGCGAGCTTCGACATGTTTCGTTCCTACGCCCATCGGGGCGATGTGTTTCAGGATGCGGTGCGTGCGCTCGCGCAAGAGGTAGGCGCATGAGACCGTCCCCCCGCATGGGCGCTCAGGCCCCGCGCATCAGAACTCCGCAAGACCGGCCCAGTAATCGTGCGCCGCGACCCCGGCTCAAGCTGGCCGACCGCGTGCGCCGCGTGGTCGCGGGCTCGGCGCATCCCACGGTGGAGGGAGGCGTGGATCCTGTGTTGCTAGGATGCGTCTTTGCATTGGTCGTGCTCGGCGTGGTGATGGTCTACAGCGCAGGCTCCGTGCGCGCGGTGCGCTTGTATGGCGATGGTCACCACTTCCTGATTCGGCAGACGATCTACGCCGCACTCGGCTTGCCGATTATGCTCGCGCTCTCGCGCGTGGACTACCACCGCTATCGCTTGCTTGCGAAGCCGCTCTTGGCGGTGGCCGTGATCTTACTATTGGCCGTGGTATTCGGCATGGGTCGCAACGCCGGCGGTGCATCACGTTGGATCCAGGTGGGGCCTATCAACATTCAGCCGGCGGAGATCACCAAGGTCGCATTGATCCTGTGGTTGTCCGATTCTTTGGCACGCAAGGTCGACAACATCCGTACCTTCGCGGTGGGCTTCTTGCCGCATGTGATGATGGCCGGATTTCTCGTCGTGCTGTGCATGGCCCAGCCGGACTTTGGTAGCTCCGTGATCCTGGTGCTTTTAACCTTCGTGCTCATGTTCACGGCAGGTGCGAAGTTAGGTTACATGCTCGCTGGTGCGGGTATTGCCTTACCCATCGCGTTCGCCCTCGTGCGATCGTCGGCTTACCGTTGGGAGCGCATCATCGCGTTTAGCGATCCCTTCAAGTACCGCATGCGCGGCGGCTATCAGATCGTCGAGTCATGGATGAGCTTTGGCGCGGGCGGTCCACTTGGCGTGGGCCTTGGCGACAGCCGTCAGAAGTTGTTGTTCTTGCCTGAAGCGCACACCGACTTCATCGCTGCGATCGTGGCAGAAGAACTTGGCTTCGTGGGCTTCACGCTGCTCGTGCTGTGCTTTTTGGTGGTGGTGATCTGCGGCGTGCGTGCAGCCCTGCGCGCGGTCGATGACTACGGTACGTACCTGGCCGTCGGGCTCACGATGTTCGTGGGCATCCAGGCAGTCACCAACTTGGCGGTGGTGTTGGGTTTGCTACCGACCAAGGGTTTGACGTTGCCTTTTATCAGCTTTGGTGGCTCATCCTTGCTAGTGAACTGTGCGGCCGTGGGCATGCTTCTCAACGTATCGAGGGCACGTAGTAAAGTGCGCACGAAGGGGCTCGCAAAGACTGAACAGTCCGAGCGCGCACCTAAGATCGTGTCGGCCACGAGAAACCGTCGCTTGCGGCTCGCTGCGCAAGCGACGCAGACGGTATAGGGGAGGACGACATGCTCGGACGCGTGATCTTAGCGGGGGGTGGTACAGGGGGGCATTTGTTCCCAGGCATCGCCGTGTACGAAGAGCTCAAGCGCCGCGAGCCCGATCTCGCCACGTTGTTCGTGGGTACAGCGCGCGGCATCGAGACGCGCGTTGTTCCTGCGTTGGGTGAGCGCCTGGAGTGCATCGACGTAGGTCCGCTCAAGGGTCGCTCGACCAAAGACTTGCTCAAGAACTTGAGTGGTCTCCCGCAGGCTGGTTTGCAGGCCGCGCGCATCTTGCGCAGCTTTCGCCCGGACGTTGTGATCGGGGTGGGTGGGTATGCCGCAGGTCCGATGGTGCTCGCCGCCAAGACCTTAGGTTTCCCCACGGCATTGCTCGAGCAGAATGCCCACGTGGGCCTTACCAATCGTTTGCTCGCTCGCGTGGTGGATCGCGCCTACCTGAGCTTTGAGGAGACCGAGCGTCAGTTCCCTACGTCGGGCGTGCGAGTGCTGGGTAATCCCGTGCGCCGTCAGTTCGTCACCCCAGGTCACATGGCGCGGATGGATCCCGCGGGCTTTGAGATGCGCGCGCGCCGCATCCTCGTGATCGGTGGCTCGCAAGGCGCACGCGTGTTGAACGAGATCGTACCTGACGCTTTGGCGCGCGCAGGCATCGCAGCGGCCGGCATCGAGATCGTGCATCAGACCGGCCATACCATGTGCGATGTGGTGCGAGCGCGTTACGCAGAGCTGGGCGTGACAGCGACAGTGACACCGTTCATCGACGATATGGCCCGAGCTTACGGTTCGGCTGCGGTGGTGATCACGCGCGCCGGCGCGACTTCGCTGGCGGAGATTTGCGCAGTGGGTCGCCCCTCGATCCTCGTGCCGTTCCCGTTCGCTGCCGATGATCATCAATGGCACAACGCTGAAGCGCTCCAGCGTCGCGGCGCGGCCTTGGCGATTCGCGAATCCGACCTTACGGTGGAGCACTTGGCGCGCACGGTGGGCACGCTCATCTCGCAACCGGATAAGCGGCGCAAGATGGCGGAGGCCGCGCGCGCGCTGGGCCGGCCCGATGCAGCAGCGGCCATCGTAGATGACCTGTGTGCGTGGCTCGGCTGCGCTTCCATGGAAGAGCCGGGAGACTCCGACGACGAGCCGGAAGCCGATGATAATGCGAGCGCCACGACCGGCGATACGGAACCCGTGCGCCGCCTGGTGTCGAGCTTTCCGCCCGCGGCCGCCCAGCGTCGGGAGATGGAGCTGAGCCGTGCGCGCAAGCGTGCGCGACACCGCTCCGTAGCGTGGAGCCAAGCGGACCGCTATTACGGGATGCGAGCTGTCGCTAGCGCGGAGTAACGATGTTCCGAGGTCGTGTTCGTTCGATACATTTTGTAGGCATTGGCGGCATCGGCATGAGCGGCATCGCCGAAGTCTTGCTGGCCCATGATTTTGCGGTGACGGGCTCTGACGTGCGCGAGTCCGGCGCGCTCGCGCGTTTGCGCGGGCTAGGAGCGATTTGCGAAGTCGGCCACCGCGCGGACAATCTTCAACGCTCCGATGTCGTGGTGTTTTCTTCGGCGATCAAGCGCGATAACCCGGAGCTGGTCGCGGCGCGTGAGCGGGGAATTCCAGTCATCCCGCGTGCGGAGATGCTGGCCGAGCTGATGCGCCTCAAAGATGGCATCGCCATCGCAGGCTCACACGGTAAGACCACCACCACATCGCTCGTGGCCACTGTATTGCGCGATGCGGGGCTCGATCCCACGGTGGTGATCGGCGGCAAGCTCAACGCCATCGGTACCAACGCGGCGCGCGGTGCGGGTGACCTTCTCGTGGCCGAAGCGGATGAGTCTGATGGCTCGTTTTTGCATCTTTCGCCCACCCTGGCGGTGATCACGAACATCGATGCGGAGCATTTGGATTTCTACGGGGATCACGCGCACGTCAAAGATGCATTTGCCAGCTTTGCGAATCGCGTGCCGTTTTACGGTGTCGTGATCGCGTGCCTCGATCATCCGCACGTGCAGGACATTTTGCCGCGCATCGACAAGCGTGTGGCGACTTACGGTCTTGCGGCGCAAGCCGACTATCGCGCTAGGAATCCAGAAGTGAAGGGCCTTGCCACCGCGTTCGATGTACTCCGACGCGGCGAAAAGTTGGGTCGCTTCGAAGTGCGCATGCCCGGCATGCACAACGTGCTCAATGCCCTCGCGACCATCGCTGTAGCAGACGAATTGCAAGTGGATCTCGAGAAGGTGAAGACCTCGCTGGCTGGTTTCGCTGGCGTGCAACGGCGCTTTACCATCGTGGGTGAGCACAACGGCATTACCATCGTGGACGATTATGGTCACCATCCAGCCGAGGTGATTGCGACGCTGGAAGCGGCGCAGCGCGCCTACGGTCGGCGCATCATCGTGGCGTTTCAACCGCATCGCTATTCGCGTACGCACCACTGCTTCGATGAGCTCACCCGCGCTTTCAATCGCGCGGACGTGCTGCTGCTGACGGACGTGTACGCAGCGGGCGAAGCGTTGATCGAGGGCGCCGACAGCGCCCATCTTGCGCAAGCGATTCGCGCGCACGGGCATCGCGATGTGACCCATGTGGCAAACGTGGACGATTTAGTCCAGGTGATTGACCAACGCGCCGAGCCCGGAGACATCGTGATCACGCTGGGTGCAGGAAACATCACGCGCGTGGGCAGAACGCTTTACTCTCGTTGGACGCAGGGAGGCGAAGCCGTCAGTGGCGCGTGAGGTTCAAGCGAAGAAGCGGGCGCAGCAGCAGCGCGAGGATAGCGGCGAGGTTGCCAGGCGACCGCGCCCGCGCAACCTGAGGGTGTCGCACTCGGAGGTACCCTCGAAGCGCAAAGGCACGCCTGCGCTCACGCCCAAGGTCAGCGTTGCCGATCGCCTTCGCGCCACGTTGCGGCCACTTGGCGCGCTCGGCTCGCGTCTGCGTCGCCCGGGCCTGTTCCTGCTGCGCACGCTGGGGGTGTTGTTGGCAATAGGGGGCGCTGTCGCAGTCGGTCGGCTGCTTCAGCACCACCTCACCACTTCGCCGGCATTTGCGATCGAGCGCGTGGACATCAAGGGTCTAGCGCGCATAGAGCGCGATGAATTGCTGGAGGCGGCCGGCATCGACGTGGGCAGCAACGTGTTCACGCGCAGTCCGGAAGATGTGCAGTCCCGTCTGCTTTCGCATCCCTGGATCGCGTCGGCGAGTGTCACGCGCAGGTTGCCGGGCAAATTCGAGATCACGCTACGTGAGCGCGAACCCGTTGCGTTGCTCGTGCTCGAGGCGTGCGAAGCGGGTGCAGCGAGCTCACCCGATGCCAGCTGCGATGAGGCAAGCGCGCTCTATCTCGTCAGCGACGAAGGCAGTCTGTTCAAGCGTCTCGAAGGCGAGGATCCCATCGACCTTCCGGTCATTACCGGTGTAGAGCGACAGCGCTTTGGGACCGATCCGGAGTTTCGTCGCACCATCTTGTTGCGCGCCGTGGCGCTGCTTCAGCAATTGCGCGACACCGGTCTAGAGAAGCGGGTATCGATCGGCGAAATCCACGTGGAAGCCGGCGAAGGTTTTTCGCTCTACGTCGGCGACGAGCTCACGCACGTACGTCTAGGACTTCCTCCGTTTGAGCAGAAACTACGCAGGATGAAGAAGGTTTTCGATCGCCTAGAGCGCGAGCGTGCGCGCGCTGAGTACGTGTACCTCGACAACGAAAAGCGCCCCGACCGCGTGACCGTGCGCTTGCGCTGAGCGGCACTCACGCGAGCCCGTGTACGCGGAGTCGCACCAATCTTTGTTAGAAAGTTGTGTGTCGGCGCGCAGCTGTGTAATCCCGTTCATATGCGTCGTGAACGGAGCTCGAGTCTCATGCCGGACTACTCGCATGGGTATTCGGAAAATGAAGTCATCGCTGGCTTGGACCTTGGTACCACCAAGGTCAGCGTCATCGTGGCGGAGCAAACCGAAGATGGTGTCGACATCATCGGAATCGGATCGGTTCCTTCGAACGGTCTGAAGAAGGGTGTGGTCGTCAACATCGACGCAACCGTGCGCGCCATCAAGCAGGCCATCGAACAGGCCGAGACGATGAGCGGCATCAAGATCAACACGGTGTATGCCGGCATCGCGGGCAGTCACGTCACTGGCTTCAACAAAGAAGGTGTGGCGGCGATTTCGAATCGCGAAGTCACCCAGGCCGACGTGGACCGCGTGCTCGAACAGGCCAAGGCCATTCCGCTGCCCTCGGACCGTCAGGTTCTGCATGTGTTGCCCCAGGAATTCTTAGTGGACGGGCATGACGGGATCCCCGAGCCCATCGGCATGAGCGGCGTGCGCCTGGAAGCGCGTTGTCACCTCGTGACTGCGGCTTCCCACGCGGTAGAGAACATCATCAAGTGCGCAGAGCGCGTGAACTTGCACGTGGCAGAAGTAGTGCTCGAGCCCCTGGCCAGCGCCTTTGCCGTGTTGTCCGCAGACGAACGAGAAATCGGCGTGGCGCTGATCGACATCGGTGGGGGTACGACCGACCTCATCATTTACGTCAACGGTGCAGTGGTACACACCACTGTGATTCCGATCGGTGGTCTTAACCTTACCAATGACGTCGCCTCCGGCTTGCGTACGCCCGTGGCAGAGGCCGAGCGCATCAAGATTAAATACGGCTGCGCGCTGACATCGATGGTCGACGACGAAGAGACGATCGAGGTGCCTTCGGTCGGTGGTCGCGGTCCGCGCGTGCTGCCACGCCGCGTGCTCGCTGAAATCATCGAGCCGCGCGTCGAAGAGATTTTCCAAGCGGTCAAGCACGTGATCCATGAAAGTGGGTATGTGGATATGTTGCCCTCTGGCGTGGTGATCACGGGTGGCAGCACCTTACTAGACGGCATGCCGGAGATGGCGGAGCAGGTCTTGTGTTTGCCCGTGCGCCGCGGCGCGCCCGTGGGCGTGGGTGGTTTGGTCGACGTGGTGAAGAGCCCCAGTTACGCCACGGGCGTGGGGCTCGTGAAGTACGGAGCCGAAATGCTGAGGCAGCAAAAGGTGACGTCGGATGAGGTCATGCTCGACATGCCTCCGCCGCGCGGCTTCGGCTCGCGCATCAGCGAATGGTTTCGCGAAGTGTTCTGAGCTCGACGTCTTAGGGCATAAGGCGTTTAGCTCGTGAAGTGGAACGTAAGTTTAGTATTCGAAATGGCTGTGAAGCGCCGGGCATGGTGACTTCGTGGTGGTGCAGGGGAAGGGCTAAGGCCCTGGGAGGTCCTCGATGGGAATCTCGTTTGAGTTCGATGCGGATGCGGAGCTACAGGCGCGCATCAAAGTGGTCGGTGTGGGTGGTGGCGGCGGCAACGCGCTGAACACGATGATTTCGAGCGATCTCGAAGGCGTCGAATTCATCGCGGCCAATACGGATGCGCAGGCTTTGCCCGCAAATCTCGCTCCCCTGAAACTTCAGCTCGGTCCCCAGTTGACCAAGGGCCTTGGCGCTGGCGGCAACCCCGATATGGGTCGCAGGTCGGCACTCGAGGATGTGTCGCGCATTCAAGAAGCGCTGCGCGGTGCCGACATGGTCTTCGTTACCGCCGGTATGGGTGGTGGCACGGGCACGGGCGCCGCTCCCATCGTGGCGCAAATCGCGCGCGAAATGGGTGCCCTTACGGTTGCCGTGGTGACCAAGCCATTTTCGTTCGAAGGTCGTCGTCGTTGTCGCAACGCCGAGCTCGGCATCCAGGAGCTGTCTGCTGCGGTCGATACGATCATTACCATTCCGAATCAGAAGCTGCTCTCGCTGGCCGGCGACGACATGTCGATGCTGGAAGCCTTCCAGCGCGCCGATGACGTGCTGCTGCAGGCCGTGCGCGGCATCAGCGATTTGATCGTGCATCCCGGTCTAATCAACGTCGACTTTGCCGACGTGAAGACGATCATGAGCAACATGGGCCGCGCGCTCATGGGCACCGGCTACGGCAAGGGTAAGGATCGCGCGCTCGACGCTGCACGCATGGCGATTTCGAGCCCCTTACTTGACGACGTTTCCGTGACGGGTGCTACCGGCATCCTGCTCAACTTCACGGCCGGCCCGGACGTGCGCCTGAGTGAGATCGAGGCGGCGGCCAACCTGGTGCAGGAAGCCGCTCACGAAGAAGCGAATATTATCTTCGGCATGGTTACTGACGCCAGCATGGGTGACATGGTCAAGGTGACTGTGATCGCGACCGGCTTCGACAACGAGGCGGTCGTGGCTCAGGAAGTCATTTCGCGCCCAGTGCAGCGTGGCTTTGCCGCTTCGTCGTCTGCTGCGCGTCAGCAGGTGATCGCCCCGCCCGCCCGCAACGCTCTGCAGATGCGCCCGATCGCAGAGCGCGGAACGATGGCGTACGGCACGCAGAGTGCGCCGCCGCCCCCGCCACGTGCAAGCCAGGCTCAGCATGTCGAACACGCTGTGCAGGTCGTGCAGGCTTCACAAAGGTCGACGGGCTTTGCGGGCAGCGCGCTACCCGACGAGCGTACGTTAGACATCCCGGCCTACCTGCGCCGCGGCAGCAACGGCGCCCATCACGAGTGATCCAGTTTGATCGCGGAGGTCGCTGTGACATGATCGTCGACGCCGTCCTCAATACCTGCTTTCGCCACAAGCCCGTCGCGCGCTTGGAAAGTAAGGTTGAAGCCTCCGGGCCATAGGACGCCGCTGTCCGCGGGTGTCACTCAGGGCTTAGCAGGCGAATGCTCGAGATTCTGGCCACTCGCCGGCGCCTTTGCTTCCAACGTGTGAAAGAGTTTGAGCCACTTGGCGGTCACGCTAGCGGGCGAAAAGCGCTGCATGTTGCGGCGACCTGCTTCGCCCATCTTGCGAGCCTGGGCGTGGTCTTCGAGCAACTCGATTACGGATTCGGCGAGCGTTGCCTCGTCCTCGGCCAAATAGCCGTCTTCTCCATCGGTGATAATCTCGGCTGGACCGTAAGCACAATCGAAGCTGACTACGGGCGTTCCCTGCGACAATGCTTCCGCGATGCCGATTCCAAATCCTTCGAATTTGGAGCCGCATACAGCAACGCTGGCGCGCCTGAGAACCTGCGCCACATCCACGGCATACCCTTTCAGAAAGACTGCGTGGCCCAGGAGCCTTACCGCAATGCGGAGGCGCAGTGCAGCCTCTGCTTCGCCTGCGCCATAGAGCTCAAGACGTGCGCCCGGTACCCGGTGCACCACCTTTTCAAAGGCGGCGATGATGCGGCTCAAGCCCTTTTGATGGTGATAACGTGCCACGGACACCACGAGCAACGGATCCCGTTCCATCTGCTCGCTGCCGTCCGCGAACACGGTCACTGAATTTGGAATCACGTGGATGCGTTGGCTCTCGCCAAACTCACGCTCGATATCAGCGCGCTGCTGGTGCGTCAGCACGGCGAGCGCGTCGGCCGCTTCAAAGCTACGCAGAATGCCGGCGTAGGTTCCGCGCAGCTTGGCTCCGTAACGGTAAGGTGCCTTGTAGTGATTGTTGTGAATCGTCAGGATCCGATATACGTGCTCGCCGCGTACGTTGAGCACGATGGGAGCGGACTTCGGTGCATCCGCGATGATCGCGCACGGGGTGTTGCTACTCGCAAGCTCGGTCAGCCAGTGCGTATATAGATCCGACATGTCCTTGAACGCGAGCGGTGCGCTATGCCGAGGGTCGCGTAGCTCCACGCGAGCCAGCTCTTCGCCGTCGGCCGCAAACTGCTTGACTAAGTAGCAGTGACCAGCAGGCGATATGAATCGCTCGAGTACCTTACGGTTTGTGTACGGATCGATGGTCTCTCGCTTGGCGTGTCCGTCAGGGCTGCTTTCCACGTCGGAGCCGGGAAGGCTTTCGCCATGCTCAGAGCACGTGCCGTCCGCGACCGCTGCGTAGTGCGTGTACACGTTGAGCACCGGCTGATCTGTGGCAAGCCGACCTTGGCGCTTCAGTAAGCTCACCGTAGCCTTGAGCATAGGATCCCAGTGAAAGAGCGCGATCCGCGCGTCGATGCCTACTTCGCGCAGCATGCGGCCGCGATTCATCAAGACGCGAGTAATCCCGCCCGCACCCGCGCTGAAGGAGAACATGGTCATTAGGACTTGCTTCATCTGCCTCCAAGTAAGCGAGCGTTCTAAGCCTAAGCTTTGCTCAACGCCGTGAATGGGCTCTCCCCCGTGCTCTAACGCTTGAACATGCGCACCCATGGCGTGAGCTTGACCGGCTTGCCCCGTCCCAGGACGTGCCACCCCAACAGGATGATCCAGGCGCCCGCTCCACATAATCCTGACGCAACACTTAAGCTTAGCTGGATCCAGTGCGGCTGATGATCGGGCAATACAAGACTGGAGCATAAGGTCATAGCGCTCGCGAACAGCGCCAGCACGATGCGGCTCGTGCCCTGATGCAGCAGGGCGGGCAAGGCATCGAGCTCAGGCGTGACTGCGCGTAGCTGCAGATTGCCCGTCTCGAAGTCATGCATCAGCTGATCGATCTGCGTGGGCAGTCTGCGCACCATGGAGCCGAGGGTGCTCGCTTCGCCCAACACTTCCTTGAACAGCGCCTGAGGTGACAGCCGATCGGCCACGACCTGGGTTACGTAGGGGCGCGTGATCCCGACCAAGTCTACGTCGGGATATAGGTTGCGGATGATGCCCTCGATCGTGGCGGCGCTCTTGGCCAGGATCGAATACTCAGGCGCGAGTTTGATGCGAAATTTCTGCGCAGCTTGCGCAAACTCCTGCACGAAGCCGGCGGAGTCGACCTTGCCAATGTCGGTGACGACCAAGTACTTGGCGCGTATACGTTCGATCTCGCTCTTGAGCTCTTGCAGGCTGACGCGCTGGGTGGGGGTACCCATCTTGAGCAAGACGCGCGCAATCGTAGAGCTGTCGTTGGCGATCGTGGCGATGATCAAGGTAACCAGATCTTCGCGCTGCTCATGGGTAAGGCTGCCGACGAGGCCCAAGTCGATCAGGCACAGCAGGTCTTGGTCGTTGATCAGGATGTTACCGGCGTGGGGGTCCCCGTGAAAGAAGCCGTCCAGGAAGACCTGTTTGCACGAGGAGTGCACGATCTCCTCGACCGCCTTGCGCGCGCGCTCGGTCCTGGGCTCGATGGTACGCACAGGCTTACCTTTGAAGAACTGCATGGTAAGCACGGTCTTGCTGGAAAGCTCAGGGTAAGGCCGCGGCACGGTGATCGTGCGCTCGGGGTCGAGCAGGGCGCGCATCCGTAGCAGGCTCGATAATTCCTCGCCAAAGTTGAGCTCCTTCAGCAAAGCTTTTTCAAACTCAGTCACGACCTGCGTGACACCCACCAGCTGCATTTCGTCGATGCTCGCTTCGAGCACCTGCGCGCCCAAGTACAGCAGGTCGAGGTCGCCGCGCATCATGTCTTCGATGCCCTGACGCTGAACTTTCACGACGACCTGGTCCCCCTCGTGGGTGGTGGCCAAGTGAGTCTGTGCGATCGACGCCGTGGCGAGCGGTTGCTCATCGAAGGTAGCGAAAGCTTCTGTAAGTGGCAGCCCCAGGCCGTGCTCGACCATGCGGCGAATGTCTGCAAACGGCACGACCGGCGCAGCATCTTGCAAGGTCTCGAGCGCGGCGATCCAATCGCGCGCGAACAGGTCCTGACGCATCGAGAGAATTTGGCCGAGCTTGATGAACGTGGGACCGAGCGAGGCAAGCATGCTCGTGAAGCGCACAGGCGCCGTGCCTTCGAGCGGAGGCTCACCGCCGTCGCCTATCGAGACCTCCCCGCGCGCGAGCAAGCGGCGGCCGAGCGGCGTCTTCAACAACAACTCACCAAAGCCGTGACGTGCCACCGTGGAGGCGACCTTACGCAGGCGAGCAAGGTCGCGGATGGCGACACCTAAGAGGGAGGGTTGCTTGGTTTCCATCGCTGCGGAGCTTAGCACCTCGGGCTCACCTCGCCGAACGAGCAGCTTGCGCGCGGCTCCAAACGAAGCCCACTGGCACAAGGTCAGGTTGCTTGCGGCGCAAAGTCGGAATGGCCAAGGCCGCTTACATACAGAACGGGAACATACCTGCCACGAACGAATCGGTGAGCTGCTCGAAGGAGTGAATACTCAGGTAGAGTCAATCCAGACGGGCCAGGGTTCTGGGACGGGCGCAACATGCAAGCTGCGGAGCAGTGCGCAGCTGCCCGCTTGCGGCCCTCAGTCTACGTGCTCGATCACGCGCACCTGACGTGCGGCCGCTGCCTTACGCTTGGGCAGCGCGATCGTTAGTACCCCATTCTTGAGTTGAGACTCTGCCCGCGCGAAGTCGACGTAGTCCGGCGCTCGAAACGCGCGATACCAGTCCGCTTCGGTTTGCATGCCGGAGTTCACCGGCTCAGCGCGAACATAGATACTCAGGCTGTCTTGCTGGTCCCAATGGATTTCAGTGTTGCCGGGATGCGCGCCAGGCACATCGACGCAGATCAAGATCTGCTGGTCGTTCTCAAGCACATCCATGGCTGGCGTAAGGAAAGTACGCTCGCTCAGGCGCTCCCGCGTCGTGGCGCCACGGTTCACGGGAATCGTTTGCGTGGCACGAACCACCTTGGTTGCGGTGCGCTGCCAGGCATCCTTCACACGGTCGATAAGCCCCGTCGTTTGCATGGTGTCCTCCTGTCATTCGCCGCGCACGGCGATGCGCTGGGGCTTGATGCGTTCCGACTTCTTGAGGTGGATGCGCAGCACGCCGCGATTGAGCTTGGCTTCTACACGCTCGGGATCAAGACCGTCTGGCACACGAAACGTTCGCTCGAAGCGGACCAACGGCGCGCTCGCGCCCTGCTCGCGGCTTCGCATCTGCTCGGCCTCAATAGTAAGGTGCGGCGGTTTGAGCTGAACACCAATGGTGTCTTGGTTGGCGCCCGGCACCTCCGCAACGAGCAGGAGCTCTTCGTCATTTTCGAAAATGTCCACAGGCGGAACGATACGGATGAAGCTCTCCTGGGCGCGCGCGGCGGGTTCTTTCTTGGGGCGCGTCATATCAGTGCTGTTTTCGAGCGAATTCATGATGAGCCTCCTTTCCACACGGGGCTATTCAGGCTTGAATCGTAATTTGCCGGGGTTGCTCTTCGGGGACCTTGGGTAGCGTCAGCTCAAGCACGCCGTGGGACAGTTTTGCTTCGGCCTTGTCGGCATCGACGCGACAGGGAAGGGTAAACATGCGCGAGAAGCTCGTGGTCGCGCCACGCTCCTGACGGTGTACCGCGTAGCCCTCTGGCACTTCGAGCTCGCGCTGGCCCGTCAACGTCAACGCGCTTTGTTCCACTGAGATGGCCAGGTCCTTGTCCACGAAGCCTGGTAGGTCTGCGCGCACGACGAGCGCCGAACCCGTGTCGTACAGATTGACGCGTGGCCACATATCGACACGCAACGCACCCTGTCCCGCGTCCCGTTCGAATCCTTCGAAAATGCGCTCCATTTCACTGCGCAACTCATCGACCATCGACATGCTGCGATCGATGTCCGGCACCCCCAAATTGTTCCAACGCGTCAACATGGCTTCCTCCTTCCGGTGGTGTCTGCACTATGCGTAACCACCCGGGCGTGGGCGTCAAGGCCCTACCGGCGAGCGCAATTTGCCCGCCAAATGGCCGCGTTGCAGCGCGCTCACGAGCGCGCCGGCAGCGCACGTACGCGCAGCATGGGGATTGGCTTTTCGCGTCCAGTTCGGCTAACGCAGGCACGTGAAAGTCTTTCATACGCCGCTTACCGAAGCAGAAACCCTAGAGCTGGGGCAGCTCCTCGCTGATTGCGGCGGTGCTTCGCTCGATTTTGCACACGGGGTGTTTGCGGCCGTCGCAAGCGCGCCCACGCGCAAAGACATCACAGATTGGTTGCCCCTGATCGTGGGAGGAGAATTGCCGGACAAGGCCGCGCTCGAGCGCTTGTTTGCGCTGCTAATGCGGGATTTTCACGCGAGCTCGCAGTGCCTTGCGTTAGGTGTGCCGGCGGTGCCCAAGCCTCAAGATCGCGACGCCATCACGCGCTACTGCAAAGGGTATGTGCGCGTGACGCAAAGCGACGCCCGCTGGAAAGCCGATCTGGATGCCTTTGCTCTCACCATGCCGTTTGCGGTGTTGAGCGGCTATGTCGCGCCTGAATCGCTCGCCGCATTGCAGCCAGAGCTTGCCGCGGATCCTGAGGCTTGGTGCGAAAAGCAGCGAACGGACCTACCAGACATGGTGGCGCGCGTTTACGCTTATTGGTGCGCCGCGCGCACGGCTCGTGACGCTAAGGTCACCCCGGTCATCAACGTGGGCAGCAGAGTCGGACGCAACGACCCCTGCCCGTGTCGTAGCGGTAAGAAGTTCAAGCGCTGCTGCGGCATGAGCTAGTCGCCATCCACCAACACTCAGGTTGCCGGACACGCGAGGTGACGCTGGGAGACGTTGGCATGGCGGCGTGAGCGGTGTCCCACCTCATAGTACAGCAACGAGATTTGCAGCTAGCGAGGCTCGTCACAACTCGGGCACCCTTCCGTTGAGGGGGGATGGCAGGAGCACCACACGTGGTCTTGCCAATGCGCGACCTATGATCTTGCGTTTGCTGGTGCCGCTCCTGATAAGCGGCCTGTTCGCAGGTTGCTTCGAAAGGCGCTGCGGACCGCGTCAGAAGTACACTCATGGTTACTGCGTGTGCGAAAAGGGCACTACGGCGGATGAGGAGTTCAACTGCATCAAGGACGCACCCGTGGCTTCCGCAAAGGATGCCGGCGCGATGGCGGGTGGCTGCGACGAGACCACCGGCCTTGGCTGCACTTGCAAGGGCGACGCTGATTGCGCCAGCTTCACGGCGAACTACTGCGTGCTCCCCGATCCCAACGATCCCTCCGGGACACGGGTGTGCTTGTTTCAAGGCTGCGACAAGCCGGGCAAGGAATGCCCCACGGAGATGCAGTGCTGCGCCTTCCCATTCGCTCCTGAGAAAACTGTCTGCCTACCCAACGTCGTCGACAACATGGATTACAAGTGTCCATTCTAGCCGCATCTAAACGCGCGCTTCGGGTCGCGGTGCTGGCCTTGCTCGGCGTGTCCAGCGCCTTCGCACAAGCGGGTCCTGAAGCGCCAGCAACCACAGCCGCTCCTGAGCCTGCCCCAGAACCGCCTGCTGCGGCCGCGGCTGAAGAACAGGCCCCTCCAGCGGCTGGCGACGGTTCTGCGCCGGCGGCGTGGGACTATCTCGACAGCAACGCGCCAGCGGCCGAGGCAGACAATGCCGGCGACGTCGACCTGGCTGCGCTCGGCGACGGCGAAGAGACCAGCGAGCGCTTTCCAAAGCTCGATATCTACGGTTTTGCAGACCTTACCTTCACGCAGCCGGTCAACGAGAAGGGCAGCAGGTGGGACTTCTACCTGCCGCCGCAGTCGACCTTCTTTGTTGGCAATATCAATCTCTACATCGCCTCGCAGATGAGTAAGGTTCTACGCAGCCTGTTGGAAGTACGGTTTACATACCTTCCGCACGGCAAGAACCGGTCGGGCCTGGAACAGGGCACGGGGCCAACGTACTACGAGAACTACGCCCAGGATTACACGGATGCCGAGCGTCCTATCAAGCTAGGCGCGATCGAAATCGAGCGCGTGCATCTTGAGTACTCGCCCGTCGGCTGGCTTTCGATCGTGGCAGGGCAGTGGTTGACACCCTATGGCATCTGGAACGTGGACCACGGTACGCCCACGACGATCGACACGCACAAGCCTTACATCGTCGGTGAGGAGTACCTGCCGGAGCGTCAGACGGGCTTGCTCGTGCAGGGCGCAGTGCGCAGTGGTGTGCACCGCTATGGGTATAATTTCGGCCTCTCCAACGGCCGCGGACCGCTCGACTCTTACTACGATATGGACTCCAACAAGGCCTTGACCGGTCACTTGTCGTGGCAGTCGAACAGCGCGATCGGTGACCTTACCGTTGGAGTATCCGGCTACTACGGGCGCTACACCAACTCGCAGCGCGTGCTCGCGCCGGAGGCTGGCCCGAGCGGTTCGTTGCAGCTGAAGACGAAGAACACCATCAAAGAGCAGTACGACGAGTACTCATTGGCCATGGATGCCAAATTGGTGAAAGGCGGTTTCGAGGTGTTCAGCGAAGTTGCGATGAACACGAAGATGTACACCGACGCGGGTCGGCCTCTGTTGCAGAATAGCTTCCTGACGCTGATCGATCCGACCAAGACCAATCTGATTCAACCCGACACGCGCCGCGTGGGTGGTTATGTAATCGGAGGCTACCGCTTTCGGTGGCTCGGGATCATGCCTTTCACCCAGCTCCAATATGTGTATCTGGACACGGTAGACCTACCGGCCACGGCTGCTTTCACGGCGGGGCTCAACATGCGTCCGCATGAAAGCGTCACGTTCAAGCTTCACTTTGCACAAGCGATCTTTCCCGGGGCTAATGATCTGGGGCCAGGACGGGATTCCCTCCGGGCTTTTGCAACTCAAGTTGCGTGGGCGTTCTAATGACTACAACCAGCAAACCCGTGTGGATGCTCGGCTTGTTAGCGCTAGTCATCGCCTGTTTAGGACAACTTCGCGCGCAGCAAGTCCGCGCGCAAGGCATGCAACTGGACGTCGGCTCGTCCTTGGTCGTGATCGTGTCGTCGCGCAGCGCCACACGGGCTCTGTCATTCAGTACAGTGCGCGACATCTTCATGGGCGTGCCCACGTATGTGAAAGCCGGCGAACCTTATGTGCCGATGGCCCACCCTGTTCGCTCGCCCTTGCGCACCGCCTTCGACCAGCAGTTCCTGGGTCTTGATCCAGACGCCGTTGGCCGCTTCTGGATCGACCAACGCATTCGTGCGCGCGCCATGCCGCCACGTACGATTCCCTCGCTCGATACCCTGCGCCGCGCGGTGGCAGCGCTACCCAACGCAATTTCTTACGTGCGAGCCGTCGACCTGCAACCTGGCCTCGTGCCGGTCAAGATCGACGGGGTCGACTTCCGCAGTCCCCAGTATCGCTTCCACATGGCGCTGTTAGTTCGCGACTACGAAACCCCTCAACGCGCCCGCTTCTAAGCCGGTCTGCGTGGCAGCTCACGCTGTGCATGCACATGAGTCTGCAACGGCGAATACTGCAGCGCTATGGAGCCAAAGGACAACGCCGACGGGGCGCCGCAGCCGCTGCAAAGCACGCTCAAAGCCTTTCGACCCGCTGCAGGTGCGGCACAGGTCAGTATCGAGCGACCACGCATCGTGGCCGACGCTACGGCTCCCAGTGAAGTGCCGGCTCTGAGCTCCAACGAGGCCCCGCTGCCGGTGGGTAGCGTAATCGGACAACGTTATGTGCTCGAGCAGCACATTAGCTCGGGTGGATTTGGTGCGGTGTATCGCGCTTCGGATCGGGAGATTCCCCACCATCACGTGGCGCTCAAGCTGCTGCATCGCCCGTCTGCTTCGCAAATCGAGCGCGAAGCCGCGTTGCGCGAGTTAATGTTGATCGCCAGTTGCAGTCATCCCTCCGTGGTGCAGTTCAAAGATTACGGTTGGTACGAGGATCGCCTATGGTTTGCGATGCCGTGGTATAGCGGCCAAACCTTAGATCGTCTGATCGGCATCGGCCCAGGTGCAGTAGGTATGTCGCGCGCCGAGGCGCGTCCGATTTTTACGCGCGTCGCACAGGGACTTGCGGCCATGCATGCCGTGGGCATCCACCATCACGACATCAAACCAGAGAACATTTTCGTTGCGGAAATAGCCGGTTTTCCAGGTGGATTGCCGGTGTTGTTAGATCTAGGCATCGCCACGCAACGTGGTGAAAACCCCAAGGGCTTGACCATCGAGTACGCGTCGCCCGAGACCGGCGCCGCCATGTTGGGCGTGGTAGACAAGCCGATCGGAGCTGCCGCGGATGTGTTTTCGCTAGCGCTCGTGTTGCGCAATGCGCTCGACCCGAGCGTGGCAACGTCGGTGGTGACCGATGAGGTCATGCCCCTTTTGCATCAGCGTTCAACCGTGCCGGTCGATCTCTCCCAAAAGCGTGAGCTGCGATTTCTCGAACCTTACTTTCGACGTTGGTTGAGCCTGGATCCCGCGGACAGGCCGAGCGCGGCGGAGTTTGCCGACCAACTGGCCGTGCTGACGGAGCCCGAAGAGAAACGCGAAGCCCGCGTGCGTCTGCTCAAGCGCATCGTGCCCATCGTGGCCGTGGCGCTGCTGATGATTACGTTCTTGGTCTTCCAGGTAAGACAACAGAAGTCAGCTCTGACGGTGCAAGGTAGGGCTTTGCAAGAGGAACGTCAGACGGGTGAAAGCTTGCGTAAGCAGTCGGAGGCTCAGCTCGCTGAGATCGAGTTGCAAGCTAAGAACCTAGGCAACGAACGGCAACAGCTCGAGCGGACGATCGGGATCGCACGCCAACTCAACGTGCGTCTGGCGGAGGCGACCAAACGCTCAGATGCATCCGACAAGCGTGCGGCCAAGCTTGGCGCCGAGCGCGATACGTTGAACGAGAGCAACCAAGCGCTGAGTGCGGAGCGCGCGTTGCTCACCGGCGAGCGCGATCGACTCAAGGAAGAAACTGCGCGTCTCAGCCGCGAACGCGAGGATTTGGTGCGAGACCGCAATCGCATCAGCAGTGATCGAGATCAGGCCGTGGCGGCGCGCGAGGCCCTGGATAAGCAAATCGCAAACGTGACGCGGGAGCGCGATTCGCTAGAGAAAAACAGCGCTGCACTCGACGAGAAGCTAGATGCGGTCACCCGTCGCCGCGATGCCGCGGTCGAGCGCGAAAGTAAGTTGGAGCAGCAACTGGCTGAGCTTGAGCAGGACAACGCCAAGCTGAAGTCCGATAAGACAAGGCTCGAGAAACAGGTCGCCGAGCTCGATTCTGAAAAGCGCGCCGAGACACGCGCGCGCGCGGTGGATGTGCTCACCAAGAGGCGGGGGCTCAGGCCTCCGGTCGTGGCTCCGTAACATAACAGCAGATTACAGACCCAACTCGCTGCGGTGCTCAGTCATCCATGCGATGTAGAATTCAACATCTTGGTGGGATGTGATCTCACCCTTCGCGCAGCGCGCTTCGATGTCTGCCCGCAAATCACCGAGGCGCTTGGACGGAGGCACGCCAAAGGCCTCAGAAATTGCAGAGCCCAGGCCCTTGGGTAGCGGAGGCACCTTGGCATCTTCAACGGTGAGATCCTTGATGCGTTTGCTGAGCTCGCTGATTTGCGAGAGCCCACGCTTCTTCTTTTCAGGTCGCTTCGTGGTGATGTCGGCCCGGCTGAGATCCAACAGGTCCTTGAGCCCTGCACCCATTTCGCGCGTAAAGCGGCGCACGGCCGAGTCGGTCCAGGAGCCGTCGTATTGGCTCGCGCGCAAGTGATGGAGGATCAAGTAATGGATGCGCTCGTGCAGCGCGCCCTCGAAGCCAAGCCGCTTGGCAACCTTGCGCTTGAACATGGAGGCGCCCGCTTCGCTGTGCCCGAAGAAGTGCACCTCACCATTGGCACCGACGCTGCGCGTGCGTACCTTGCCGATGTCATGGAGCAGCGCGCCCCAACGCACTTCCAGGCGGGGTACGGATTGCCATACGACTTGCTTGGTGTGCTTCCAGACGTCTTTGTGGCGCCACTCGCCATCGCCAAAACCTACCAGCTCCGAGATCTCGGGCAGGAAGACATCGAGCGCGCCGACGTCAAGCAGCGCGTCGAGTCCATCGTTGGGACGCTTGCCCATGAGCAGACGATCGAGTTGCTCGCGCACGTCGGCCACACTCAACATCTGCCAATCTTCAACCGTAGGCTTGGTCGGAGTCGCCTCGATTTCGGCGCTTTCGCACGCCACGTCCGCCGCCCACCGCAACGCAGTGAGGGCTCGATCAGCATGCAAGGCCTGCGCAGTGCTCGGCGACATCGGGGACTCCAAAAGGGGGCGGAAGCTAGCAGGAAAGCGCTGCACCGCAAAAGCCTTAAACGGGCGAGAATGTAAGGCTTTGCACGCGCTCGTGCCCCAGCCGGCTTCTAGTGTACCCTCTGCACCATGGCAGGAGCGCGCGGCAAGATGCTGGAAGAGCTGAGAATATGGCTCATCCCGCTGGGGATTCTGCTGGCGGGCGCACTCGCCGTGTTTGGCGTCAGCGTGTGTTTCGATGCCATGGGCACCGACAATCCGGCCCATGTGTTCGACCTGATCATGGAGCCCAATCCGATTTCTGCCCAAAACACCCTGGGCAGCGCCGGTGAAGTGGTGGCGGCCGTGCTCGCGATTGCGATCACGGTCGTGGCCATCATCGTAGAGCTCGCGTCCAATCGCTACACGCACCGCATCACCGAATTGTTCGTGCATGAGCCGATCAACTTTCTCGTGATGGGCTTCTTCGTGATCACGGCGCTGCAAGGCCTGTGGGTGAACTTGATCATCGACTACGAGCCGAACGTGGGCGGCTTTGTGCCGTACGTGGCCATCGGCGTTTCGATGGTGATGCTCACGCTGTGTCTGCTGATCTTGCTACCTTACTTTGCGTTCGTGTTCGAGTTCTTGAATCCGATCAGCATCGTGGACCGCATTCGCGGCAAGACCTTGTCAGGCATCGCCGATCACGCGCACGGAACCACAGTGCTCAAAGCGCAGCAAGAGGCCGTACGCGGCATCGAGCAGCTGGCCGATGTGTCGCTGAATGCGATGGAACACAAGGATAAGGGCGTATCCATGGCTGGCGTAGATGCCATGCGTTCGTTGTTAGTAGACTATCAGGCCCTGCGACCTGAGCTTGCTAAGGAGTGGTACGGCATCGACGGCAGGCTCGCGCACAATCCTGACTTTGTATCGATGGCGCCAGAAGTGTTGGTGGACCTAAGTGCCCGGCGCGTCTGGTTCGAGTGGAAGATCCTGCGCGCCTACCAGAGCTTGTATAACGAAGCGCTCAATCGCATGCGCGATATCAACTACCTTATCGCGATCAACACGCGCTTGATCGCGGCGGCCGCGTGGGACCACAACAACGTGCAGCTCTTTGAGATGGTGGTGAAGTTCTATAACACCTACCTGCGCTCGGCCATCAACGCCCACGATATTCGCACTGCCTACAACGTGCTCAATCAGTATCGACTGGTGGCCGAAGATGCCATCACGCGCGATGCCTCCGGTGTGCGGGCGATCGAGATTGCCAAGTACTTCAAGTACTACGGCTTACTGTCTTTCAACGCCAAGCTGCCGTTCATTCTTGAGACCGTAGCTTACGATATGTGCGCACTGACGCAGTTCGCTTTCGACCGTAAGAGCCCCGCCACGGCGCCGCTCTTGCGCATCTTCTTGCAAGTCGACAAAGAGAGCGAGAACGATACGCAGGAGAACGCGTTGCGCGGTGTGCGCAAGGCGCAGCTCAAGCTTGCCAGCTACTTCTTGCTGCAAGGCGACGAGACGTTCGCGCGCGAAGTCTGGACTGACATGAAGGACGAGCGACCTGAGCGTTTGGCTTCGATCCGCGATGAGCTATTGGGTGTGGAATCCCGCGAGTTTTGGGAAGTCAGCGATCGCGGTGCCAACTTCGACTACCTCGAGCCGCGGCAGAAGGAAACGCTGCTGCAGTTCTTCGAATGGTTTGGTGACAAGCTGCCCGCGCACCGCCCCACGTGGGGGTCTATCACCGGCAGGATGGTGCCTGTGCCAGCGGATGCGGGAAGCCTAAGGCCGCCCACAGGCAAGATCTCCACGAGCTCCGGTCAACAGCCAGGCTGAGTATACCGGCCGGCGACTAGAGGGACCGTAAGGCTTCGAGTAGTAAGTCGTTCTCTGCGGGCGTGCCTACGGTAATACGCAGATGGCCCGCAAGCGGCCCGGCAGCAGCTTTGAACGCGCGCACGCTGACGCCGCGCTCCAGCAGCTGTTTGGCGAGCTGCTCGGCGTCCCCAGTCACACGCACCAGAAAGAAGTTGGCGTCGCTGGGGAAGACAGTAAGGCCATCGATACTACCCAAAAGGTCCCCGAGCCGCGTGCGCTCGTGGCGAATGTCGGCGATC
Organism: Polyangiales bacterium; assembly: GCA_046598735.1. Classification (GTDB taxonomy): domain Bacteria; phylum Myxococcota_A; class Polyangia; order Polyangiales; family DASUME01; genus DASUME01. The sequence goes on from JBKJIA010000639.1 coordinate 34,603, forward strand.
TGAGCTTCGAGAAGCGGCCAAAGCTCAGTCAGTGCCAACGTGGCCACGGCTTGGGAAAGGCTATTGAGATTGTAAGGTTGCCTGACCTTTTCGACTTCGTCCGCAAGTTTGCGGGACAACTGCACCCAGCCCACGCGCAATGCCGCCAAGCCAATCTTGCTGAGCGTACCCATCATGGCGACGTTGTCGTAGCGCTGCGCAAGGGCGGCCAGGGTCTTGCCGCTGAATGCGCCGTACGCTTCGTCGAGGATGACCAACGCATCCGGGGCAAGCTCGATCACCTTCACGATGTCTTCGTCGCGAAAGCAGTTGCCCGTGGGATTGTTAGGCGTCGCGAGAAAGATAAGGTTGGGCCGCATGCGCTCGATCGCAGTCTGCATCGCCGTCATGTCGAGCTGAAACTGCGACGTCAGGGGTACGGGCACAGGCTCGCAGTCTTCGACGATGGCGCGCATGCCGTACATCACGAAGCTCGGCTCGGGAAACATCACGCGCGCTTTTTGATCGGCGGCCCGCGGCTGCGACAGGCCGCGCATCAGCATGGCCAACGCTTCGTCGGATCCGACGCCTAGTACTAACGTATCCGGATCCGAGACTCCGAGCCGCGACGCTAAAGCTTCGCGCAAGGCATGCGCACCGGCATCGGGATAGCGATGGAAAGGTAGGTTGGCGACAAGCTCCGCGATGCGTTGCCTTGCCACCTGCGGCAGTGGCCACGGGCTTTCGTTGGCGTCGAGCTTAGCGGGAAATGACTTGGCGAAGGCTTTGTAAGCGGACAGAGGCCTTACGCTCTGCTTGACGAGGTCGTCTACCTTACTGTTCATGGTGCTTCGGCCTCGTCGGCGGTTTCAGGGCTGGATTCGCGTTCGATTTCGATAGCAGCGCCTGCGCTTAGCGCATCTTTCTTGGCACGACCCTTGGAATCGAGGTCGCTCGGGTATAGGTCGAGGTAAACCTCGGCCAAGTCTGCTGGGACCTGAGTCTTACCTTCTGGCACGCCCAGCTTGATCAGGTGGGGACCCGAGGTCCAAAGCAGCCAAATGTCGCCGCCTTCGCCTTGAATCTGCCACACGTAGTCGCCTTGGACCTCGCGCGTGCGCAGCGTGTAACCCGGCATGTTGCGCAGGCGCTGGCGCGCCGTTTCCGTAAGGCCGCGCGGCTTTTCGTACACGCTCACGAATGCGGGCGTGACATGCAGTTGATCGCCACCACGCACGTAAGTGGCGGTGTGACCCACGGCGGGGTTCCCGTTCACGGGTATCTCCACATCAAGCACTTGTTGGTAGCGACTATAGCGGTAACTACCCACATCCTTTTCGACCACATAACGCGGTGGAAGCTTGGTGCCGCAGGCGCACAACAGAACAATACCCACAAAGGCAACGGTGATGATGCGCACTGAGCGAGGGTAGCGTAGGGCACCGAAGAGCGCATCGCGACTGCTGTCGGGGTGAAGCGAGGATCAGACCTCGCGCTCTGGCAGTAAGCTCTGCGCTCCTCCCGAACTCCGCCGCGTTGCCCTCACATAAAGGAACTCGTCATGCGCACCACGCTGCTCATCGCCCTCGCTTTGATTATTTCTGCGCCCAAAGCGCTCGCCGCACCGCCCGCTGCGGAACCTGCCGTGCCCGCGCCAGCAGCGCCTGCCGATGCGCCGCCCAGCGCAGGCGCTGCCCCGAGCGAAGGCGACGCGAATGCGCCCGCAGCCGAGGTTGATGAAGCAGCAGCCTTCGAAGCCACCCTCAAGTTTCAGCAGGGCAAGGTCACCGTGGGTGACGGCCTGGCTACGCTCAACGTTCCCAACAACTTTCGCTACCTAAGCCCTGCCGACGCTGAGCGCGTGTTGGTGGCATGGGGCAATCCACCCGGCTCCACGCAACTTGGCATGTTGTTTCCAACGACCGTATCGCCTACGGCCGACGATAGCTGGGGCGTCGTGATCTCGTACACCGAAGAGGGCCACGTCAAAGACGACGATGCCGATGACGTCGACTACGCAGAGCTGCTCACGGACATGAAAAAGGAGACGCAAGAGTCCAACGCTGAGCGCGAAAAGCAGGGCTTTGGCCGCGTAAGCTTGATCGGTTGGGCCGAGCCCCCGCACTACGATGCCAAGACCAAGAAGATGTACTGGGCGAAAGAGCTCGATTTTGGCGGCGAAAATCACACCTTGAACTACGACATCCGCGTGCTGGGTCGCAAAGGTGTGCTGGAGCTGAGCGCAGTGGCATCGGTCAAGCAGCTGAGCATCGTGAAGGCGGAGATGCCTAAGGTGCTCGCGTTCGTGGAGTTCAACACGGGCAGTCGCTACGCGGATTTCAATCCCGATGTCGATACCGTGGCGGCTTACGGAATCGGGGCGTTGGTAGCGGGTAAGCTCGCGCTCAAGGCCGGCATGTTCAAGATCATCCTCGCCGGTCTGCTCGCCAGCAAGAAGCTACTTGTAGCGGGCGGAATCGCTGTATTTGCAGCCATCAAGGCCATGCTTGGCCGTAAGTCATCTAGCGCGACGAGCGACAGCGAACAGGCCTGAGGGTTGCTTCTAGACTTGGTGCCAATCGAGCGTTCCGCGGTCTGCGTCTACTTGCACACGCGCACCGAATAGCAGCGGCAGATTGTCATCCACGTGGCCCACGGGCGCATCGGATAAAATTGGGAGGCCGAGGGGGCTCAGGCGTTCGTAGAGAACCTGCTCCACGGACGTGCCATCCGGGCCGGGATTGCACTCGATAAACCCCCCGAGCACGATCGCCCGCACACCTGTAAACAGGCCTGCTTGGAGCATCGTGGTGAGCATGCGATCGATCCGATAGGGACGCTCCGTGATGTCCTCGAGCACGAGCACGCAGTCATCTGTGGGCGGCGAAAAAGGCGTGCCCACCAGCGCGCACAACACCGTAAGGTTGCCACCGAACAAGCGCCCTTCGGCGCGCCCACCGCAAACGCGCGTAAGGTTCTTGAGCGGCTTGGGGGGCAAACCTTCGAGCAAGTCGAACCAGGCATCTTGATACGCGTTTTTCGCGTCGGGCAGCGAGCACACCATGGGCCCGTGAATCGAGCACAGCTCCGCGCGCGCCCACACGCTGTGCAGGGCCGTGATGTCGCTGAAGCCCACGAGCCATTTGCCTGCCCGTCGAATCGCCTCCAGATCGAGGGCCGGCAGCAAGCGCGTGACGCCATAACCGCCGCGCGCAGCCAAGATCGCTTGTGCATGCGGATCGTCAATGGCCTGGACTAAATCCGCGAGCCGAATCACGTCGTTACCCGCCAAGAATCCTTCGCGGGCGAACAGCGAGCGTGCGAGCTCGACCGTATAGCGTTGCGAGAGCAGCGCGTGGCCGCGATCGAATCGCGCGCGATCGAAGGGGCTCGCCGGCGCGATCACGCGCACTTTGGAGCCGTGAGTGAGAGCCGTAGGCCGCCGCATCCGCGCAGCCTATCACGGCACCCTGCAATTCAGCCCGGACCTGAGACTGCCTTCTCAGGACGCTGACGTGCACTGGCCTTCATGAAGTCGCGATTCATGCGCGCTATGAAGGCGATGCTGATCTCCTTGGGACACGCGGCTTCGCATTCGCGATGGTTGGTGCACGAGCCAAAGCCCTCTTCATCCATCTTGGCGACCATGTTGATGACGCGCTTGTCGCGCTGCGGCTGACCCTGCGGCAACAGACCGAGGTGACCGACCTTAGCCGCGGTGAACAACGATACGGAAGCGTTCGGACAAGCCGCGACGCAGGCACCGCAACCGATGCAAGCCGCAGCATCGAACGCGAGATCCGCATCTTGCTTGGCCACGCGCACGGAGTTGGCTTCCGGCGCCGAGCCGGTGCGCACGGAGATGTATCCGCCCGCTTCTACGATGCGATCGAGCGCTCCGCGATCGACGACTAGATCGCGCAACACCGGGAACGCTTTGGCTCGGAAGGGCTCGACCCAAATCTCATCGCCCGTCTTGAACGTGCGCATGTGCAGCTGACACGTGGTGGTCGCCGCTTGCGGACCGTGCGGGATGCCGTTGATCATCAGACCGCACATGCCGCAGATGCCTTCGCGACAGTCGCTGTCGAACGCGATCGGGTCCTCGCCTTTGGCGGTGAGTGTCTCGTTCAAGATGTCGAGCATCTCCAAGAACGAGGCGTGCTCGCTGACCTTGAGCTCGTAGTGAACGAACTTGCCCTCGGCCTTGCGACCGGGCTGACGCCACACGTGAAGGTGAATGTTCAGCTCGCTCACTTGTAACTCCGCTGGCTAGGCTTGACGTACTCGAAGGTGAGGGGCTCCTTGTGCAGGATGGGCGGGCCGGGGTTGCCCTCGTCGCCCTGAAACTGCCAGGCCGCTACGTACTGGAAGTGCTCGTCGTCGCGTTGGGCTTCGCCCTCGGGGGTCTGGCTTTCCGACCGGAAATGACCGCCCGCGCTCTCCGTGCGATGCAGCGCGTCGTAGGCAAGTAGCTCCGCCATCTCCAGGAAGTCGGCCACGCGTCCGGCCTTTTCCAAGCTCTGATTGAGGTCCTCGCCGCTGCCCACAACGCCCACATTTTTCCAGAATTCGTCGCGCAAAGCAGGGATCTTGGCAAGTAAGGTCTTGAGACCTGCATCCGTGCGCGCCATGCCGCAATACTCCCAAACCATCAGACCGAGCTCGCGATGGAATGAATCCGGCGAGCGCTTGCCCTTGATCGAAAGCAGCTTGTCGATGCGCGCTTTGACAGCGGCTTCGACCTTACGGATCTCGGGATGGGATTCGTCAATCTTCTTGGCACCGCTCGCGCTCTGCGTAGCGATGTAGTTTGCGACGGTCGACGGCAAGACGAAGTAACCATCCGCCAGGCCCTGCATCAGCGCGCTGGCGCCGAGTCGGTTCGCACCGTGATCGGAGAAGTTCGCTTCACCACCCACGAACAGCCCGGGGATGTTGGTCATCAAGTTGTAGTCCACCCACAGGCCGCCCATCGTGTAGTGGATGGCGGGGTAGATGCGCATGGGCGTGCTGTACGGATCGTCGCCCGTGATGCGCTCGTACATTTGGAAGAGGTTGCCGTAGCGCTCTTCGACCTTGGCCTTGCCTACGCGCGAGATGGCGTCCGAGAAGTCCAAGTACACGCCAAGTCCACCGGGGCCCACGCCACGACCTTCGTCGCAGACGTCTTTGGCGTTACGCGATGCGATGTCGCGCGGCACTAAGTTGCCAAAGCTCGGGTACTTACGCTCGAGGTAGTAATCGCGGTCAGACTCCGGAATGTCGCTGGGACGCTTCTGGCAGTCTTCCTTCTTTTTGGGCACCCACACGCGACCGTCGTTGCGCAGGGATTCGCTCATCAAGGTCAGCTTGGACTGGTAGTCGCCCGCCACCGGAATGCAGGTCGGGTGAATCTGCGTGTAGCAAGGGTTCGCAAACAACGCGCCCTTACGGTGTGCGCGCCAGGTGGCAGTAACGTTGCAGCCCTTGGCGTTGGTGGACAGGTAGAAGACGTTGCCGTAACCACCCGTGCACAACACCACGGCGTCGGCCAAGTGCGTCTCGATCTTACCGGTCACCATGTCGCGCGTGACGATGCCGCGCGCCTGGCCGTCGATCACGATAAGGTCGAGCATCTCAGTGCGTGGGTACATCGTGACGGTCTTGGCTTCGATCTGTTCGGCCAAGGCCTGATAGGCGCCGATCAACAGCTGCTGGCCGGTTTGGCCGCGCGCGTAGAACGTGCGCGATACCTGCGCGCCGCCGAAGGAACGGTTGTCGAGCAGACCTGAGTATTCGCGCGCGAACGGTACGCCTTGCGCTGCGCACTGGTCGATGATGTTCACGCTCAGCTGCGCCAAGCGATACACGTTGGATTCACGGGCGCGAAAGTCGCCGCCCTTGACCGTGTCGTAGAAGAGGCGATAGATGCTGTCGCCGTCGTTCTGATAGTTCTTGGCCGCGTTGATGCCGCCCTGGGCCGCGATGCTGTGTGCACGACGCGGGCTGTCCTGGTAGCAAAAGCACTTCACGTTGTAGCCGAGCTGGCCCATGGTCGCAGCCGCTGCGCCGCCTGCCAAGCCCGACCCCACCACGATTACGTTGTGCTTGCGACGATTGGCCGGGTTCACGAGCTTCATCTCGAAGCGGTGGCGATCCCAGCGCGTCTCAATCGGCCCGGTCGGTGCGTTCGACTTAAGTTCGATACTCATGTTCGCGAACCTTCCTTATTCCGCCGCGTCCGCGTCGAGGACTGCTGAATTGCCATCAATCGGCTGCAAAATGCCGGTCTGCACCGAGATCGGGAGCGAAATGAAACCCAAGACGATCAGCAGCGTGGCGCCTACTGCGACTGCCTGGCGCAGCCCGTTGTACTTTGGATGATCGCCACCCAGCGTCTGCGTCAAGCTCCAGGCGCCGTGGTAGAGGTGCATGGCAAGCGCGCACTGGGCGACGATGTAGAAGCCGGCGATGATCGGGTTTTGAAATCCGTGGACCAAGTTGTTGTAGGGATTGGTCGGATCGAATTCGTAACCGGCAGGTCCGGTCATGCCCAACGTCAGGTGCAGCAAGTGATAGATGATGAAGGCTATCAAGGTCAGCCCGCCGTAACGCATGGTAAGGGCAGCGTAGTTGGTCGCTTGATCCTTGCGCTGCGCATAGGCGCGGGGGCGGGCGTCATTATTGCGCGCCCAGAGTGAGAAGGCGGCATGCACATGCAAGGCGATCGCGCCGAGCAGTGTGAAGCGCGTGCCCCACAACAGACTCGGCGTGTGCCGCAAAAACTCCGAGTAGGCGTTGAACTTCTCGTAGCCGCCGAATAACGGGAAGGCCTGCAGGTTGCCGGCCATGTGCCCGACCAGGAAGCCGACCCAAACCAGGCCGCTTATGGCCATGACCACCTTCTTGCCGATGGTGGTCCCGTAGAATGTGATTGCCCTCGTACTCATCGCTTCTCCTCCGGTCGGGGTCGTGATCCCGCGGCTCGCCCTGAGGGAAAGCTCGTCGGGCTCGGACACAGACAGGCTGGGGCAGAGCGGGAGGCGACTTCCCTCACCGCGTGCACCTCGCGCTTAGCATAGAGGCTTGCCGGGAGCCAAGCGGCGCATCCAACAAATCTGTCGCGCGTTCTACAACTTCGTCGGGCCTGAGCGTGTGCGCGCGCGGCGTTGCGGTCGGTTTGCTTTCGCTCGTGTTTCGCGCTCGTGACGCAACGTGCTCTCGTACTGACTCGCGCTGACTGTTGTGTGCTTGCGGCCCATGCGCGCACGCTTGGCAGCAGCCTTGCATAGTCGCTCCTTCATGAAGCGAACGAAGCGAAGCAGCACGACTCAAACAGAAAGCGTTACGCGCAGGGGCTTTCTGATCAACACCGGGCTTGGCGTGGGCGTAGCGTCGCTGCTGTCGGCATGCGGTGGCGACAGCGCAAGGAAAGAGCAGAAGTCTGCAAATCCTTCGGCCGCTTCCGGTGCGACCCCCGGCGAAGGACCGGAGGTCACTGACCTGCGCTTCGGCATGATCGCGCTGACCGACTGCTCACCCATCATAATTGCCCACGAAAAAGGGCTGTTCAAGAAGTACGGCATCAACTCGACCGTGGTGAAAGGCGCGAGCTGGGCCGCGATTCGCGACTCGCTTGCGAACGGAGATCTGCACGCGACGCACATGCTGCTCGGCATGCCCATTGCGTCGACGCTCGGCCTGTTGGGCTCGCCAAAAAAGCCGATGGTGATCCCGTGGTTGCTCAATCGCAATGGTCAAGCGATCACGCTGAAAGCCGATCTCAAAGGTAAGGTCGCAGGCGACCCCAAAGCGCTGAAGCCCTTCGTCGACAAAGCCAAAGCTGCCGGCGCTCCTATGACCTTCGCGATGACGTTTCCACCCGGCACGCACGCCATGTGGATGCGCTATTGGCTCGGCGCAGGCGGCATCCATCCCGATCAGGACGTTTCGCTTATTACCGTGCCACCCGCGCAGATGATCACGAACATGAAGCTCGGCAAGATGGACGGCTTCTGCGTGGGCGAGCCATGGAACGCGCGTGCCATCCAGGATGGCATTGGCTTTACGGCCACCACGACCCAGGAGATCTGGAAGGACCATCCCGAAAAGGCCTGCGCGTTTTCGGCCGAATTTGCCGACAAAAATCCCAAGACCGTCAAAGCCGTGCTCAAGGCATTGAACGAAGCAAGTGTCTGGCTCGACGAGCTCAGTCATCGACCCGAGCAAGCGCAGATCGTGTCCAAGGCTACCTACATCAACTGTCCGCCGGAAGCGATCCTCGGGCGCTTGCAAGGTCACTACGACTACGGCGACGGCCGCAAAAAGGAAGATCCGAACTACATGATCTTCAGCCAACGCAACTGCAATTACCCTCAGCCCAAGTACGCAACCTGGTGGCTTACGCAGTTTCGACGCTGGGGAATGATAGAGGGCAGTCCGGACTACGCGGGTGTCGCCCGCCAAGTGATGCGCACCGACTTGTACGAGCAAGCGATGAAGGAAATCGGCTACGCGCACGGCGGACGCGACGACAAACCGGAGACGCTCTTCGATGGTAAGGTTTTCGACCCAGCCTCGCCTGACGCCTACGCAAACTCGTTCGACGTGAAAAGCGCAAGAGGCTGAATCGTGCAAAAATCCCGCGTAAAACACGCACTCCTGCCCTTTTTGGGAGCGTCGGTGGTGCTCGTTATCTGGGCTGTCAGCAGTGCGACTTGGGCGCCCGCTTTACCTTCTCCTCTCAAGACCTGGCAGGCCAGTCGCGTCTACTTGCTCGCACCGTTCGAGAAGCGCGGTGAGCTCGATCAAGGCATCTTACGGTTTACGTGGTACTCGCTCGTGCGTGTGTCGCAGGGTTATGCGCTTGCGATTGTGATGGGCGTGCCCTTCGGCTTCTTACTCGGCGTGTCCAAGGGCTTTGCCCGGGCGTTCGACCCGGTGGCGCAAATCCTACGTCCTGTTTCGCCGCTTGCGTGGCTGCCGCTCGGCTTTGTGTTGTTCGAGAAGAGCGAGCCCGCCGCGACCTTTACGATCGCCATGTGTTCCATGTGGCCTACGGTCCTCAACACGGCGCTCGGCGTGCGCTCGATCCCCGTGGAGTACACGAACGTCGGACGCGTGCTCGGCCTGTCGCCCACACAACGCTTCTTCAAGATTCTGTTGCCCGCTGCGTTGCCGTACATGTGGACCGGCTTTCGCCTGAGTCTCGGCATCGCGTGGCTCGTGATCGTGGCGGCGGAGATGTTGACGGGCGCGCCCGGGATCGGTGGCTTTCTCTGGCAGGAGTACAACGCGCTGATCTACGAGCACATCCTGCTCTGCATCATCACGATTGGACTGGTTGGGTTTGCACTCGATCGCTTGATGAGCTTGGCCGAGGCACGCCTGGGGGCCGCGTAATGGCCAGACTCGTACTTTCAGGCGTATCCAAGGGCTTTGGCGTAGGCAAGCTTCGACGTGAAGTTCTCTCCAACATCGATCTAACGGTTGAGCATCGCGAGCTCGTGGCGATCGTCGGATACTCAGGCGTCGGCAAGAGTACGCTGGTGTCGCTGATCGGTGGCTTGCTGACGCCCGATACGGGAACGATCACACTCGACGACAAGCCCGTGCTCGGACCGGGCCCGGATCGCGGCATCGTGTTTCAGAACTACGCGCTTCTGCCCTGGCTGACGACTTACGAAAACGTAGAGCTCGCCGTGCGCGCGGCGTTTCCCGATGTGGAAGAGAAGCTGCGTAAGGCGCGTGTGGACGAGTGTCTGGCGCTCGTTAGTCTCAGCGCGGCGCGCGACAAGAGACCTCGCGAGCTGTCTGGCGGCATGCGGCAACGTGTGTCGATTGCCCGCGCGCTTGCGCTCGATCCGGAAGTGTTGCTGCTCGACGAGCCCTTGTCAGCCCTTGATGCCTTGACGCGTAGCTCGCTGCAGAAAGAGCTCGAAGGCCTGTTGCGTCATCAACGTAAGACCATCGTACTGATTACCAACGACGTGGACGAAGCCTTACTCTTGGCCGACCGCGTGATCCCCTTGAGCTTGGGACCGAGCGCTCACTTTGGCCCGGAAATTCGCGTCGCCATGCCGCGTCCGCGCGACAAGCGGGTGATGGCGCATGACCTTACGATCAAACGGCAGCGCCTGGAGATCATCGACTACTTGCTGTCCGAAGTGCGAACCAAGCGCGCGCCACGTACGGCACCACGAACGGCCGGGACAGCGCCATGAACAAATACCTCGAGATCTTTCGCGTCGGCAAGAGCTTCCGGCGCGATAGTCAGGTCACGCGCGTGGTCGCCGATTTCAATCTGAATGTGCGCGAAGGCGAATTCATCTCGCTTATCGGACATTCAGGCTGCGGAAAATCCACCGTGCTCTCGATGGTCGCTGGGCTTATTACGATCGACGAAGGCGGTATCGTCTTGTCCGGTCGCGAGATCGCAGGTCCCGGCCCGGATCGCGGCGTCGTGTTTCAGTCACCCTGTCTGTTGCCGTGGTTGACCGTGCTGGGCAATGTGGTGCTCGCGGTCAAGTGCGTGAAACCGCGCGCGACCCGCATGCAGCTGCGCGATACGGCAGCTTACTATCTCGAGCTGGTGGGCCTCGCCGATTGCCTAGATAGTAAGCCTCGGGAGCTCTCACAAGGCATGTGTCAGCGCGTGGGTTTGGCGCGTGCTTTCGCGCTAGATCCGAAGCTATTGCTGCTCGACGAACCCTTCGGCATGCTCGATTCGCTTACCCGCCTCGAGCTTCAGGAAGTTCTCGTTGAGCTCGTGGCCGCGTCCAAGAAAACCACGCTGATGGTCACGCACGATGTCGATGAGAGTCTGTTTCTCTCCGACCGCGTAGCGATGATGACGTCCGGCCCCGAAGCGACGCTCGGCCAGCTCGTAGACATTCCGTTTGCGCGCCCCCGTGAACGGCGCGTCGTGCTTGAAGATCCCCGCTACGACGCGTTGCGCGATGGACTCCTCGATTTTCTCGAAGCTCAGGTTCACCCCCGAGTCACCGCGCAGGCGGAGGCTAGCCCAGAAGGCCTGCGCTTCATCAAACCCTCAGAGCAGATCGTTTCGTAGTCGGAAAGGAAGAGTCCATGTATCAAATGCAGAGCCAGTCGCGGAGGTTCGTCGCCCTGGCATGTCAGTGGCTCGCGATGTTGTCAGTGTGCGCTGCGTCGAGCACCGTCTCGGCGCAAACACCTGCACCGGCGCCCAAACCCAAGTACTCGCTGCCTTGGGGGTTGCGCCCGGCGATTGCTCCCACGGTGATTCGCAGCGACAGCTCGCTTGCACTCACCGATCCGGGCGACACGTTCGCGTCCACACTGACCGCAGGCTACAAGTTCATGCCGAACATCGGTGCCTACGGTAAGGTCGCGCTCACCTACAACAACCCCGACGCCGTAGCGATGGGCCCGAAGTCTGCCACGGCCTTCAGCAATCCGATCTTGTTCGGCCTGTACACGCCCGAGCTGATGCCTGGCTTGCGTCTGCCCGTGTTTGCAGGCGTGACCTTACCTATCGGCGCGGGCGG